>CAZDHR010000215.1:0-12090 GCA_964505295.1 uncultured Planctomycetaceae bacterium
AAAGAGGTGCGGCGCGAGGCGGCCAAGGCCCTGGGGTTTATCAAGGACGCCCGGGCGACCGCGCCGCTGGCGGAGTCGCTCGACGACCGTGAGATGAACGTCCGGCTCTACGCCGCGTATGCGCTCGGAGAGATCAAGGACCCGAAGGCGACCGGCCCGCTGTTGCGTGCCCTGGGCGACCCGGCGTGGTGCGTGCGCGATCAGGCCGCCTGGGCGTTGCGCGAGATCGGCGACCCGAAGATCGCCGGGCTGCTCGTCTCGGCCTTGAAGGACCCGAGGGCCGACGCCGCGCACGTCGTCTGGCTCCTGCGGCATCTGGGAGCCTCGCGCGCCGCCGGTCCTCTGGCCGCGTTGCTCGACGATCCCGCGGCCGACGTGCGGAAGCGTGCGGTGGGCGCGCTGGCCCAGCTTCGCGACGCCGCGGCCGTTGATCCGCTCCTCGCCGCCTTGACGGACCAAGACCCCGGCGTGCGCCGCGCGGCGATCGGGGCCTTGCTCGATCTCGGAGACGACCGGGCCAAGAAGCCGCTGGAGGACCTGGTGGCTCGGGAGCAAGACGCCTCGGTGCGCGAGGCCGCGGCGGAGGCCCTGTTTCAGATGTCCGCGGAAAAGGACCTCGTGGCCCATTGGAGCTTCGACGACCAAACCGCGGACGTCGCCAAGGACACGACGGGCCACGGCAACGATGGCGAGATCCGAGGGTGTACGCCCGTCGAAGGGAAAGTCGGCTCTGCCCTGCGATTCGGACCAGGCAAGTACATCGAGCTGGGCCAGCCGGCAGGACTCCCAATCGTGATGAGGCCGCTGACGTTTATGGCGTGGGTCAAGTCGGACGCGCCCAGCGGCGTGGTCGTTGCCCGGGGCGGCGCGTTCTGCGGCTTCTCCCTCTACCTCATGGACGGCGTGGCCAAATTCGGCATCCACCGCGAGGAGGAGGGCCCGGCCCACATTGCCGCGGGCAAGGAGAACGTGGTCGGCGATTGGGTCCATTTGGCGGGAGTCGTCAAGGAGGATCGCGTCGAGCTCTACGTGAACGGCAAGCTCGCGGCCACGGAGAAGACGCCCGGCTACATCCCCGGCAACTGCGGCCAGGGGATGGAGATCGGCTTCGACACGGCCAACAGCCCGGCGGAAATCACCGATCCGTTCCAGGGGATCATCGACGAAGTGAAGGCCTACCACGCGGCTCTCGGCGAAGAGGATATCGCCGAGCAGTGTTGCCCGAAACCATAGGAGTGACGGAGGAACGATGAACCGAATCCTGTCGAACCATCGCTGCGTCGGCGCTTTGCTCGTGGCGGCCCTTGCGTCTGCCGGGCTGGCGAGCGCTTCGGCCCAAAGTGTAGTTGGGACAAGCACCGGGCCGCTGGAAACGGCGGCAGAAATCGTGCAATTCAGCGGCGTGCCCGGCGGGATCTGCGCCGTGGTGGGCGCCCGCGACGCCGACTTGGCGACGGCCCTGGCCAAGCAGGGCAGCTTCGTGGTCCAGTGCCTGGCCATGGATGCCGAGGCACGCGACGCGATGCGCAAGGCCATCCGCTCCCGGGGCACGTACGGAACCGTGTCGGCCGGCGTGCTCGACGACGGACGGCTTCCCTATGCCGAGAGCCTCGTGAACGTCGTGGTCGTCGACTCCTACCCGGCTCTGGCCAAGGTCGGGCTTTCGCCGGACGAGGTGCTCCGCGTGCTCGCTCCGCTCGGCTCGGCGTATCTCGGCACGTCGTCGACCTCCGACCAGTCGCCCGCGTGGATCGAAGGGCTGACGGCGAAGCTCCGCTCGATGGGAGTCGAGGATCTCTCGGTCAACAAGACGGGCGGCACCTGGGTCCGTTTCCGGAAACCGTGGCCGGCGGACATCGACGAGTGGACGCACTACCTGCACGGGCCGGACGGCAACCCGGTGGCCCAGGACCGGGTGGTCGGCCCGCCGCGACACTACCGGTGGATCTCCGGCCCCATGTGGCTGCGGTCGCACGAGACCGATTCGAGCGTGAGCACGCTGGTCACGGCCCGCGGCCGGCTGTTTGCCATCGTGGACGAAGCGCCGATCAGTCTGACGGGCCAGCACCCGCTCCCCGACAAGTGGTTCCTCGTGGCCCGCGACGCGTTCAACGGCGTGCTCCTCTGGAAGGTGCCGATCCGCCGGTGGGGCTGGCGCGAGTGGAAAAGCTCGTGGTTCACCGCCCGGCCCGGCGACATCCCGCTGAACATCCAGAAGCGGCTCGTGGCCGAGGGCGACAAGGTGTACGTCACGCTCGGCTATCAGGCGCCCGTCACTGAGCTGGATGCGAGAACCGGCGAGATCCTCCAGACCTACGCCGGAACAGAGCGGACCAACGAGATTCTTTACACCGATGGCACACTGATTCTCTCCGTCCTCGTCGACGACCAGGTCAAGGTCATGGCCGTCGATGCCGCGACCGGCAAGCGCCTCTGGATCACCGACAAGGCGTACCGCGGCACCACGGTCGATTACATCCGTTGGAAGGAGATGCACGGCGGCATCACGCCCCCCAAGCTCGATCCCTCGCTGAACACGGCCACCGACGGCCGGGTGGTGGCTTTGATCGACGGATCGGAGATCGTCTGCCTCGACTTCCGCACCGGCGACGAGAAATGGCGGTCCTCGTTCCCGCTGGCCGACGCCGACAAGACGGCCGGCGGCATCCAGTCGCAGGGGAACCTGTGGAACGGAACGATGATCGCCCGCGACGGCGTCGTGCTGCACGCCAGCCCCAGCCAGCTCGCGGCATTCGACGCCGACTCGGGCGAGTTGCTCTGGAGCCAGCCGAAGAAATACATCGGCCATCTCTGGTACGAGTGGAAGGAGGTGTTCGTCATCGGCAACCTGGTCTGGACCTGGAGCGCCGAGCTCGAAGAGGGGTTTTTCGACATCGGACGTACCAGGAAGCAGCGCGAGCTCTGGCCCTTGACGGTCAACGGGTACGACCTCAAGACCGGCGAGCTGAAGAAGGCGGTGCCGCTCGGCTCGATCTTCAAGACCCATCACCACCACCGGTGCTACCGGAACAAGGCGACCGTCCGGTACATCCTCGCCAGCCGCCGCGGCACCGAGTTCGTCGATCTGGAAGAGGGCAAGCACACCGTGCACAACTGGGTCCGAGGCACCTGCCACGTGGGCATGATGCCCGCCAACGGCCTCCAGTACGTCCCGCCCCACCCCTGCCAGTGCTACATCGACGAAAAACTCAACGGGATGAACGCGCTGGCCCCGGCAAGGGAGGAGGATCGAGGGCAAGACGACGCAAGTCAGGCGGCCCGGCTCCAGCGCGGCCCCGCGTTCGGTCAAAACACTCATCCTTCATCCTTCATCCTTCATCCTTCCGAAGACTGGCCCACGTTCCGCCACGACTCGATGCGGACCGGGTCGGTCGATACCCGGGTGCCGGACGACGCGGCTCCCTTGTGGCGCGTGAAGGTGGGGGGCAAGCCGTCGCCGCCGATCGTCGTGGGCGACCGGCTGTTCGTCGCGCTGGTCGACGAGCATCACGTCGCCTGCCTCGATGCCCGGGACGGCAACAAGCTATGGGAGTTCGCCGCGGGCGCCCGGATCGATTCGCCCCCCACGTACCACCAGGGCACCCTACTGTTCGGCTCGGCGGATGGATGGGTCTACTGTCTGCGGGCCGGCGACGGGCAGATGGCCTGGCGCTTCCGTGCAGCGCCCGAGGAAAGGCTGATCGCCGCGTTCGGCCAGCTCGAATCGGCCTGGCCCGTGCACGGGAGCGTGCTCGTCCAGGACGGTACCGTCTACTTCGCCGCGGGACGCTCGTCCCAACTCGACGGCGGGATCTACCTCTACGGACTCGACGCCGCCACCGGCCAACGGCTCCACCAGACGAAGCTGGAAGGCCCCGACTACGCCATGGATTCCGACGGCAAGCTGGCCGTCCGTCCGCAGCCGAGCGGCCTTTCGCAGCAAGCCGCGGGCCCGTACGAAGAGAATTTCAAGCTGCCGATGGGGTCGCTCCCCGACGTCTTGATGGGCGATGGCTCCCGCATCTACATGCGCTCCGTCGCGTTTGACGCGGAGCTAGAACGGACAGAAGCCCGCCGGCCCTCGCTCCAGACGAAGAGCGGCTTCCTGGAAGACAGCTACTTCAAGCGCGTGCCCTGGACGTTCGGCGAGGGATCGAACTACGGGCGGCTCGTCGTCCACGACGATCAGGCCGTCTACTGCGTGCGGATGTTCGACAGCCTCCGCGGCCTCGATCCCACGGTGTTCTTCACCCCGGGAAGCCAGGGCTACCTGCTCTTCGCCAAGAATATGAAGGGGGAGCGGAACGCTTGGGCGGAGCGAATTCGGGTGCGCATCCGGGCGATGGTGCTCGCCGGCGGGCGCCTGTTCGTCGCCGGTCCGCCCGACGTCGTCGACCCCAAGGACCCGCTGGGCGCGTTCGAGGGTCGCAAGGGCGGGCTGGTATGCGCCTTCGACGTGACTTCCGGCGAGAAGCTCGCCGAGCACACGGTGCCCTCCTCGCCCGTGTTCAACGGCGCCGCGGCCGCGCGCGAGTGCCTCTACCTCGCCAGCGAGGACGGCAGCGTCACGTGTTTCGGCAAGCGGTAAGCACCGACGCTTCAATGAGTGTCGTTGTTCGCTGGAGCGAACAAGCGTCTTTTCGCGGACCGAAAAGCGACTAGGGCGGCGTGCCGGTCGCCTGTTGCATCGGCCGTGCCGGCCATCTAGACTGGGGAGACGTGTCGCCACCGGTCCGGCGGCACGCGCCGCGCAGGCTCTTTTGTCCCCTGATACGGATGAGGCCCACCATGAGTCCCACGCTCCGCTGCGTCCTGTTTTCGGCCTTGATGCTTCTTCCGCTTGCGACGGCCCGGGCCGCCGAAAGCGCCCCCTCCGAACCCGCGCCCAGCGGAGGCACGGCCGTCGCGTGGAAAGCGTTCCACGAGGGGCCCGACGTGAAGATGGAAGATGTGTGGCTCGTCCGGGATGGGGTCGTCGTCTGTAAGGGAAGCCCGAAAGGCTATCTCCGCACCGAGCAGGATTTCACCAACTTCGTACTCCAGCTCGAGTGGCGCCGGCCGAAGGGGAAGAAGCCGGGCCCGGGCGGCGTGCTCGTGCGGATGACCGGCGAAGACAAGATCTGGCCCAAGAGCCTCGAAGCCCAGCTCAACGCCGGCGCCGCGGGCGATTTCTGGGGCCTGGACGGCTACGGGCTTGCCGGCCCGGAAGAGCGGACCAACTCCCTGGAACACCCACAGTTCGGCAAGCTGACCAACGTGAAAAAGACCAAGGACGCCGAGAAGCCGCCGGGCGAGTGGAACCGGTACGAGATCATCGCTAACGGCGACGTGGTGACGCTCCGGATCAACGGCGAGGAGGTCAACCGGGCGACCGGTTGCGACGTGGTCCCGGGCAAGATCTGTCTGACGGCCGAGGGGGAAGAAATCCACTTCCGCAACGTCCGAATTCTGCCGATCAAGAAGTGACGGCGTTCGCGGCGGGGGCGTACCCGTGTCCAAATCGATTCCGTTTTCTCAAGGAGAACGCAACATGGCTCGCATCGCAAGTATGACCGCCATGCTGGCGGTCGCGGTTTGTCTGGCCGGCGTGGCCGCCGCGGCCGAGAAGTGTGACCAGGCCGTCGATCTGTTTGACGGCGAGTCGCTCGCCGGCTGGGGCTGCTTCCTGGCCGACGCGAACGTCAAGATGGACGACGTCTGGAGCGTCCGCGACGGCCTCCTCGTCTGCAAGGGGAAACCGCTCGGGTACCTGTTTACCAAACAGGAATACACCAACTACAGGCTGATCGTCGAGTGGCGCTGGGCCCCGGGCACGGAGCCGGGCAATAGCGGCGTGCTCCTGCGGATCGCCGGCGACCCGGTCTCGTTCCTCCCCAAGTGCGTCGAAGCTCAGCTCAAGAGCGGCGATGCCGGCGACGTCTGGGCGTTCTACGGCGCAAGCGTCCAAGGCGACGCCGATCGGATGCACGTCATCAAGGACCACGAGTTGCTCGGCGACTTCGCCGGCGTGGGGAAGATCAAGGCCAGCGAGAAGCCGCCCGGTGAGTGGAACAAGTACGAAATCACGCTCACCGGCGGCGACCTCACCCTTCTGGTCAACGGCGAGAAGGTGAACGAGGCGACCGGCTTGGACGTCGTGCCGGGCAAGATCGGCCTTCAGTCGGAAGGCGGCCAGATCCAGTTCCGCACCGTCAAGCTGATTCCCATGGAGAAGTGCCCCAAGGAGGTCCCCCTTTTCAATGGGAAGGATCTTGGCGGATGGACGCACTATCTGCGAGAGCCGAACGCCAAGATGGAGGAGACGTGGAGCGCTGGGGACGGGCTGTTGCGTTGCGAGGGTCGGCCGATCGGCTACCTCCGTACCGAGAAGAAGTACACCAACTACGTGCTCAAGGTCGAGTGGCGTTGGCCCGAAGGGTCGAAGCCGGGGAACAACGGCGTGCTGCTGCGGATCGTGGGCGAGGACAAGGTCTGGCCCAAGAGCGTCGAGGCCCAACTGGCCCACGAACACGCGGGCGACATCTTCACCATCGACGGCTTTCCGTTGAAGGGCGATCCGGAGCGATCGCAAGGACGCTACACCGCCAAGATGAAGCCCTCCAACGAGAAGCCCCCAGGCCAGTGGAACGAGTACGAGATTATCCTCAAGGGCGGCGACCTGACGCTGAAGGTCAACGGGGAGGTGCAGAACACGGCCACCGACGTGGAAGAAGTGCCCGGCTGGATCGGGCTTCAGTCGGAAGGGGCACCGATTGAGTATCGGAACATCCGGCTGTACTTGGTGGATTAGCGGGAGGCCGCTGTTCCTGGCGAGTTGAGAGAAGGAGGAAGAACATCCCGAAAGGCGACGAGGGCGCCGGACTGCCGGGTCCTGCGCCCTCGCGTTTTCCGTGAAAGCTCGAGCCCACGCCCCCGCAGGAGCATGGGTTTTCCATCCGTGCCCGAGGTATGACTCGCTCGAGATCCGAATCGCCCGCCGGCCGGCTACGGCGGCCTAGCGGATTTCGCTCGATTTACCCTGTGGCATCTTGCGCTTGGCCATGCGCCACAGCTTGACGAAGGGATTTGAGGGCGACGACTCGGCGGCTTCGTCCGCCTCGGCGACCTCGCCTTTGCCCTGGGGCTTGGCAACGTCGTGGTCTTCGGGCGACTTGACCCAGGGCCGCTCTTTCGACGACACGGAGGCGGTGTGGCCGGCCAGGGTCGCCGACGGATTGGCCGGCCGAGAGCCGACCAACTCGGGCGTAACGAGGATCACCGTCTCCGGCTGCTTTCCCTTCGGCTTGCGGAGGCCGAAGACGCGGGCAATCGTGTTCGGGCGTTGCCCCGGCTCGTCCTGGCTTGGTTCGAGCCCCAGGCCGGTGACCGCCAGTGTTTGGCCGGGACGTATCCGAACTTTCATTTGGCGCCGCCCGTTGCGCGGGGCGGCGTTCTGGTCGGCGTCTGTCTCAAAGTACGGGACGCTTGAGGTGCACGTGACCTCCAAGAGGACGTCGCCTTGGTCGGCGACCAAGGGCAAGAGGGTAACGAGCTCGCCGGAGCCGGTGCCGGTGACAAACCGGGCCGGACTGCCGCTCGCCGTGACCAACGTGGGCTCACTGCGGATCCGCAACACCCCATGCTCCTTGAGCGACTGGAGCTGGCTTTCCAGCTCGTCATTGCCCTGCAAATCCAGGAGGATCGGCCCCTGGCTCGGCTCAGCCTCGGTCAGGGATCGCAACAGCGGAGGGCGTTGCGAGAAGCCTAGTTTCGGAAGCCCCCACGTCGGGGCCCATGTGCGGTTGAGATCCGCCACTCTCACCCGCAGAATCACCTGCGGCACGCCGGCGGTCCGGGGCGTGCTCGCCGACTCCGCACGGGGGCGCATCGATTCGTGCTGGTACGGAGCCGACGGTCGAGTGACCGGGCTCACGAATCGGGCCTGGAGCGACGGCTGCTTGCCGCCAACGCTCGGCATCTTCTGCTCCACCGGTCTCTCATTCCCAGCCACGGCCTCTCTGCTCGCAACGTTCCGGGAAGTCATGCTCCCGTCGAGCGGTTCCTGGAACTGAGCGACCTGGAACCGCCGTTCGGCCGCCCGCGGTGCCTGAACGTCGGGCTCGGCCGTCGGGTTTGACGGCACCTGCAATCCCGGCGGCGATTCTTGGGACGAGGCGGGCACGACCTCGCTCGCCTCCGACTGGGGCGAGGGCCGGAACACCAAGGCGGCGGGCTTCACCGGCCACGACGTCGTGTGGAACAAGGATTCATCCGTTTGGGAGCTTGGTGGGGGCGAGACCTTACTGTCTCGCTTCGATAGAGGATTAGTTTGAACCACCCGCAACTTCTCTTTTAGTGCCGAGACGGCTTGGGAAAGCTTGCTCTTAGAAGACTTCGGTGCCTCAGAGGCCACGGGCTTGGGGGGGGGTGAAGGCGACGCCGCCTTCGCCCCGTCCGCCAGTCCCTTCGCCGGCGCATTCTCGGCCCTCGGCGGCTTCTCCGACTCATCCGGCGTGGACGGGGAAGGCGACGGCGGCCGGAATCTGAGAATCCTCGCGGCCAAGGGCGAGACTCTGGACGAATCGTAGGGGCGGGAAACCCTGAAGCTCACCCGGGTTTTCGGGGCCGGTTCGGTCTCCGCTCCCTTCGGCTTTGCTCGTTCCGCGGTGGCAGAAGGGCCAACGTCCGAGCGGATCCATATCTCTTCGCTCACCGGCTCGTCCGACCGACCGGCGCTCAGAGTCCGCACGGTCGTAGCCGGGTTCTGGACGATCCGGGCCGACCGTGGCGTCTCGGCCACCGCCGGACCGGTCCCCAACGTCCACGCGACGAGACTCAGCCCTACAACGATAGGCACGACTGCTTGCTGCCAGCCGTGGGTCTCGGTTGTCCGACGCAAGACGGCCAATCTTCTCATCTCGAATCTCCCATTCTTCCCGCCGGGCGAAATGCCGTCCCCCGCTGATGAAGATCTTGACCGCGTGGCGATCGATCGCCTCGGGTGATCCCCATCCTTGACTGCAAGCGACCTCGCCATTCTGGGGGGTGGTCGACGGGACGCGATCCCAGAAACCTGGCGCAACGGCTCACTGGTCGTATCGGGGTGGAGAGAGGAGCGCGTTGAGCAAATTATGCCGATCGTCGCGAATATCGCAGAAATGACGGCTGCAACGCTCAGAGAAGCTGCGTCGAGCTGCCCAAAGCCCGGTGAGGCGGTCTCCACGAGCTACCGGAGATCACCGGGGCTCGACGTAGCGTGCCGTAACACGATCCACCAGTCCGGGGGAAATCCGATTCAGCCAGTAGAGTATCCTGCCGCGGCGGTTCGGGATGACCGCGTGCCGGCCGCAGCGGATCGCACGGACCGTTTGCCGGGCGACGCCGGCCGCGCTGACCCGGCCGATGTTCGGCCAATCGGGCTCCCCCGTGTGTTCGATCACCCGCTCGGCAAACTCCGACTCCGTCGCGCCCGGGCTGACCACCAGCACGTCGATCCCGTGGGCCCCGAGCTCGGCGCGGATCGCTTCGCTGAACCCTTGCACCGCGAATTTGCTCGCGCAGTAGTCGCTCCGGTAGGGGACCCCGCGATGTCCCAAGACCGAGCCGATGTTGACCACGATCGGGTTCTTGCCTTCTTTCAGTGCAGGCAACGCGGCCCGAGTCATCTCGACCAGGGCGAAGAAGTTGACCTCCATGATCCGCCGGACGCGCTCGGCGCTGGCATCTTCAAACAGCCCCACGGCCCCAATGCCCGCGTTGTTGACCAGCACGTCCAGCCCGCCAAGCTGCGAGACGGCCGTCTGGGCGACCTTCCGGCGGGTCGCAGGCTCGGTGATGTCGCCCACCACGATCTCCGCCCGAGGGCCAAGCGTGCCGATCTGGTCGGCCAATTCACGAAGTCGCTCTTCCCGGCGGGCGGTCAACACCTGCACGGCGCCCTGCCGGGCCAGCTCCAGGGCGATCTGGCGCCCGATGCCGCTCGAAGCGCCGGTGACAATCGCGCGGCTCTGTTGGATGGTGCGTTTGGGCATGACTTGGAGTGGGAACTTGGGAACAGGGAGTGGGGAGAAGGGAGTTGGGAGCACGCGGTTGGAGATCGGGGCTGGAGAGCGATGAGTGGGGCACCGGGCGTTATCGCGCGTGCGCTTCCTGCGAAGCGCACTCATCGCTGTCAACCCACGACTCACCACTCTCTACTCGCCACTCCATGCTCCCTACTCCCTTCTCCCTTCTCCCTTCTCCCTTCTCCTTACTCCCCCTCCCTCACGCCACGTCTTCGATCGCGTCAGACGATGGCGACTGTGGCCCGGCCGTGTCCTGGGCGATCTCGTTGCGATGAGGACGAATCTCGGCGTCCTCTTCCTTGATTCGGCCGAGGCAGCGCTGGGGGATGCGGCAATGCACGACGACCCGCGTGTCCTGGTACTGTTTGGAGAGTATCTCGCCGTGGGAGGCCAAATAGGCGATCAGACGCCCGTTCTCGACGCCCGTCTCGATGTCCAAGTCGAGGAAGCCGCGACTCAAGGCCTCGCTGACGGCGGTGGCCAGGCGAGCAAACCCGTCGCCGCTTCGCGCGCTGATCGCCACCGCGTTGGGGTGACGATTCAACAACGCGTCGACGAGCGCCCGGTTGGGCACGGTGTCGATCTTGTTGATCACCAGCAGCGTATCCTTAGCCTCGATCCCCATCTCTTCCAGCACGTGGTACGCCGCGGCGATCTGATCGTTCACGGCCGGGTTGCCAGCATCGGCCACGTGCAGCAGCAGGTCGGCCTGCCGGGCCTCCTCGAGCGTAGCCTTGAAACTGGCGATCAAGTGGTGGGGCAGGTCGCGGATGAATCCGACCGTGTCGCTCAACAGAACCGGCCCCCAGCCGGGGAGCTGCCAGCGCCGGGTGCGCGTGTCGAGCGTGGCGAACAGGGCGTCCTGGGTGAACACGTCGGCCCCGGTCAGCGCGTTCAGCAGGGTGCTCTTGCCGGCGTTCGTGTAGCCGACCAGCGAGACGGTCATCGTCTCGCGCCGCGCGGCCACCTCTCGCTGTCTGCGGCGGTGAATCGCGTCGAGTTCCGCACGCAGGTCGCGGATCCGCTTCTCGACCAGACGCCGGTCGACCTCCAGCTGCTTCTCGCCCGGCCCGCGAAGCCCCACGCCCTTGCGCTGCCGCGAGAGGTGCGTCCACATTCGCTTCAAGCGCGGCATCGAGTATTCCAACTGGGCCAGCTCGACGGCCAGCCGGGCCTCGTGCGTCTGCGCCCGGCTGGCGAAGATGTCCAGGATCAGCTCGGTGCGATCAAGCACCTTGATGCCCAGGGCCTTCTCCAGATTCCGCGTCTGGGCGGGCGTGAGGTCGTTGTCGAAGAGGATCACATCGGCGTCGGTCGAGTCGACCAGACGCTTCAGCTCGTCGACCTTCCCCCGGCCCAGGTAGGTCGCCTTGTCGGGCGTCTCGCGCCGCTGCGTGAGATGCCCAACCACCCGGGTGCCCGCCGTTTCGGCCAGACCTTCCAACTCCTCCAGCGGGGAAGTTTCCCGCCGGCGGTCGGCCGACAGCACGCCCACCAGGATCGCCGCTTCGCTGTCGACGCCGTCGACGCGGTTGATCTCGCTCACGTGAACCCGTTCCTCCAGAAGAACTCCTGCCGCCCCTCCATTATTCCAACCGACCGCCGCAGCCGATACCCCCCAAAGGGCCCGCGGCATCGATGCTCCGCAGGGATGCCCGCGACACCCCCCCACCAAGGGGCAAGTTGTCAGGCTAGTGCCGCAAATCACAATTGACGGCCCACCAGGGGCCGTGCTTACCCAAGTTATCAAGCAGCATTTGAGACCAGACTGCCCCGTCTATCTTGACATGAAAACCGGATGTTGGCAGGGCCCGTTGAATTTGGCGAGCCCGGGTCGCAGCCCGACCATGTCAAGATCAGTGTTTTGGCACTCTGGGTAGGATTCGCTTTCCATGTACCCTCAAGAGACAAGACTTTTCGCATCGCGGAGCCGATGCGAAAAGTCTCTTGGACGAAGTGCTTCGCCGCGGGAGGGAGGAGCGTGCGGGGGGGAGGGAGGTGGCGCCGAATTGCCGGACACTCCAAATGCTTAGTTTTGCTGCTAAAC
>CAZDHR010000216.1:0-12074 GCA_964505295.1 uncultured Planctomycetaceae bacterium
TCGAACTCACAACCCGTTGCGCCAAAATGACTTAACCGGTCAACAGTGCCATTCGGGACTGTCCCCCGCCCACTTCCCCATTTCCATTTCCGCGCGACGCAAAGCGTCCCCGGAGTGCGTTACGACGCGAAGCGTCGTATTGCTACAGCAGCCGCCGCTCCAGATCGACAACGTTGCCTCGGTAGTGAGAGAGAGCCCGTTCGAATTGCCCGTTACGAACCAGGCGCACCGACTTCAGCACGAGTTCTTCGTACCGTGCCTCGTAGAAGCGACGCCAGCTAGGGAACATATCGATTACAGCGCTCGGCGATCGGCAAGCCCGCCAGCAACTCGCGGAGGCAGCTTGTCATCATTTTGTCGTAATTGGCCTGGTCGAGGATCTTGAACACGTGGACGGCCTCGCCCTGCGCCGTCTCGTCGAGATGAAGCGTCGCCCGGGCGTTGTCGTCGACGGTCACCCGGGCGGGAACGAAGGTGTAGGGCGTGGCGTCGTCTTGGCTTTCACGGTCGACAGGCCGCGCGACCCAGCGGCACGGCGACGCTTCCACGACCTCCCGGCCCGCCGCGTGCAGAAACGGCCCGGTGCACCACATGTTCCGCGGCATGCTCCAAACGCGACGGCGAACCGCCGGTTCTTGTGCCCGCGAGAGGAAAGCGATCGGGTCCGTGTCCGGTTTGACCAGCGCAAACATGAACCAGTTCTGTAAGCCTTGCGGCGCCATCTCGAGCACCTCCTCGTGGACGAATCGCCAGTACGTGGCATAGCCGCGCTCGCGCTTCCAGACGCCGCCGTCAAAGCACGGACACCAGTAAACCGGCAGCCCGGACCTCAGCACGCACACGTAGCTGGCGGGGTCCAGCTTGACGTTGTATTCCTGACCGGCGCCGGCCGCCCCGGAGTCGCCGATGTTGACGTAGAGGCGGCGGACCTTGTGGCGAACCAGCTCCGGCTCGCGGTTGAGCGCGGCGGCCACGTCGCGGAGACTGCCGGTGGTGAAGATCGTGACCTTCTCGTCCGACCGGCGGAGCACGTCGAGAATCAGGGCGACCCCTTTCTGAAACGGGGCCGGTTGGTCGCGCCCGTCGTCCGCGGGCGACCGCAGCGGCGACTCCAACCCGATTGCGTATCGCACGTCTCGCCCGGTGAGATGCGCCATCTGCTCCACCGGGATCTTGCCCGGCTGCGCAAGCTGTCGCGCACCGCAGTCGAGGATGATGCCGCGGACGTCGAACTCGGCGAGGGCAAACAGCGTGGCCAGATCGAAATGATCGTCGGGGTCTTGGTGCGGGTGGTGCAGGTCGGTGCTGTAGAGGAGGGGAATCGTGCCTTGGGGTCGCTCGCCGGCGTTGCTGCATGCCCCCAGTGCCACGAGCGAGATCACGACCGCGTTGGTTGCTGCGCCCATGGGTTTGGCTCCGAACTCGCTGTAGGTTACTCCGCAGAGTGCGGTTGACTATTCGGGCAGCGGTCCGACGATCTTGCCGTCGAGCCGATCGCGGAGTCGCTGGAGCAGTTGCATGCCGTCGGGCGTGCGCTCGAAATTTGCCGCCTCGTGCACGTCGATGCCGTCGAAACCGTTGTCTTGCACGCGATGGGCCCATTGTGCGAGCCGCTGATCGAGCGCCTGCCTCGAGCTGACCAGCCACTCGCTGAACAGGAACAGTCTGGTCTTGCCGTGGCAGTAGTCGCCATACTCCTTGGCGGCCCACGAAAACAGGTCCTCGCCCGGCCCCGGCGCGATCCCCTTCGCCTGCCAGTAGACGTGTTCGGGGTGGGAGCAGATTTCGTAGTCGCCCACGACGAGGACGTCCGCGATGCCCTCGTCGACCAGCGGTTTCCACTGGTTGCGGTAGCGAGCCACGACGTTGGCGCTGAAGTACGGGTCGGCGGCCAAATGGGTGTATTCGCCCAACTGCAAACCGATCCACAGCTCTTTGCCTCGGGCATGGCAGAGCTGGCCCAGCTCGCGGTAGAGCCGGTTCATGAACTCGCCCTTGATCGAGTGCCACGCCTCCTTGTCGAACTCCTCGGCCGTGCGGATGTCGACCTGATGACGCTTTCGGAACTCGTCGACCACGGGCTTCTCGAATCCGAAGAAGTCGTCCTCTTGAACGTTGGGCAAGTGCCGGCAGTGTGCGCTGGTCGACAAGTGGAGGCCGTCCGCGCCCAAATCGAGCAACTCGCGCCCCTGGGCGACGCGAAACGCGCGGGCCTCCGGCCAGGCATAGCTGGTCAGCCCTTCGAAGTAGGTCGTGCCGTCCCGCGCCGTCCATTGGTAGTGCGGATGCTCGTCGAGGAACTTCGACCGATGGCCCGTGTAGCCGTCGTCGAAGATGTCTATCCACAGGATCACCTTCATGCCCAGTTCGTGCCCGACACGAATGAAAACCTCCGGCGGGTTGAAGGCCTCCAGCACCTGCGCGTAGCGGGCGTTCGCCGCCGTCCGCTTCTTGATGAAATCGTTCAGCTCGCGGGGCTTCAAGTTGCGGCGGAACGGGTGCTTTCGCGCATGGTCCGGGTCGAATCCGATCGGATAGCTCAGTTCGGTCCGGTAGGGCAGGTAGCCGAGGTACCCCATCCTGACGATCAGTGTCTGCGCGCCGTGGGCGTGCAGATCCCGGACGAGCTTTTCCACCTCCGCTTCCGTGATCGGTTCCGAACGGATCATCACTTCGTCGTTGAAATCGACGTCGACGATCAATTCCGGCGCGCCGGCCGCGAGAATCGCAGTTGCCGCAAAGGCGAAGATCGCCTGCATGGTCATCTCCTCTCCGTTCGATCGAATGAGTATGGCGGGTCCGAGCGAGGAAGGTGGGTCAGTGTAAAAGTATCAGCGCCCGTCGCCAGGACGTCGCCGTCGTGTGCGTTGCGGCCGGCCCGGGGCGATACCCTCTGTTCTTGATCCCCATCACCTGAACGATGGTCAGGGCCCGGTCGTCGGCAATTTCCCTCGCCGCCCAACCTTGTCAAAAAATCGCCTGGCTGCTCCAATGCGAAATGGGACGAACGTCGGTCGATGGAGGGTCGTTGGATGGACCCGCCGCGGTAACGTGAACTACGCCCCGTCAGGACGCGCCTCCAGCTCCCGGGACTAGCGACGCACTCGCCGGAGGGTAGCCGATTCGTGCGCAAGCGTCAAACCCCGCCACCGACCGCGGGCGAATCCGGGGTCCACCAGGAAGAGAGCATCCGCGAACGGATTGAGAAACGCGATGGACGGATCGAGACACACGAATAGGGCCCTGCTTTTCGTCGGGCCGACCGGCTCGGGCAAAACGCCGTTGGGCGATCTGATCGCCGAACGAGGGCTTTGGCACACGGCCTGCGTCCACTTCGACTTCGGGGCCAACCTCCGCTTCCTCGTCGAGCAGGACCAGCCCGACGAGATCGTCGGCCGCGACGACCTCCGGTTCCTGCGCAGCGTTCTCCGGTCCGGGGCCCTCCTGGAGAACGAGCACTTCCCGTTGGCCGAGCGGATCCTCCGGTCGTTTCTCTCCCGAACCGGCGCCGACCAGCGGACGATGGTCGTCATGAACGGGCTGCCGCGGCACGTGGGCCAGGCGGAGGCGGTCGACGCGATTGTGGACGTCGTGGCCGTCGTCCATCTGCGATGCTCCAGCGAAGTCATCCTCGAGCGGCTCCGGACCAACATCGGAGGTGATCGCGCCGCACGGGTGGACGACGACCTGGAATCGGTCCGGCGCAAGCTGGCCCTTTTCTGCAAGCGGACTACCCCCCTTCTGGACTACTATCGCAGCTCCGGAATCGCGATCGAGACCGTCGACGTGACCGCGACCATGACACCGGCCCAGATGTGGGAGACCTTGGACCACCGCGGGACCATTTGACGGTGCCGATGCCGGACAACGACGCCGGTCGGAGACTTGCCTGCGCGTTCGGTGCGCCCGCTCAACTCGCTCGGCGCGGGTCTCCCGACCCCCCCAACTCGCTCGACCGCACGGTCTCCCGGTTCCCGGTGTCGAGGCTTCCGATCCAAGCGTCCGGCCTCACACCCACCACGGCCGAAACGTCCCTCCCTGCCGGGAGTGGCGCAACGCGGTCACGCCCCCTCCGCCGGTCCGGTCGGGGGCCCATCGGGCCAAACCTGCGGTTTTGGGCTTCCGGTTGTTTGCAGATCGAGATCGCGGTTGGTAGACTCTGGGAAGAAGCCGTGGCTCGGGGGGGTCCGGGAAGGGGGCTTCGCAACCCAACTCGTCGGGGACTCTCATCGCAGGCAGGTCGCGGCAGGCGGAAATCGCCGCATGAGTGCGGCCACCGTGGACTCCTCGAACCCCTCTTCATTCTCAGGCGGGATTATGGCCGTCACCACACCCGACGAACTCGTCAAGCTGCTGGAGAAGAGCAAACTCCTCGATGAAGCGAAGCTCGCGCAGGCGCGCCAGGCGGCCGGGGAGGCCGACGACGCCAAGGCGCTGGCCAAGGCCCTGGTCCGCAAGGGCTGGCTTACCCGGTGGCAGGCCGGCCAGTTGCTCGCCGGCAGGGCCACGTTCAAGTTGGGTAACTACCGGCTGATCGACCTGCTCGGCAGCGGCGGGATGGGCCGGGTCTTCCTGGCCGAGCATACCACGATGGGCCGTCGCGTGGCGCTGAAGATCCTCCCCAAGCGGCTGGGAAGGGACCCCGCCTTGCTCAAGCAGTTCTTGACCGAGGCGCGTGCCATTGCCGCACTCGACCATCCCAACATCGTCCATCCCTACAGCGTCGACAGCGAGGGCGACCGCTACTACCTGGTGATGGAATACGTCGAGGGTCGAGATTTGCAGCGGATGGTGGAAGCCGATGGGCCCTTGCCGTTCGACCGCGCGGCCCGCTACATCCAGCAGGCGGCCGACGGCCTGGCCCACGCCCATGGCCGCGACATGATCCACTGCGACGTCAAGCCGGCCAACCTGCTGGTCGGCCCGCAGGACACGGTCAAAATCCTCGACATGGGCATGGCCCGGCTGATCGGCCGAGGCGAAGACTCGGCCAGCGAGAAGGACGACCGTCTGTTGGGCACGGTCGATTACCTGGCACCCGAACAGGCGGTCGAGAGTCCCGACCTGGACCATCGGGCCGACATTTACTCGCTCGGTTGCACGTTCTACTTCCTCTTGACCGGCCAGCCGCCGTTTCCCGAGGGGACCTTGCACGAGCGAATCCTGAAACATCAAACCGAAGCCCCCGGCAAGATCGCGGAGCTGCGGTCCGACACGCCCGACCAGCTCGCCGAGATCTGCGAAAAGATGATGGCCAAGGACCCCGACGATCGGTTCCAGTCGGCCGGTGACGTGAGCGAGGCGCTGGCCAAGTGGCAGCTCGAGGAAGGAACGGAGGCGGACGCGGTCGTGTTGGAGCCCGCCGAAGAAGAGGAAGGGGAGGAGGAGGGGATCCGCGTGGCAGGCGTCGGTGTCGACGAGGGGCCGGCCGAAGCGGAAACGGTCGGGATGTCGACGCTTCTGGCCCAGTTCAAAGAGTGGGCCGCAGGACGGGGGCGCGTGCCCCTATTCGCCGGAGGCGCGGTGCTTGCCTTGATCCTGCTCGTCGGCGTCATGATGTTGCTCGTCAAATCGGGGAAGAAAGGCGACGAGACAGCCGCCTCCCAGGTCGCCGCAGGCGATGCCGGGGCGCAAGCCGAGCAGTCGGCCGACGACGAGCCGTCGGTGCCCGAGGAAGAGGCAACGGAAGACGACAGCGAATGGCCCGAGTTGCCCGATCTCGGGAACTTGAGGGACTTCGACCCCGAAGCGGCCTTCGATGCCAAGGTCGACGATTCGGAGAAGTCCAAAACGCCGGCGAAGCCGAAGGAGTCTGCACCGAGCAAACCGCAGCCCAAGCAGGCCGAGTCGGAGAAGCCGAAATCCGAACCAACCAAGCCGGAGAAGCCCAACGAGCAGGCCAAGCCGAAAGCGAAACCCGCCGAGAAGCCGGCCGCCGAAAAACCCAAGCCCGAGGCGAAGAAGCCGGAATCGGAGAAGACGCCGCCAGCCGCGAAGGAGAAGGAATCGGAAGAGAAGAAGCCCGAGAAGCCGAAGCCGCCCGCGGGCGCCTTGCGGGAATTGGCCGAAGCGATCGACCTGCCCGAGTTGGGCGGCAGCGGGCTCGGGGGGCAGCCGGGCGAGGAGTTCACGCTCGGCAAGATCCATTCCGGCCCCGACGTCGCGTGGCAGCTCTACCTCCTCGGCGGTCAGACGGCCATGAAGAAGGGCCGCGCTTTCACGCTCAAACAGGATCAGGCCGAGGCAGCCCAGGCCAGTTGGCTCGCGCAGCTCGAGACCAGCACGGGTAGCGGCGATCCCACCACGGAGGACATGGCCAAGATCCGACGCGACGGCGACACGCTGAAGTTCCAATGGGCCGACGGTGCCCCGTCGTCGGCCAACTACTTGCGAAACTGCATCCTCCAGGTCCGCGTGGAAGGACAGAGCAAGTACATCACGCTCAATACGCCCAAAATGCTCGAGCCGGTCCCCATCGATCTCGGGATGGGAGTGGGCAATGCCAAGCTGCCGGTCAAGTGGCTTCCCGACGCGGGCACGCTCCGGGTCGAGATTACCAAGGTCGAAGGCCGGAAAGGACACGTCGTCGACCCGCCCGAGCCCGCCGATCCTGAGAACCCGCTCCTGCTCAGCTTCCCCCGCACCAACCGCCACGGCAACACGGTCGACCGGGTCGCCTTCCGGTTGAATTTCACGCCGCGTGCCGCGGGGGTGCAGGTCAAGCTCCAGTTGCTGGAGCCGCCGCGGGAATTGTTTCGGAATCTCCGAGGGAACGCGCCGTTGCTCAGAACGCAGCTCGAGTTGAAACGCGACGAAGTCCACAAGAAGCTTCACCCCACGAGGGGAGAGCCGCCCCGGGGCACGGAGAAATCCAAGCTCGACGCGGAGTTCGACGGTTACGAGATGAACCTCTGGTACATCAACTTCTACGAGGAGGTGCAGGGGAAGGCGAGGATCCACTTCCGCCTGTTCACGGAAGTCGACGGGCGCGAGGTGGTGCTGGCTGCGACGCAACAGGCCGCGGAACCGGCCCCCAAGGAATCTTAGAAGCCCTTGCTCCCCGAGCCGTTCCGGCCAACGTGAGTAGCGCATGAAGCGATTTGTGAGCCTGGCGATTCTTCTTAGCGGACCGGCCCTCGCCCTCGGCCAACAGGAGGCGGCCTACCGCGACAAGACGGTCGCCGCGTGGACCGCTCAGTTGGCCGACGAAGACCTCCGCGCCCGGTGGCACGCCACCTACGCCTTGGGGCAAATCGGGCCCAGCGCGGCCGAGGCCGTGGAGCCGCTTGGCAAGATCGTCGCCGACAAGTACGACCACGAGTACGTCCGGGGCGGAGCGGCCTGGGCGCTGGGACGGATCGGGCCGGGCGCCGAGCCGGCCGTGCCGCGCCTGATCGAGACGCTCGAGTCAAAGCCCCAGCCCGTCGCCTCCGTGCGACGCACCGTGCCCGAGGCTCTCGGCAACATGGGCCCGGCCGCCAAGCCGGCGGTCGCCACGCTGCTGAAGCTCCTGGACGACGAAGACCGCGGCGTGCGCGTGGGCGCGGCGGCCGCGCTCTGGAAGATCGCCCGACACGACCGGGCGATCCCCGCCCTGGTCGACATGCTCCGCACGGGCACCGGCACGCTGCCCTACAAGGCGGCGGTTGCCCTGGGCGACCTCGCCGAAAAAGGGGACATCACTGATTTTTCGGGCACCGACGGGCACCACGTGAAGCGTGGTCGGTTGGTCCGGCCCGAAGGGGGCTCCGCCGAAATCAGTGATGTCCCCTTTTTCGGCGAGGCCACGGCCGCGCTGGTCGACGCCTTGGGCCACCCCGACCCTGACGTGCCCCGCGCCGCCGCTCGCGCGTTAGGGCAAATCGGCCCCACGACCATCCCCGCCCTGAAAAAGGCGCTGAGCGATCCGGCGGAGCAAGTCCGCCGCTCGGCCGTCGAAGCCCTCGGCTGGATCGGCCCGCCGGCGGTCCCCGCGCTTGTCGACGCCCTCAAGAACGACAACGCCTCGGCCCGCGCAACGGCCGCCCGCGAGCTAGGCTGTTTGGGCCTCCAGGCCCAGGAAGCCCGCCCGGCCCTGATCGAGGCGGTCGACGACCCCGATCCCCAAGTCCGCGCCGCAGCCGGAAAGGCACTGGGCCATCTCACCCGCAACAGCCCCGTAGGTCAGAATGCTCACCGGGGTGAGCGCTGACGTGCTATTCATGTTCGTCCGCAGGCCGCTCGTGGTGCGGCGGCTCGTCGGGCGCCTTGTCTTCCGTGGCCTGCTCGTCCGGCTCTAGTGTGTCATGGGGCTGTTCGTCTTCTGCCTCGACTGCCTCCGTCTCCTGCTCTCCGTAGACCACGGTGCCCGGCGGGGCTATGCCGGTTTGGGCCAGCGTGCAGGCGATCTTGGGCCAGGCGCCGGGGGCGAGGGATTGGGAGGAGCAGCGGAGCACGACGAGCGTGTCGTCGTCGAGCCCGAAGGCGAGTCGCTCAGGGGCGAGGATCGCGCCGGCGGAACGGATGGCGGCTTCGACCTGGACGGTCCACTTCGCCGTGCCCCGGGTGTCGACGGCGTGGATCGTGCCCGAGTCGTCGCCGAAGTAAACCGTGTCGTCGTCGCCGACCACGGGCGTGCATTCCACGGGGCCGGCGGCCTGGTACTGCCAGCGGATCTTGTGGGAGTTGCCGTCCACCGAAACGAGCAGGCCGCGCGGCTCTTGGCCGCGTTGGGCCTGGGAGACGCCCACGTAGACGTGCCCGTGCGGGTCGATTACCGGCGAGCCGAGCAGCATGCCGGGCATCCGGGTGGCCCAGACGGCCGCGCCGCTGGAGGCGAAGCCGTAGAGCATCTCGTCCCGCGCGGCGACGACGAGGACGCCGTCTTCGGTCACGGCGGGCGACGAGTTGAGGTAGCCGCCGGTGTAGCCCTGCTCGGCGGCGTGGTCCCAGATGCTCTCTCCCTGATTGGGGCCGAGCCGGATGGCGAAGAGGTAGCCGTCCTCGGCCCCGATGTACAAGACGCCGCCGAGGATCACGCCGGCGGAGTCGAACTTGCGCCGAGAGCGGAAATAGGGCTTGCGGCCCATCTTGCCGTTGTTGTCGACGCGGATCAGGCCGCCGTCGTAGGCGCTGATGTAAGTGTTGCCCTCGTCGTCGCAGACGGGCGCGGCCCAGCCGAGGGGCTCGCCGACGTGGGCCGGGGCCCAGACCTGCTTGCCCACGGAGCTAACGCAGTGCAGGAACCCGTCGCCCGAGTGGGCCCGGATGCTCCCGTCGGGCGCGACCACGACCGGGCCGGGCACATGGCTGCCGATCACGTACTCCCAGAGGATTCTGGGGCTTGGTTCACCTTGGTCCTCGACCGCCAGGAGTCTGCCCTGGGTGCAGAAGACGATCCTGCCCTCCGGATCGACGGCCGGGGCGTTCTTCATCGGTTTGGCGTCAACGTTGTAAGGCGGCTGGTCCGGATACGCCCAGACGAACTCCTTGGGGCGGATCGGCTCGGGCCGGATCTTGGGTCTGGGTTTGGGCGGCTTGGGCTTGGGCTGGGCCTTGCGTCGCGGCGACTTGGCACGCGGTTGTGCGGCGCCGGGGGGCGTGGCTTGCGGGGCTTGCTTGCGCGCGGGGGGCCGGGCCGTGGGTGGAGTCGCCCGTCGCGGCTTGCCGCCTTTGCCTCCCTTGGGTAACGGGGGCGGCGCTGCTTGGGGTTTCTGCGGCTTGCGCGAGGGCGGTCGCTCGGCGGTCGGACGGGCCGGCTGACGGGGCGCTTGCGGGGTCGGTTGGGCCGGCGGCTGTTGGGTCGGCTGTGCCGGCGGCGGCTGCGCGGGTCGTTGGGGAGCGGGCCGACCAGGTGGCTGCTGGGGCGTTTGCGCGGGCGGTTGCTGGACCGGCTGCGCGGGGGGCGTTTGTGCCGGCGGCGGTGGCCCGGCAGCGCCCGGCGGGGGAGGCGGCACGGCGATCGGGGAGACACCACCATGCTGCGGCGGTGGGCTAACGCCCTGGGTAGGTGGAACGCTCGGCTGGGCGGGCGGCGAGGCCGGTTGCGCGGGCTGGCCTCCGCCCGGAACCACACGGAACAGTCCGACCGCCTGGCGCCCACATTGCGGACAACTGTACGGCTGCGTGGGCCGCCGGAGCTCGTGGCCGCAGTTGGTGCAGCGAAAGGTTTTCATTTGGGAATGGAAAGCTACAGGTCTAGGGGCTGGTGGTAGACGATGGAGGATGAGAGATGAGGGATAAGGAACGGATCTACTCGCCGCCGCTGAGCGTGGCTCGATCGCAGTGGGCACTCCAGCTTGCTCGCGACGGCCAGTCATCGTGTTCACCATCTCTTGGCAACATCTCTCATCCCTCATCCCTTATCCCCGAGCATCTGCGTGGGGTCGTGTCCTTTTCGCACGGAACGGATGTAGTTGAACAGCTTGCGACATAGAACGCCGTATTCCTGGAGGAGAGATTGGCACTCTTGCTGGACGTTGCAGGCCGAGCCAGTCTCCAGCAGGTACCGAAGGTGCTCGATCGTCTCCTCCGCACTGCCATAAGCCCGCGAGAGGTAGTGCAAGTACTCGGCTTTGTATTGGCGCAGAGCATGGCCTTCCACAATCTGGGAAGAAACGCTCTTCGTTGACCTCCGCAACTGTGCCCCTTCTTCGTAGGTCTCGAACTTGGGCAACTTCAGCGAAAGGGCGTGAGCCCGCAGCGCCAAGGCATAGGCCGGTACACTTCCAGTGACTCGTGTGGCCGCTCCCTCCGCCGATTCGCCTCCCCCTGGCGCTTCATCTCTCATCTCTCATCTCTCATCTCTCATCCCTCATCCCTCATCCCTCATCCCTCATCCCTCATCCCTCATCCCTTATCTCACATCTCTCATCCCTCATCCTCACCGGACCTCGACGGTCGCCTTCGTGTAGACTCGGCCATTGTCGCGGAGCACGATCCAGCCGCGGACTTCCGTGATCTCGACGCCGCGCGAGGTGGCCGTGTGACGGGTCGAGTCGAACCGCTCGCCCGGGTGAACCAGCTCGATCGTGTTGGAGATCCCGGCCGTCTCGCAGCTTCGCTGGAGCCAATCGACAATCGCTTCTTCCATGGAGTTCGTGCCGGGGCTCGCCTTCGGCTGCCAGCGATAGAACGCTTCGCCGACGTCCTTCAAGAGTTGCGGGAGGCGCTCGGGAGGGGCCGACTGGAAGACCAGTAGTTGACCGGCCAGGGCACACGCGCCGGCCTGGCCTTCCAGGACGCCGTCGAGCAACTGCCGGCGCTCCAGCGCCAGTGCCGGGTTGGCGGCCAGTGCGGGCCCGACGACGACCTGCTCCCACTGGGCGCTGGTCGTCGGCGTGGCCGTGTCGTCGGCGGTTTCTTCGGGCGGAGCCAGAAGGTCGGCAAGCTGCCGGAGTCCGCCGTCGAGCTGGACCTGGAGTTGGCGCACGGCATCGAGGATGGCCGTGTTCGTCACGCCGTCGCCGCCCGCCGGGGCGCCGGATGCTTCGGCCAGCCGCTTGACGCTCGTTTCGACGCGGTCGAGCTGCTCCCGGAGCGGCTGGATCGCCGCTGGTGGCGTTTGCTCGGCCGTCGCACTTTGCGCGGGACTCTCGGCGGGAGCACCCGTCGGAGACGAGCCGGCGGCCAGCTTGTCGACCTTCTCGGCCAGCTCGGCGATTCGTTGGCCGAGGGCCGCGGTGGTTTCGTCACCGGCATCGCCCGCGCCCGTCTGCGACTCGCGCCGGACCAGGTAGGCGGCAATTTGCTCATTGGCCTGAGCGAGCAGCTCGCCGAGCTTGCCCAGTTGGCTGGTGAGCTGCTCCAGCTCACCGCGAGGGTTGCCGTCGACCGTTTCCGGCGAATCGGGGTCGTTGGGGTCTTTCTTGCCGAACAGCGCGGCGGCCATGATTCTGGCTCCAGGCGTTTAGTACCGCTTTGTGGAACTCACAATGTCGGAACCGAGGTGGGCCACGTCACTCCAGGCCCCAGACCCAGGGGTTGCAACCCCTGGGATTCGATGAGGCTGATTTGCTGCACAGGACTCAGGCAACACACAGGAAACAGCATACCCAGCAACGGGTAGCCGAAAAAAGGTGACAGGCACCTTTTGC
>CAZDHR010000217.1:0-11986 GCA_964505295.1 uncultured Planctomycetaceae bacterium
CCGACCCATTTGTTGAAGGCCCTGGCCAGCCGGGTGATGGAATCCATCAGCAGGAAGACGTCGCGGCCCATTTCGGCGAGGCGCTGGCAGCGTTGGACGATCAACTGGGAGAGCCGTACGTGGCTTTCGATTTCCCGGTCCAGGCTGCTGGCCACCACTTCCCCGTCGACGGCACGGACGAAATCGGTGACTTCCTCGGGCCGCTCGTCGATCAGCAGGACGACCAGCTTGACGTCGGGATAGTTTTTCGCGATCGCCTGGCTGATGTGCTGAAGGAGGATCGTCTTGCCGGTTCGAGGGGGCGCGACGATCAAGGCGCGTTGGCCTTTTCCCAGGGGCGTCAACAAATCCATCACCCTGGTCGTCAGCGGCTCGGGTCCCGTCTCCAATTGCAGCCACGACTCGGGGTTGATCGGCGTGAGCTGATCGAAGGTCTTCACGTCGCGGTACTCGTCCGGCTTGAGACCGTCTACGTCGGTGATCTCCTTGAGCCGTGGTCCTTGCTGCCTCCGACCCGGCTGGACCATTCCCTGGATATGGACCCCCTCGCGCAAGCCGAACTTGTCGATCATGCTGCCGGGGACGAAGGGATCGGTCATCTGCCGGACGTAGCTGTCGGCGGGGTCGCGGAGAAACCCGTATCCGTTGGGGTGCATCTCCAACACGCCGCCGCCGGGCTGGACGGGCCCGATCTCGCCGTTCTCCGCCGTATCGACCTCACGGTTGTCTCGGACAGAGCCGCTCGACGGTCGGCTACGGCCACGATGGCCACCTCCGTACGACCCGCCTCTTCCACGCGGCCGGCCTTTCTTCTTTTTTCCCATAAGGCACCTTTAAGGGATCGCCGACGCTCGTCCGCGCAGAGTATTGGCGGCGCTCGGGAACGATCCCAAGATCACAGAGTCGGCGTCCGGCACTTGGGTCCGGACCCCGTCACCAAGAAGTCAATTCCCGCGTGGCGACGAGAATCGTGTCGCAACCCAGGAAGCCGTTTAGGGGCGGTACACTGAGAGAACCACAACGGGCGCCCAAAAACAGCGTTTACGCGCTTCTCTCGGGGGCTCTGGCCACTCCCGGTCCGTCCGGGAGTATTGATCCCTCAGGATCAACCGCAGGAAACTCAGATGGTAAAGCCAGCATCCCCCAAGAATACTCCCAATGGGGGGAGGCCCCGAGGTTCTAGACTATGGGCCTGCACGGCCTACCTGCGAGGCAGAACTCGAACACTGGCTATCTTAGCGATGTCCTACTCTCTGTCAAGCTTCAACGCGACGATTCGCCGCCAAACGCAGAACCTGTCGGCGTGCCCCGCCAACGATCGTCGGCCCGCTCTGGCAAGCCACCAAACCCTGCCCTCTAACACCATATACACTATCTTTCCGTGCTTTTCAAGCCGGAACCACCGGGCAAGTCCCTGCTAATACGAAAAATCGGTGAATCTGGCACGACCCATTAGTTTTCATACGATTTACCCGCCCTGCGGCTCCGATAACAGAGGGCAGTCACGGCTGACTCCACGTCTATCCCTTCCTCTCACGGGAGCTTCGGAACATGCGAGCGACCCGCTGGTTGTGCTGGTGCCTGGTGATTCTCGGTTGGGGTCTCGTCGCTTCCGCTTCGGCGCAACAAGGCCTTCGCTGGCAAGTCGACCTGGAAACCGCTAAACGGCTGGCTTCGCAGACGAATCGGATGGTGCTGGTCCACTTCTGGGCCGACTGGTGCCTGCCTTGCCGGCAAATGGAACAGGAAGTCTTCGTTCGGCCCGACGTGGCGGCGGCCGTGGAAAGCAATTTCGTGCCGGTGAAAGTCAATGCCGACCACTTTCCCCACACGCGGCAGCAATACGGCGTCACGGTCCTGCCGTCGGACGTGATCCTTGCGCCGGACGGGCAAGTAGTTGCGAGGATTGCCGGAACCGCGGACGCGTCGCGGTACGTCGGCCGGCTCAGCCAGATCGCCGCGGCGGCCAGGAATCGGGGCCCGGCAAGCTACGGCCAGCCGGGATTGGAGGTGGCGAGCCGGCAACCGGCAGTCCCGCCAACCGGGAGCCCCGCCACTCAACCGTCCGGGGCCCGGCAACCCGCCGCGATGGGTAGTCCGGACGCCCGTTTCGTGGGACGCGTCGGCGAGCAACCGCCGGTGCAGACCGTACCGGCGGGACCGCCGAGAATCAAGATCCCGCCGGCGACGGAGGTTGGCCGCAGTCAGGGCCCACCCGTCGACGCACGGGCCCAAGCCGCCCGGCCGAATGGCGCAGTGTCTCCCAATCCGGCCGTGCCGAACTCGAGGTACGCGTCGCAGGCCCCACCATCGCAGCCGCGGGCCGCGGAGAGCCCCGCACCGGGGGCTCGGCTTTCGTCCGGAAGCCCCCCGTTAGGGTTGGACGGCTTCTGCCCCATCGAATTGTCCGACAATCGGCGATGGGTCCGGGGCGACCCCCGGTGGGGATTGATTCACCGAGGGCGGACCTACCTTTTCGCCGGACCCGAGCAGCGGGACCGCTTCGATGCGGCCCCGGACCGCTACGCTCCGGTATCGTCGGGCAGTGACGTGGTAGTAGCGATTGAGCGTGGGGAGATGTTGCCGGGCCGCCGGGAGCACGGCGCCTGGTTTGAAGGCCATGTCTACCTGTTCTCGAGCGAAACGACGCTGCGCAAGTTCGACGCCGACCCCCACCGCTATGTCTCCGCGATGCTACAGAGGGCAGAGAGCACGGCGAGGCGTCCGATGTACGGAGCCCCGGCCGCCGACCAGGCAGCCCCCGCCTCCGTCCGCCAAGCCCCGTACGGCCCCTGGCGTTAGCTCCGCGTCGAGACAGTAACTCGCGGGAGGGTGGCTGGGGTTGAGCGCAGCGAACGCCCAGTTCTCTCGGCCCGGGGAAGCTCACTTCGTTCGACGTCAACCACGCGAATCACCCACCCGGATCCGTATTTCGCCGGGCTGTCGGCGGGCGCCAGCCACCGGCGGTCACTTCCCTTCGATCAGGCGTGCCAGACGCTCGACCTGGGCGCGGACATCTTCGAGATTCGGGTTGAGTCGCAACGCGCGGCGGAAGCTCTCCAGCGCCGAGACCTGGTTGCCCAGCCGCAGGTACGCCTGGCCCATGCGAGCCGCAGCGGCGAAGTGGTAGGGGTTCAGCTCGAGGGCCTGGTGGCAGTCGCGAATCGCCTCGGCGTCTTGAGAGAGGGCGAAGCACGCCTTCGCCCGCTGGTTCCACGCCTCGGCAAACCAAGGCGTTTTGTTCGTCAGTTGGGTGGCTCGGCGGCGGGCTTCTTCGAACTGCTTGGCGGAGTTCAAGCGGATGATCGAGTTCAACTGCCGGCGCTGGTCGTCATTGCCCACCCGCTTCCAGACGTTGCGGATTCCGTCTTCGGCCAGCAGGCGGACCGTGCGGTCCTTGTCGTGCAGGGCGCGGCCCAACACGTGGTTGGCATCGTAGTCGGCCAGGAACCCCAGCGCGAAGACGGCGGCCCGGCGGACTTTGCGGTACGCGTGGCCGACCAGTCGCTCCAGAGATCCCGGATTATAGGATTGCGAGGTCCTGCGGACGAACTCGGCCGCGTCCTCGCTCTCCAGGAACTCCTCGTAGAGCGTCAAGAGCAACGGATCTCGACGGGACGCGCTCACCGGGGATGACTCCTGCAAGGGACGTGTGACTGGCGACCCCTGCGCGGGGCCCGATCCTATCGCGGTTGGCGATCCATTGACTCCTGCGTAGCCAATGAGCCGCTACTGCACGTTCCAAGCCCAGGGGTTGCAACCCCTGGGCCTAGAAGGGGCCATTCCGGGGAGTTCGCCACGCAGGATTCCCTAGTTTCGATTCTAATTGGATTGCGCGACGAAGCCAACGAGAAAAGCGCCCGCCATCGGCTTTTCGCCCTTTGCACGGCACACGCTTTGACGGACAATAAGGTAAGTTCGGAGTCTCTTGCCCCATCCCGGCAGGCCGCAAATCGTGAAAAGGCTCCCACCGTCAGGGCGTAGGGTCCTCCATTCGGCCGTGGTGCTCGTGCTGGTGGTCGCGCCGGCGCTCCAAGCGACGGCCGGCGTGGAACCGCCAGTCGCGTGGCTTGACGGCGCGGCGCTCGAGCAACAGCTCCGCACGCCGGTCGACGTGTTCTGGTCGGGCACGCCGCTGCGCCAGGCGGTCGTGAGCCTCGCGCACAGCCGGCGCGCCGCCGTGCTTATCGACCGTCGCATCGACCCGGGGCAGAAGCTCGATCTCCAATTGAACGGCTTGCCGTTGGAGCAGGTCTATCGCGAGGTGGCCGGGAGCCGTCCATTGGGCGTGGTGTGGCTGGGGCCGGTCGCCTATTTCGGCCCCCCGCGGGCCACTTCCCGTATTCGCACCCTGGCCGAGCTCCGCCGCGAGGAGGTCCGCCGGCTGCCGGCCGCCGTGGGCCGCAAGCTCCTCGCGCCTGGGCGGATCCGGTGGGACGACTTCGCCACGCCGCGCGATCTGCTCGCCCGGCTCGCCGCCGAAAGCGGGATCGAAATCTTCGGCCTGGAGCAGGTTCCGCACGATCTCTGGGCGGGGGCCGACCTGCCGGCGATCTCCCTGGTCGATCGCGTCACGCTGGTTGCCGGCCAGTTCGACCTGACGTTCGAGATCGCCGCCGACGGAAGCGCCGTCGCCCTCGTGCCCGTGCCCGACGACGTGGCCCTCGTGCGGAGCTACCCGGGCGGGCGCGATCCGCAGGCGCTGGCCGATCGCTGGGCCGCGCTGGTCCCCCAAAGCCAAGTCAAGGTCGTCGCCGGCGAGATTTTCGTCCGAGGGCTGCTGGAAGATCACGAGCGGATTGAAGCCTCTGCACGACCCCTGCGGCAAACGCGCCCGACGGCGAGCCGGTCGAGCCGGGCAAGCGTCGGCGAGAAGCGATTCACGGTCCCGCAAGGCAAGGGACCGCTCGGCCCGGTGCTCGAGCAACTCGCGGGAAAACTAGGGCTGACCTTGAGGATCGACCGCGAAGCGCTCCAGCGGGCAGGCATTTCACTCCAACAGCCGATCTCCTTCAGCGTCGACAACGCCACCTTGGAGGAGCTGTTCGAGGCGGTCCTGACGCCGGCCGGCTGCACGTTTCGCTTGAAGGGCAACGTGCTCGAGGTCCGCCCGGCCGGGTGACGGCGCGAAGCCGCGGCGGCGATGCCCGGGAGTGCGTGCCGAGGCAGTGCCAAGGTGGTCGAGGCAACTTCACCCCACGATCTTCTCCAGCTCCTCGCGGATCTGCCGTTCGATCGCGCCTTTGAGCGGCATCGCCACGAGGGGCAAGTCGGCGGCCACCGTCACGTCCGACTCGCCGGAGGTGACCGTGCCACGGATTTGGATGCCGTAGGTCGTGAAGCCGAACCGGAGCACGTGGCCGTCCCACTCCTCCTTCACGTCGCTGACGTCCTGTCCGAAGCGATTCTTCAGGTTGCCGAACTGCGCTTTCAACCGATCGGTCGCTTCCGGCTGACCCAGGTCATGGGGGACGGCCACGGAGAGACTTGGCATGCTGTTTCCTCTGCTGTTGGTCGGCTGTGCGAGGCGTGGGTCGAGGTACGAGACCCACGCTACGGGATATTCGCTTGTTTCCCGGGGTTCTCTTTTCCCGAACTCGGAGGGAAAGGGGAACCTCTCGGACGGTCCTCAATTCACAGGACCTTGGCCTTCAACTCATTGAGGAGCCGAACGCCTCCGCCGATTTCGGCTTTCTGGCGCTCGGGCTCCTCGGGGATCTCGCGTTCGATGGTGAGCGGTCCGTCGTAGCCCAGCTCGGCCAACGTGCGGAGGAAGTTCTCCATGCCCACGTCGCCTTCGCCGAGGGGGACTTCGGCGCCCCACTCTTCGCCGGGCCGGGCCGCCCACTTGGCGTCCTTGCAGTGGACGCTGCGGACCATGTGTCCCACCTTCTTGAGCGCCGGGATCGGGTCGCCCAGGCCGTAGAGGATGATGTTGGCCGGATCGAAGTTGATGAACAGGTTGTCGCACCCGCTGTCGCCGATGAACCGCAACAGCGCGTCGGGCGACTCCTGGCCGGTCTCCAGGTGCAGGCGCTGATCGTTCTTCTTGCAGTGGGCGCAGACGTCTCGCGTGACCTCGATCACCTCTCCGTAGAGCGGATCGGCCGGGTCTTCCGGCAGGAAGCCCAGATGGAGGGCCACGACGTCGACGCCCAGCACCCGGGCGAAATCGGCGATCTCCTTCATCTCCTGGGTCCGCTGGGCGCGGGTCTCCGGGGGCACCAGGCCGATGGTCCGCTTCACCGTGGGGATATCGGCGTAGCTCTCCCCCTCGAACCCTCCGAACACTGCGGAGATCTCGATCCCGAAATCCTTCAGTTTGGCCAGGAACTGGTCGGCCTGCGATTGCGTTCGGGAGCCCTTGTGCGGGGCGTGGAGATGGATCGTGGGGATGCCCAACTCGTGGGCGACCTCCAGCTTGACGCCCAATCCGGCGTCGATGCTGGCAAACACACCGATGGGCCACTTGTCCATGAGAACCTCCTCCTTTGTTGCCGTGGGTCGCGTGATGGAACAGGTCCGCAGAGCAGCACCTCAAGTGCTGCGGACGCGATCGGCTCTGGCCGTGGGTCCTGCGAGAAACGGGAGGGAGGACTCTCGCAAAGGCGCCAAGACGCAAAGAATAGGAAAGGGATGCGTGGAGGAGTGGCATCAGGCGGCGAGAGCCACGCAGAAGCGCGTCCGCCTCCCACTCTCCGCGTTCGGACCGCTCGACTGCCAATCCTCTGCATCTTCGCAGTCCGGCGTTCTATGTGCCGTGCCTGTCTCCCCTCCCTACTGCTTTGCGCCTTGGCGCCTTTGCGAGCGACTTCCTCCGGATTTCCGCCTCCGCGGCGGTCTCCCTCGCCCCGGCCCTCTCGCCGAGGGGCCCGATGGAGAGGGAGCCCTTCCAGGATGGCCGCCAAGATACCCGACCAGGGCGGGAGGTTCAAGCAACCGGGCCAACGCCCGGCTTGACGCCCTCGGGCGTCTCGTCGCTGCCGGGATCGAACCAGCGCTTGTCGAACTCGACGCGGCGGCCTTCCCGGGCGGCGACGTTGGTCACCAGCGCGATCACGGCGTCGGCCAGGGCGACCTTGGGATGGCAACGCGGCTGGATCTCGGGGTCGGAGTTGTTCGGGTTCCGCCGGATGCACCACGCCCAGTGCTCGATCTCTTCCGTGTAGCCCCGCTCGACTGCGGCCAGCGCCTGAACGCCGATGGCCGCCGAGACCGGATCGCCGGCGTCGTCGAGCACGAGCTTCGGGCCACCGGCCACCTTGGTCTTGCTGGAGGTTGAGGAGGTCCTGTACAGGAGGGCGTCGGTCTCGCGCTCCAGGACGAGCGTCCCTTCCGTGCCCAAAACCGTCTCCCCGTACCCCCCGAAGCCGTTCCCGTTGATCGACGCGTACGACACGCTGATCGTCTTGCGCTGGCCGTAGTCGTCCTTGTCGTCGTACTCGGGCGTGGGGAACTCGAACATGCAGTAGACGTGATCGTCGACGTCGCGGTCGAGCGGGAAGAGCGGCCGGTTGGCCATCGCGCTGACGCTCAGCGGGTACTGCTTCTTGCCCTCGAACATGGCCGCGATGAAGATGCTGGCCGCGTCGAGCTGATGGCTCCCCAACTCGGCCATCAGCCCACCGCCGGTCCGGTTCCACAGGCGCCAGCGGATCAGCTCCTCGATGGCCGGGCGGTCGTACACGCCGCCGATCAGCTCGTCCCGGTAGTCGTACTTGGCCACCTCGTCGCGGATGACCGCGTCCTCGAGCTGCTTCTTCTTCTGCGCGACCTTGGCCCGCCACTTCTCGACCTCCCGGCGCTTCTCGGCGATCTTGCCCTCGTCGGGCTTCGACGCCTTGCGCAGCTTGTCGAGCTCGCCTTCGCGCTTGACGAGCTCCTCTCGCCACGATCGCAGCGCGTCTTCCAGCTTACCGGCCAAGGCGTCGTTTGGCTTGGCGTCGCGGGGCATGGGCTGCTGCCAGCTATCCTTGCCGGGCAGGTTGCCGCGGTGCCACTGGGCCCGAATGTAGTGCAGGTCGCCCAGCAGGCCGGAGGCGATCATCTTCACGGCGTTGTCGTAAAGGATGCTGTAGTGGCGCTGGTGCCCGGTGGCCAGGTGCACGTTCTTATCCATGGCGACCCGGGCCATCTCCTTGCACTCGTGGACGCTGTGGCCCATGAGCTTCTCGGTGAGCACGTGCCGGCCCCGCTTCATCGCCTCGATGGCCGCCTCGGCGTGGAGGTGCAAGGGCAGGGCGATGATCACCGCGTCGAGCTTCTTCTCGGCTTCGAGCAGGTCGAGGTAGTGGCGATAGACCTTGATGTGCTTTCGGGCCGCGTCCTCGGTCTTGTAGCCGTACTTCGCCATCAGCCCGCACCGCACCGCCAGGGTGTTGTCGCTCTCGTAGTCGCCGTGGAAGGCGCGGTGGACGTTGTACGGGCGGAGGTCGGCGATGGCCACGACGTCGACGAAATCGGGGTTGATCGCATTGATCAGCACGTTCCCTTCGTCGCCCGTGCCGAGGAACCCGACGCGGAGCGGCTCGCCGATCGACTTCTCGTAGCCGAAGTAGTAGGGTCCCAGGCCGTTGCCGGAGGAGATCCCCTGCTTGCAGCCTTCCCAGAGGAAATCGCGCCGCAAGAGCGGGCTGCCGATGGCCGCCTGGAAGTTCTCCTTGCCGATCTGTTTTTCTTCCGGAGATAAGTCCATCGTGAATCGCCTTCTATCGTTCGCTTGCGTTGGGTCTCGTATCGACTGGACGAAGGATAAGAGATAAGGGATGAGGGATAAGCGCCCTTATCCCTTGCCTCTCATCCTCCATCCCTTATCCCTCATCCCTTATCTCTTATCCCTCGTCAGGCCACCGGAACGCTCGGCTTGACTCCTTCGGGCGTCTCGTCGCGGTTCGGATCGAACCACTCCGGCTGGAACTGGATCACCTCGTTCTTTTCGGCGGCGAGGTTGGTGGTCAGGGCGATCACCGCGTCGCCCAGCGCGACCTGGGGATGGCACTTAGGCCGTACGTCGGGGTCGGAGAGCTTCGGATTGCGGCGGATGCACCAGGCCCAGTGCTCGATCTGCTCGGTGTAGCCACGGCTGACCTCGACGGGCCCCTTGGCTTCGGCCGTCTGGGCCGCCATCGTGTCGGTCGTGTCCATCGTGGCCCCGGCGCTCTTCTCAGCCGATACCTTGCTGGCCGAGGGGCCGCGGTAGAGCAGGGCTTCCTGCTCGCGGGCGAGGATGAGCGTCGCCTTCGTGCCGAAGACGATCTCGCCGTACCCACCAAAGCCGTTGCCGTTGATCGAGGCGTACTGCACGCCGATCTTTTTCCGCTCCCCCTCCGGGTCCTTGGGATCGTAGCCCGGCGAGGGGAACTCGAACATGCAGCAGACGTGGTCGTCGGCCTCGCGGTCGTGCGCGAAGATGGGCCGGTTGGAGATGGCGGCGACTTTGATCGGGTGCTGCTTCACGCCGCCGTGCATGGCGGAGATGAAGATGCTGGCCGCGTCGAGCTGGTGGCTCCCCAGCTCGGCCATCAGGCCGCCGCCGGTGCGGTCCCACAGGCGCCAGCGGATCAGCTCCTCGGCGGGCGGGCGATCCCAGACCACTTTGCCCTCGGCGTCCTTGTACTGCTTCGCCTGGTAGCCGTAGCCGGCGGCCGTGTCTTTGAGCACGAGGTCCTCGATCTGGGCTTCCACCTGGGCGACGCGCTTCCGCCACACGTCGATCTCGCGGCCCCGCGCTTTCTCGAGCTTTCTGCGCCAACTGTCCCGCGTCTTGAGCAGACTGGCGGCCAGGGGATCGCCCGGCTTGATGTCGCGGGGCATCGGCTGCTGCCAGCTATCCTTGCCGGGCAGGTTGCCGCGGTGCCACTGGGCGCGGATATAGTGCAGATCGCCCAGCACGCCGCGCTTGATCGAATCCATCGCGTCGGCGTAGAGGATGTTGTAGTGCCGCTGGTGGCCGGTGGCCAGGTGGCGACGGGTTTGGTCGGCGACGCGGGCCATCTCCTTGCACTCGTGGACGCTGTGGCCCATCAGCTTCTCGGTCAATACGTGCAGGCCGGCCTGCATGGCGGCGATCGCCGCCTCGGCGTGCAGGTGCAACGGCAGGGCGATGATCACCGCCTCGATGCCCTTCTCTTCCGCAAGAAGCTCCTCGTAGTGGCCGTAGACGCGGACGTGCCGTCGGGCTTCGTCCTCCGTCCTCCAGCCGTACTTGGTTATCAGCCCGGGGCGGTGCTTGAGGGCCGTGTCGCTGGCGTGGTCGCCGTGGAAGGCCCGGTGCTGGTTGTACGGCCGGACGTCGGCGATCGCCTGGACCTGGACGTAGTCGGGGTTGATCGCCCCGATCAGCACGCTCCCTTCGTCGCCCGTGCCGAGCACGGCAACACGGACCGGGTTCTCGACCGAGGCTTCGTAGCCGAAGTAGAAGGCGCCCAGGCTGCCGCCGGAGACCACGCCCGCGACGATCCCGCCCTTGACGAAATCGCGACGCGAGAGGCCGCCCTCGACCGCCCGGCGGAACTCCTCTCGCCCCATCGCTCGCTCTTCAGGAGATAAGTACATGCCACCTCACCTTCTAGTTGTCTTCCTGCGCCGTTTTCTCGCCCGCTTCCACCCAGCCAAACCTCGCCAGAATCGGCCGGCCGAGCCAGTGGTAGACGAAGTAGTCCAGGCCGCCCCAGCGTCCCACCGCCGTCGTGGCCAGCACCACCATGGCAACCATCTCGACGAAGTTCTTGTCGACCAAAAGCGCGTGCCCCACCACCTCCGGGGGCGGCGGATAGACCGTCGGCCAGGGCATCTGAACGAGAACCACCGAGAACAGAAACGCGGCCCCGCCCAGCGCGGCCAGGCGGCTACAGAAACCGAGCATCAAGCACAGGCCGATCGCTGCCAAGCCGTACGTCACGCCAAAGTCGAGCAGCCCCGACCAGGTGTTCGCCATCGGCAGGGCGATCGGAAGCGCGTCCGCCTCGCTCAACGGGGCGCGGATCGGCCCCCGGGCCCTCTGGTCCTCGTCGAGAACGTCCCACAGGGCCAGTTGATACTCTTCGCCCATCGCGTCGAGGTCCGACAGCCAGCCGTTGGCCTCGCCGCGAAGCTTCATCTGTTCGTCCCAGACGCGTTTCTTCTCGTGGGCGGCGCCGTTCGTGCCGGCCGCCTTCCGCTCTCGGAGTCGCTGGAGACTGCCGAGGTAGCCCTCGATGTCCTCGCGATTCTCCGTGAGGTACAGCTCCAGCGATTCGCCGTACACCTGGAAGGTCTTCTCCGCCTCGGCCGTCTGCTCCGGGCCCAGCTTGTACCGATCGACCGCTTGGTCTTTCAGTCGCGCCCAGGCGTTCAGGTAGGACTCGCTGGTGACGAACGCGTTGCCCTTGTCGTCGACGCGCTCCTTGAGCGCCAGGCGCCGGCGGCCGTCGATGTCGGGCACCATCCAATGGAACAGCGGCGCGGCCGGGCCCTTGGCCGCCCCCAGGAACCCCGCGGCCGAGAACTGGTCCGCGTTGACGATCTTCCACACTCCCTCGTAGAGAAAGTGCCAACCAATGGTCACCCGCAATATGACGAGCATCACCACGGTGACCATGCCGAGTTGAACCTTGCCGTATCTCAGGGGAAACCTCCTCTCGTATGAAGGCTCTTATATGCGGGGATGGGCGTGGCTTGGCGACTGCGGCGTATCGAAGATGCCGGTGCGGTTCAAGGTGGGAACTCAACCGGCCACACACAAGACCGCGGGAGGTGGGAAACCGCCTCTCACGCCCCAGACTTTGTTCAACCCATCAATTCTATTCGCTTTGGCCGGCCCCAGCCACTCCCCGCCACCGGTTTTTCGCACGGCGGCCGTGCCCCGCCGCGACAAACGGGCAACCAACCGGTGGCGGGGCCTCGCCCTCGGGGGGGGTAGGGGCAGTTAAACGGGACAGGGTCTAATTTTCGGTATCTGCTCAGCCATCTGAAGTAGATGTAAGAAGAGGGAAAATGGAAAGCGAGC
>CAZDHR010000218.1:0-11938 GCA_964505295.1 uncultured Planctomycetaceae bacterium
CGCGAACAAAAACAGGATCAACCGCTCGGACAGTTTTTAGCAGCCCACACGGCGTGTGCCTACTACTCCGCGATGCCGGGACGCAGATCGGCTTGATTGTAGAGGGGGGGCGGCGGGTATACAATGGGGTGGTCGGTGCTTCCACCGATCCCGCGAGAGCCCTTCCTCACAAGGAGAACGACACCATGAAACGCCGAGAGTTCTTCGCCGCCTCGTGCCTGGCCGGTGCCGCCCCGCTCAGCATGGCCGCCGCGGCGGAGGGGTCGGACAGCCCGTCGGGCAAGGAATGCTACGAGCTGCGGCTCTATCACCTCGAAGCCGGCCCCAAGCAGAAACGGTTCGAGGATTTCTGCCGCCGGGCCGCCATCCCGGCGCTGAACCGGATCGGGATCGGGCCGGTGGGCGTGTTCCAGATGCTCGAAGGCGACAGCCCCGACGTCTACGTCCTCCTGCCCCACAAGTCGCCCGACTCGTTCATCACGCTCGTCCAGAAGCTGGCCGCCGACGCCGCCTTCGTCGAAGCGGGGGCCGAGTTCCTCGATGCCCCGTTCGACGACCCGGCCTACCTGCGGTACGAAAGCTCGCTCATGCTCGCCTTCGACGGGCACCCCAAGATCGCCGTGCCCACGACGAAGGACTCTCGGGTGTTTCAACTGCGGACGTACGAAAGCCACAACACGGAACGGGCGCAGAAGAAGATCGAGATGTTCAACGCCGGCGGCGAGATCGAGATCTTCCACCGCGTCGGTCTGAAGCCCGTCTTCTTCGGCGAGTCGCTCGTCGGCGCACAACTGCCGAACCTGACCTACATGGTCGCCTTCGACGACATGGACGCGTTTGAGCCGTCGTGGGCCGCGTTCATGAAAGACCCGGGATGGCTGGAGCTCAAGGCGAAACCGGAGTACCAGAACACGGTCTCCCACATCACGAAGACCATGCTCCGCCCGGCGCCGTGCTCGCAGATCTGAGCGGGGGGGAACCGCTTGAAGGATAATGCGGCGTGTGCTGCTCGACGATCGGTCACGCGCGCGGCTGGGCCTCTCCAATATGTCCTGCGCGACGACGAATATCTCGTGTACAGCGTGGGCAGAAACGGCGACGGCTACCTCGTCTACAGCGTGGGCCCCGACGGGACCGACCACGGCGGCCAGGGCGACGAGAGCGGCCAACCCGACCTCGTCTTTCGGGTCCAAGCGTCGGCTGAAGCGAAGCCCGCCGCAACCCGAGCCGTTCCCGCCATCGCTCCCGAATGACCGCCAAATCGACGGAGCGCCGCCCATCGAGGCTGCGTGCATGGCCCACGGAGGCCGGTCCGGGCGGTTTGGGAAATCCAGGGAATTTGGGACGATGCCCCCAATGGGTGGAACACAACGGGTAGTCGGCCCGCCGGCGCTGCGGATGGACGATTGGGGAGCGGGGAAGTCTTCTGGGCCGATTCGGGGGGCGCACCTTGCAGGCCACCGCCGCCCGACGTACAATGGCCCGACGTTGACTTACGCTCAAAGTGGCCAGAGCCACCGACCAACCTACTCACCCTCGGCAAGCTGTCCTAGCAATCCAGTTCCCTGTGGCAGCGTCTTCTCGGGCGACAACGGTTCTTCGGCGCCTCCAGAGCACCTCACCCGGTCTTCCAGGCGAGTCGGCCGAGTGATCGATTTCCGCGGGCTCCCGCCCGCTCTACACCGTAGGAGCACGTATTATGCCGCAGGGCGTCATCAAGAAGCTTGTGTCGGACCGTGGATTCGGATTCATCGCCGGCGATCGCGGCGAGGTCTTTTTCCACTCTTCGTCGGTGGAAGGGGACGGCTTCGACGTCCTCCAGGAGGGGCAGGCCGTCGAGTATGAGATCGACAGCGCCCCGAATCCCCGTCACCGGAACAAGGGACCACGGGCCTCCATGGTACGGCCCGCCTGATCGTCGTGGTCGGATTGAGCCGGGGCACCGCGTGGTGGTCGCGCGCGGGCCTTTCGGGGACGCCGATCCATTGCGGGTGCCTCGTCAATTTCCGAATGGCGGGTTGCGGACTTCGTGGTGCGGCCGTGCCGGCTGCGCCGTGCAGGCGAGACGCCTGCACCACAACACGTCCATCGATACTTGACAGGATGCTCGGAACCCACCCGTTATCCGAGCGGCGGGCGATCCGCTCCGAGCTGGGCAACCTCCGGGCGTGTTACGTCGTGGCCTCCACGTTTTCCGGAGGAGGCCGCCCGAACAACCGTACCAGAACGTCCCCGAACGAACCATTTCCGCAACGAAAGCGAGTCCTTCATGGTCGAATCAGAAGACAGTCCTGAGAAAGACGCCGACGTCGCTACCCAAGCGGCCTCCGGGCCCCAAGCGCCGCAAGCGCCGCCGCAAGTCGAGGTGGACGATTCGCGGGCGGAGTGCTGTTATGCCAACTTCTGCCGCGTCACGGGGACGCCGGAGGAGTTGATCATCGATTTCGGGTTGAACCCGAATCCGTTCGGCGTTCCCAGCGAGCCGATTCCCGTCACGCAGCGGATCATCTGCAACCTGTACACGGCGAAGCGGATGCTGCACGTGCTCCAGTCGACCGTCCAGCGGCACGAAGCGGCCTTCGGCGCCGTGGAGACGGACGTGCAAAGGCGGGCCGCGAGCCGCCGAGCCTGAGCCGGGATCGCTCGCGGGCGAGCCGCGGCGACACCCAGATGGTGCCTGCCGCCGCGGCAACGCCCGGCCCACAAACCGACGGCCACCTCCCCCCCAGGCTCCCCTGCGATGACCGACAAATCCGATCCGAAGAAGCGGCTCAAGAGGAGCGCCTGGCGGCATCCGCTCAAGCCCGACCTCGTGGTGCCCTACCGGGCTGCCGCGGTGATCGCACTGATGGAGATGGGGGTCTCCGACTACTCGGTCATCGCCGCCGCGCTGAGCTTGACCGTCGAAGAGGTCCGGCGCATCGACTCGGCCGAAGACCCTTCCATCCGGCGGCTCTGCGTGGAAAGGATTCCCTACGGCGAGTACTTCAAGCTCGACGAGGAGATCCGCTGCCCCAAGTGCAACGCGACGATCAAGGTCGTCCCGTGCGTCGCCTGCTACGGTCCGTCGAAGCTCGAAGAGGAATCGCGCCCTCGCTGACGGTCCCCCGTTTCACCCCAGGCATTCCCACGCGATCGGGATCTTCTTCAGCGCGTAGCCCGTCTCCCGCAGGTAGTCGCCGTAGACGGTCATCCAGTGGAAGCCGGGCATCCGCTCGGCCAGCAGGCGACCGTCGGCGGAGAGCTTCACCTCGATCTGCGAGCGGCAGATGGGCATCAGCGGATGGGCTTCGATCTGGGCCGCCAGACCCACTTCGGCAACCCCCGCGCAAGGCCGCTTGCAATGCCGCCCGTATTGACCATCATGGATGCAGCTTTAAACCGATAATCTCGCGTGGATCCTCGGCTGGACGTTGGATGCCCTCTGCCGCGTAGATGAGATCTGAGACTCATTCAGAGGCAAGCGGCCTTTTGGAGTGCGGCGACTTGTCGCCGCTTTTTGAGCGGCCGGAAAACGCAGCGAGACGGCTTTTGCGTGAACTCTGGCATCGCTCGCCGGTTGCGCAGGACGCCCAAGAAAGCGGCGACTCGTCGCCGCACTCCAAAGAAACCATCCTCATCGAGGCAAGGCAATGCACCGAGACGAACAGGCGTCCCCGAGTCACGGCAGTCTCCAGAGTCTCGACCTCTACCGCCTGGCCAAGTCGCTCATCCCCGGCGGCACGCAGCTTTTGAGCAAGCGGCCGGAGATGTTCGCGCCCGAGCAGTGGCCCGCCTACTACCGCGAGGCACGCGGCTGCGAGATCGTCGACCTGGACGGCCGGCCGTGGATCGACATGTCGATCATGGGCGTGGGGGCGTGCTTGTTGGGCTATGCCGACGAGGACGTCACCGCCGCGGTGATCCGGCGAATTCAGGCCGGCTCGATGTCGACGCTCAACAACCCCGAGGAGGTCGAGCTGGCCCAATTGCTCGTCAAGCTGCACCCCTGGGCCGAGCAAGTCCGCTACGCCCGAACCGGCGGCGAGGCCATGGCCGTGGCCGTGCGGCTCGCCCGGGCGAGAACGCGCCGCGATGGCGTCGCCTTTTGCGGCTACCACGGCTGGCACGACTGGTACCTGGCGGCTAACCGCACGGTCGAGGGCGAGGCCGACTGCTTGAAGGACCACCTGCTTCCCGGGCTGGACCCGGGCGGCGTGCCGTCGAAGCTGGCCGGAACCGCGATCCCCTTCGCGTACAACGACCTCGACGGGCTGGCGGCGATTGTGCGCGAGCGCCCGGGCGAGCTGGCGGCCGTGGTGATGGAGCCCACGCGGAGCGTCGACCCGAAGCCGGGCTTCCTCGAAGGCGTGCGCGAGCTGTGCGATCGGGCGGGGGCCGTGCTGGTGTTCGACGAGATCACGGCCGGGTGGCGGCTTGCCCTGGGCGGGGCCCACCTGCGCTACGGCGTCGAGCCCGACGTGGCCGTCTTCGCTAAGGCGATCGGCAACGGGCACCCGATGGCCGCGGTCATCGGGCGGGCCGACGTGATGCAGGCCGCCCAGGAATCGTTCATCTCCAGCACCTACTGGACCGAGGGCGTGGGACCGACCGCCGCGCTGGCCACCATCGGCAAGATGGAGCGCGTGGACGTGCCGGGCCACGTCGCCTCGATGGGCAACCGGTTCCGCGGCGGCCTGGCCGAGATCGCCCGGCGGCACGGCGTCAAGCTGAAGCTTGCCGGCCACCCGGCGATCACGACCTTCGCCTTCGAGCACCCCGACCCGCTGGCCCTCGGGACGCTCCTGACCGTGCGCATGCTCGATCGGGGCATCCTGGCGGGGAGCGGGTTTTACGCCACGCTGGCCCACGGCGAGGAGCACGTCGACGCCTACCTGGCCGCGGCCGACGCGATCTTCCCCGAGCTGGCCGAGGCCATGCGCCAGGGCGACGCCGCGGCGCGGATCGGCGGGCCCGTGCGCCACAGCGGGTTTCAGCGGTTGGCGTAGGGCAATTTCGTTGCTTGCGGCGGCCGCCCGTATGATAATCATCCTCGCTGCCCGGCTTGATCCGTCCGCGCCGTCCAACATGAAAAGGAGCCGAAATATGGCCCGTCCACCGCTTCTGATTTCCCTCCTGGCAGCGGCGTCCGTACTGGCTCTTGGTCCGGCCGGCACCGCCCCGGCCGTCGAGCTCTACGTCGCCACCGACGGCAACGACGCCTGGTCGGGCAAGCTCGCCGCGCCGAACGCCGAACGGACCGACGGCCCCTTCGCCACGCTCCCCGCGGCGCGTGACGCGGTCCGGGCGCTGAAGCGAGCCGGGCTCGAGGAGCCGGTCACCGTGCTGATCCGCAGCGGCAGCTACCGGCTCAGCGAGCCGTTCGTGCTCACGCCGGACGACTCGGGCACCGAAGCGTGTCCGGTCACCTACGCCGCCCATCCGAACGAAGCGCCGATTGTCAGCGGTGGGCGCCCGATCTCCGGGTGGAAGAAGCCGGCCGAAGGCAACGTCTGGACGGCCGAGATCCCCGAGGTCGCTTCGGGCGGCTGGTACTTCCACCAGCTCTTCGTCGACGGGCAGCGCCGGGTCCGCGCCCGGATGCCCAACGAGGGCTACCTGATCAACGAAGGCCCCATCGAGCCGCTGGCCGATCGCGTGGCGGCACGCCGAGACCCCTCGACCAAGATGGGCTTCCGCTTCAAGCCGGGGGATATCCGCCGGTGGACGAACCTGGAGGACGTGAACGTGCTCCAGTTTCACTCCTGGACGGCGTCGGTCCATTGGATCAAGGAGCTCGACGAGGAGAACCACGTCGTCCGGTTCACCGCCCCGGCCAACTGGCCCACCGGCTACTGGACGAAAAACGAGCGCTACTACCTCGAAAACTTCCCCGAAGCCCTCGACGCCCCGGGCGAATGGTACCTGGATCGCAAGACGGGCGTGCTGAGCTACTGGCCCATGCCGGGCGAAGACATGACCAAGGTCGAGGTGATCGCGCCCGTGCTTCGCCATCTCGTTCGCCTGGAGGGCGTGCCGGAGGAAGGCAAGCCGGTCGAGCGGATCAGCTTCCGGGGGCTCTCGTTCCAGCACACCGACTGGCTGATCGCCGACAAGGGCCCCGCCGACGGCCAGGCCGCGCACTTCCTCGAAGCGGCGATCCTCGCCCGCGGTGCCCGGCATTGCGGATTCGAGTGGTGCGAGATCGCGCACGTGGGGGAATACGCCCTCTGGCTCCGCGCCGGGTCGACCGACAACCGCGTGTTCCACTGCCACCTGCACGACCTGGCCGGCGGGGGCGTCAAGATCGGCGAGACGGCCAGCCCCCCTTCGGAGGCGCTCGCCGCCGGGCGAAACGTGATCGACAACTGCTTCATCCACGACACGGGCCACATGTTCCACGCCGCGGTGGGCGTGTGGATCGGCCGCTCGAGCTACAACACGGTCACCCACAACGAAATCTGCGACCTCGACTACACGGGCGTCTCGGTCGGATGGAGCTGGGGCTACGCGCCCAGCTCGGCCAACCACAACGTGGTCGAGTACAACCACATCCACGACGTCGGGCGCGCCGTGCTGGGCGACATGGGCGGGATCTACACGCTGGGCATCGCGCCCGGCACCCGGCTCCGCCACAACGTAATCCACGACGTCTACTCGCCCGGCATCGGCGGCGGGGCCGGCATCTATCCCGACGAAGGAAGCAGCGAGCTGTTGATCGAGAACAACCTCGTCTACCACATGGAGCGAGGCTGCTTCTCGCAGCACTACGGCAAGGAAAACACGGTCCGCAACAACATCTTCGCCTTCTCCCGCACCGGCGAGGTCGCCCGATACCGGGAGGAGGATCACCTCTCGTTCACCTTCGAGCGGAACGTCGTCTACTCGACCACCGGCTACTTCCTCATCGGCGGCTGGCGCAACGGTAACTACCGCATGCAGGGCAACCTCTACTGGGATACGTCGACCGCCGACCCCGACTTCGGCGACCTGGGCTTCGACGAGTGGCAAGCCCTCGGCCGCGATCGAGGCTCGCAGATCGCCGATCCGCTGTTCGTCGACGCCGACGCCTTCGACTTCCGCCTCAAGCCCGAATCGCCCGCCTTGAAGATGGGCTTCAAGCCGTTCGACACCGGCGAGGTCGGGCTCTACGGCGAGCCGGAGTGGGTGGATCTGCCCAAAAAGATCGTCCGCAAGCCGTTGGAGCTGCCGCCCGTGGTACGCCGCGGGCCGCAGCCGATCGACGAGGGCTTCGAGGAAACGCCCGTGGGCGAGCTGGCCGCGATGGCCACCACGTCCGGCGAAGGTCAGGAGGCCTCGATCCGCGTGACCGACGAGACGGCCGCCGGCGGCAAGCGGTGCCTCAAGCTGACCGACGCGCCGGGGCTCGAATACACCTGGCAGCCCCACCTCTACTATCACCCGCAGTTCCGCCGGGGCACGGCCCGTTTGACCTACGCGGTCCGGCTCGAGCCGGGGGCAGTCCTCGTCAACGAGTGGCGCGACACGGCCCAGCCGTATCGCGTGGGGCCGTCGATCCAGATCGACGCCGAAGGGGAGCTCCGGGCGAACCGCATGCCGCTGTTGAAGGTGCCCATCGGAGAGTGGGTCCGCATCGAGATCCGCGTCCTCCTCGGCAAAGAAGCCACGGGCACGTATCAGCTCACCGTCACCGTGCCCGGCGAAGAGCCCAAAAAGTTCGACGGCCTGGCCGTGGGCAACCCGGACTGGCGGTCGCTCCGCTGGCTCGGGTTCATCGGCGTGGCGAACGCCAAGACCGCGATCTACCTGGACGACGTGAAGCTCGAAGCGATCCCGTAGCCTGCACCGATATGCGAGGTCATGTGCAAGCAGGTCCTGGTCACGGTCTGCAGTCCGACTGGCTGCTGCAAGTGAGCGCGTGGCGAGCATCCAACGCGGTCGAAGCCCAGCATCCAACGCGGTCGAAGCCCAGCATCCAACGCGGTCGAAGCCCAGGGGTTGCAACCCCTGGGCTTGGGGCGGGGTTGACGCTCCGCTATCAGCACAGGGATCAATCGAGGGCTTGGGGGGACCTTCGCGGCGCCGCTGGCCAGGGAGTCGAGGAGCCCGCGAACGAGATCGGGCGAAACGCCGCTGGTTTCAACGTGGGCGGGTTGGCCGTCGGGTGTCCGGGCCACCGTTTCCGAAGTGGAGAGGTCGATCTCCAGACCGCTCACGTCCGCGCCGGTGATCCTCGCTCCTCCCCATTGAAGCGACCGGCCGTTGGCCCAGGCCACCCGAGAAGGCGAGAGGTAAAGCATGTCGGCATCGAACGCCAGGCCATCGATCCCGGCGCCGTGCACGGCGCAAAGCGCATCTTCCTTGCCCCGCAGCAGGACCGCGCCGCTTGCGATGCGTTGGAGCGAGCTTCGCTCCCGGCGTGGGCCGCCCCGTCGTCGTCGCTCGCGCCGAGCACGATCACGTCGCCCTTGCCGTGCCAGGGGTAGGGATCGTGGATCGTCCGAATGCTGTAGCCGCCCGTGCCCGGCAGCAGGGAGTCCTCATAGGCGTAGTAGTTGAAATAGAGCCGGGCGATGAGCCGGTTGTTGTTCACGTTGCGAGAGCGCGATGACGTGATGCGTCTCGGGCGTCGCCGCGCTTGGGTCGCACGACACGGCAGGACGCGGCACGCCCAGCTTCTCCATGGCGTCGGCAATCCTCTCGGCGGCTTCTCGATAGCCGGGCTGATCCGGGCAGAGGACCGCGACCGGGCGAGCCTTGCCGCTGAGGTCGATCCACGTGTCGACGTCACGACCGCGCGGAACGTCGGCCGAGTCCGGAGCGGCGGTGCCGCCCACCGTGCACGATGCGAATAGCAACAAAGCGGTGGCAAGCACTTTCTTCATGCGCGTGGCCCTCCGAAGACGCACCGTCAGAAGCAAATCATCCAACTTGCCTACCATAGCGGAACGAACGAGAATAGGGAAGCATCCGGCAAGCGCAAAACGTGCTCGATACACCCAAACGCGAGGAGATGCCCCATGAAGCCTTCCATGCCCATTCTCGTCGTGGTGTGCTGTGTGTCCCTCGCCCGGGCGGACGAAGGTCAGCCGCCCCGGATCGTGCAGATTTCCACGCTTTGTCTGTTGGACGACGACGCCCATCGAACCGCCGACTACGTACTCGAGATGATCGATCGCGCGGCCGGGCGCCAGGCCCACGATCTCGTTGTGGCGCCCTTGACGCCTTTCCTCTCCTTCCGCGAAGGGCGCGAGGCGGAGGATCTGGGCCGCTTTGCCGACCTGGCACGCCGTCACCAAACGTACGTGGCTATAGCCCTCGAAGAGACCGCGTCGGACGGGCGCACGTTTTGCACGTCCGTGCTCCTGGGTCGGGAGGGGCAGGTCGCGGGCAAGTACCGCAAGACCCACGCCTGGTGCGACGACACGATGGCCCTGGGCGATTGCCTGCCCGTCTTCCGCACCGACTTCGGCGTGCTCGGCCTGACGCTCAGCACCGACTTCTACTTCCCCGAGGTCTACGGCGTGTTGTGGATGAAGGGCGCGGAGATCCTCGTCTGGCAGCACGCCCCGGAGCGCTTCCGCGAACACTTCCAGTGGGTCCCGCTCTTGAAGGCTCGCGCTCTCGACAGCCGCGCCCATCTGGTCACCGCCATGTACGCCGACCCGCGGACTTACATCACCAACCGCTACGAGATCGGCATGCAGGGAGCGGCCTGGGGCCGGAGCATGATCCTCAACCGCGTGGGCACGGTGATCGCCGACACGGGCTACGAAGACGGCATCGCCACGGCGCGCGTCGACCTGGACAAGCGCAAGCTCGATCCGTACAAGCCGTGGAAACGGGACGAGAACATCTTCCTTGTCAACAACCTGGGCGACCGCACGGCCTTTCGCCCGCTGGCCGAGCCGTGGCACAAGCCCGAGCTACCCGAGTTCAAGAAGCGCAAGGCGAGGATCGCCGTGGGGTATTTCTGGGGGCGCGACGCGTGGCGCACCGACAGCGTTCCCGAGGCCATGTTCCGCGTGCTCGACGAGGCCGAGAAGGTCCGGCCGGACCTCGTGCTCCTCTCGGAGATGAGCGCCCGAGGGCATACCGACTCGACGCGTCAAGTGGCGGCGATGGTCGCCGAGCGAGCGCGGCGGATGAACGCCTACGTCCTCATCCCCGGGCTGGATATCGACGAAGAGGCCGAGCCCGAGGGGCGGCGAAGCCACGCCCTGCTCTGGGATCGCCGGGGCGAAGTCGTCTTCCAACAGCCGATCTACTGGACCCGGGGCTACCCCGAAATCAAGGTCTACGACACCGACTTCGCCCGCATCGGCGTCCACATCTGCGGCGACGCGTACGTGGGCGAGGTCGACCGCGTCTCGGCCCTGTTGGGGGCGGAGATCATCCTCGACGGGAGCCAGATGTGGGGAGCGGACGGCGCGAACAACGAGCGGATGCTCCGCGCCCGGGCCGTCGACAACGGCTGCTGGCTCGCCTGCGCCCACTGGAACAGCTCGGACCCCGGCCTGCGGAGCGTGATCGTCGACCCCTACGGGTGCGTCGTAACGGCGTCGCACTTCCAGCAGGAGGGCGTCATCTTCACCGACGTCGACTTCAATCAGGCGAAGGTCTACTACGCCGGGCGCAAGCCCCACCAGCCGAAACGCGGCACGCAGGGCATCCCCTCGTACTTCAGCGAGGACATTCCCGAACAGCGCCCCGGCTGGCGCGACACGATGTTCGCCCGTCGCCGCCCCGAGCTTTACGAGATCCTGCCGACGACCAACGAGATCACCCGGAAATACGGCCCGCCGGCGGAGCCCGCGCCGTGAGATGCCGCTGAAGGGCCGCCGCGGCTGTTGCATCGCATGGAGCGACGGGTAGACTACAACAAGAGACCGGTCGGGTTTCGTTCAATAGTTCCGCACAACGGGCAGCGCCTGCCGAGACATTGCGTTCCGCTTCGGAAGAATCATCCAGGGAAGGAGCCTGGTTGACGAATTCTGCCAAGAGGAAGACGGTATCTGACAGGATGGACAGGATGTTCAGGATGAGGACCAGGTCTTCATCGGCTGAACAGGCTATCGTGAAATCATCCCGTTGATCCCGTTCATCCTGTCCGATTTGAAGCCATCTAGTGCAATTGCTCGACAAGACCCACGGGAGGAATCGTCATGCACGGGAAACGATCGTTGACGCGACGGGGCTTTCTGAAGCGGGCTGCTGCCGCGGCGGCCGTGGTGGGGGTGGGGCCGGCGATCGTGCCGTCGTCGGTGCTGGGGGCGGACGGGCAGGTGGCCCCGAGCAACCGGATTGGCGTAGGGATGATCGCCCTGGGACGCCAGGCCATGGCCCGCAACCTTACGGTCTTCCTCCGCTGGCCCGACAGCGAGGTGGTCGCCCTCTGCGACGTGGACCGCTGGCGGCTCGACACGGCCCCCGAGCGTGCCCCGCGATACCACGGGGGCATGCCCGAAGACGCCGAAACGCTCAAGACCTGCCCTCGCTACACCGACTTCCGCGAGGTGCTCGCCCGGGAGGACGTCGACGCCGTGATGATCAGCTCGCCGGACCATTGGCACGTGGCCATGGCGGTCGCCGCGGCGAGGGCCGGCAAGGACGTCTGCTGCGAGAAGCCGCTCTCGCTCTCGATCGCCAACGGCCGGCTGCTCAGCGACACGATCGCCAAGCACGACTGCGTGTTCCGCACCGACAGCGAGTTCCGCTCGATCCCCGTGTTCCACCAGGCGTGCGAGTTGGTCATCAACGGGCGGATCGGCGAGCTGCGGGCGATGCGCATGGCCGTGCCGAACTGGAACGAGCCGCTTGAGCAGCAGCCGGAGATGCCCGTCCCCGAAGAGCTCGATTACGATCTATGGCTGGGCCCGGCCCCGACGAAGCCGTATACGGAGAAGCGGGTGCATCCGCGCAAGAGCTACGGGCGGCCCGGCTGGTACGCCAACCAGGATTACTGCAACGGGGCGCT
>CAZDHR010000219.1:0-11910 GCA_964505295.1 uncultured Planctomycetaceae bacterium
CCAGCTCAAGCTGGGGGCAGACGTGAGTCGGCTGAAGCCGACATGCGGTCCCCACACAGTTCAGGCTATCCACGCCTTAACGCCTTGGGCGAACCGCCGGTCATACCGAACTTGCCACGCAAGGATTGAACGGCCACCAGGGGATCGTCAAAGCTTACTTGGCGGGTCGCGGCTTGGTGGTGCGGTCGTCCCGGCTGCATCGTGCAGCCGAGACGCTTGCACCACAACGGGTCAATCGACGTTGAGAGGGCCTAGAACTGCGCGGGCGGCTCCCCGCCGGCGATGGAGCCCAGCGCGCCCCAGACTCCGTACGGGCTCGTAAGCAGTCCTGCTCTTTCGGCCTCCCTGGCGCTCAGGTTGCCCGTGTCGATGGTCTCGCTGATGAAGTGGCACGAGCCGTCGGCGAACAGGCTGTTCACGCCGCCCGGGTGATGGCTGTTGGGGGTAAAGATGCCCCAATAGCACCACCGGCTTTCGCCGCACGCGCAGGACGGGCCGTTGGGAGGAATCACCGTCGTCACCCCGGCCACGTGGCCATGGCCCTCGCCCCAATACCGACCCTTGTAGCCCCAGACCGTGCCGGTGAGTCGCCTCGGATCGTTCGGATCGATCCGGGCATAGCAGACCATGGGACTGTCGCTCAGCCCGGTGACGGCCGCCGCCGTGCCGCCCTTGACCATCCTCGAGCGACCACCCACGGAGCCGACCAGGCACTCGGAAACGGCGAGCGTGTTGCTGGTGCCGTCGGTAACGTCGCGAACGGCCTTGTGCCTGATCCGGCCGAACAGCCCGCGAGGACTCTGGTCGGTGAAGTTCCCCCAGATCTTGTCGCCGAAGCTGAAATGATAGTTCGTATAGCCTTGCGTCGTGGCTCCCTTGTCGTGCGCCGGGCCGTCCGACGGACAGAGCAAACCGGGCACTTGCTGCTGCAAGGGCGTGTAACCGCGGCCGGTGCCGTGGTAAGCGTACGGCCCGAAAGCAGGGTAGGTTCGCCCGTTGTACGTCCCCGGAGACGAGAACTGATCCCAAAGGGCCGTCTGCTCATAGTACGGCAACAGCGAGACCCAACCCGTCATGTAGGCGTAGTTGGTGTCATAGTGGTTGCCCCACGAGACCCCCGTCGTGCCCGTGCACCCCGCGCAGAACACACGGTACGTATCGTGATAGTTGTGAAGCGCCAGCCCAACCTGTTTCAAGTTGTTGGTACACTGGGCCCGCCGGGCGGCTTCGCGGGCGGCCTGCACCGCAGGCAACAACAAGGCGATCAGAATGCCAATGATGGCGATCACCACTAGCAGTTCCACCAAGGTGAAACCGCGCCGAAACAAAGAGAAACCGCGTCGAACCAATACTCGCATCGCATCTCCTCCCCAGAGAAAAGCGGAAACGGAGCCGAAAGCAGAAAGGGAAGCGGAATCAGACAAGAGCAACCGATCCCAGTACTCGCCGGCATCGCGAAGATGAGTCCGACGCCTTCCACCCCCTGCGTCCAGTGAGCAGAATAGCACAATCTAACGCCGACCGCAACAATCTATCTCGGTTTTCATTCACGGATTGCGTGACATTCGGTCATCCCGAATCAAGAGACCTCCGAAGGGGGTGCTCAAACCCCGTGTCGGAGGGCGCCTTGCGCGCCGCCCGGCGAAGCGACGGAGATCATCGGGCAAGTCGGTCGCGTTGGCGTAAGATGCTTTGGTCACACGGTTTATAGCGAAGTGGCAAGGGGGCGCTCGGGCGACGGGAATCCCCGCCTCGACCGGATCCGTTGGCCCCGGCAAGCACTGAAGGACGATCGGCCCGGCACCGTGGCGGCCCGCGAAAGCCCCGTGGGCAGAGGACACGTCGACCGCAACCCATCGGCCATCCGGTTCTACCCGGCGGGGGCGCAGCGTAAGGGCTTGTGCTGTCTGTAGAAATCGGGGCGTTGCCGGGTTGAGTCGGCCAAGCCCTTGACGCCGCCGGCGCGCGCGGCTCGAACTCCGATCTCGGCAGCAGAAACGGCCCTGCGAGAATCGACCCACGTCGGCGCAAGTCCGCCCGGAGAACGCACGGGGCCTCGGGATGCTCGTCGCCGGTTCGGATCGGCCGAAGAACAACTTCCCCATTTGCGCAGTAGCAGGCACGCGCCGTGTGTCGTAACCAGCGCACCGCACACGGCGTGAGCCTGCTACGGAAGCCGGGGGGTGGTGTTTCGGCCGATCCTTGCTGGTCGCCCGAATCATCGGCGCCCGGCCGCCGGCTTGCCTGCTCGGGCCCGACGCACTATACTCGTGGGTGTACCGTTCGGGCCGATTGTTTGGCGCGTGCCGGATCTCGAGCGGCTACCGGGAAGCGACAAGGCAACTGGGGTGAACACCGGTAACGAAACGATGCCGAGGCGGAGTCTGCGGTTCGGCGTCGATACGGGGCTCTTCTTCGTCCTGTTTTATCTCTACGTCTGGCGCGTCATCGATCCGCGTCTCGTTCACCAAAGTTGGCTGGTCATCGATCCGCGTCTGATCTACCGCGAGATCCATCTCCTCAGACGGTACTTCCCTTTCACCTTCTCGACCGGATGGCCGTTTTTCTGGGAGCACCTGGCTCGTCCGGGAGGATTGGTGGACTACGGCGTGCGATTCGTCTCGCAGTATTACTGCTTCGGGTGGGCGGGCGCGCTGGTAATCACCGCGGTCGCCCTCTATGCGTGCCTGTGCACCGACGTCCTGACCCGCCTTGAGGGCGGCTCTCGCGGCATGGTGCTGCGTTACGTCCCGGCCCTTCTTCTCCTGGTGATGTACGGCGGTTACCATCATTCGTTGAGTATGATCCTGTCGCTTCTGGCGGCCCTTTCGTGCTTCGCGCTCTATCTGAGTTGGGCACCGCAAGGTAGGGTGACAGTGCTGCTGCTCCTACCGGTTACGTGCGCGGCCCTCTATCACGTCGCGGGCGCCGGGAGCCTGCTCTTCCCAGTGCTGGTGGCCATTCTCGAGCTTTCGATCAGACGGCGGATGCTCGTCGCCGCGACGGCGCTGGCGTGCTCGGCGGTCGTGTTCTGTGCCGTGGGCAAGGCGGCCCTTGACGTTGACTTCCATCAACTTCGCGCGTGTCTGGTCTTGCGGCCGGGGGTCTTCCGCGGATACGGCTGCGCTCTGGCCCTGGCCGTTTTTTTCCCGGCGGTGGTGGCAGGAGCGGCCCTGTACCGCCGCGTGCGTGGCCGCCGGGCCTCCCGGGCGGCGGACCGCCCGCCGGCAGAAACCGACGCGCCGATGACCGCAAAGGCGTTTCGATTGCCGTGGCGAGCGGCGACCCATTGGACCGTCCGGGTGGCCGTAGCTTTTGCCGGCTCGGGCGCGGTCGCCTGGTGCACGCTCGACGCCGATACTCGAGTCGCGCTCGAGGTGGACTACCACTCCCAGCACGAGAATTGGACGGCCGTTCTGGACGCAGCCGACAGGACGTCGCAAAGCACGTTCGATCTGCGACGCAACCGGAACGTCTTGCTGGCACTCTATCACACCGGGCAGCTTGGCGACGAGATGTTCCGCTATCGGCAGAGATCGCTCGCGGATCTGTTCAGCGAACCGAAGGCCGCCTGGAACGTGGGCTCCTACTTCCAGGTAAGCCGGCTCTTGCTGGAGCTGGGGCAGGTGAACCTGGCGGAGAAGTACGCGTCGGAGGCCCTCGAAGTCATGGGGGGTCTGCCTGAAGTGCTCGAGCACCTGGCGATCATCAACGTTGTGAAGGACCGGCCGGAAACGGCCAGGGTCTTCCTCAACGCGCTCGCCAAGAATCCGGTCCATGGCAAGACTGCCCGGGAGATGCTCCGGCGTCTGGAAGAGGATGCCAGCCAGGAGAGCGACCCGCGGATCGAGAGGATACGCCGCGCGATGGTAACGAGCGACCGCCTCGTCGCCGACATGACGGCCGAGGACCTTTTACACGCGCTTCTCGATAAGGACCCGCACAACAAGATGGCGTTCGAGTTTCTCATGGCCTACTATCTGTGCGATCGCCGCACGGACCGGGTGATCGCCGGCATCGACCGTCTGGAGGAGCTCTCGTACCGCAGGATTCCCCGGCACTATCAGGAGGCGATCATCGTCTACTGGGGTGTCCCGACCGGGTCGCCTCGGATTGCCGGGTACCGGCTGGACGCGGAGACCATCCGAAGAGGCGAGGAAGCCTGGAAGACCATAGCCACGGCACCGACCCCCAAGGAAGGGGCGAGCCGGGGGATGGCGGCCGGCTTCGGCGACACGTACTTCTTCTACTTCCTCTACGGGGCATCGGGTTTGTGACCGGTATGCACGGGAAATCTCGCCGTCTCATCCCCGTCGTCGCGGCCGTCTGCCTCGTGGTCGGTTTGTGGACTGCGATATGGCACGAACGGCCCAGGGTGGATGACGCGGTGGCGGTACCGCGCCTTCCCCGGATCAGGCCCGACTACTCGGACATCGTCATCCCCCCGAACATCGCACCGCTGAACTTCGCCGTGCGCGAGCGGGGCAACCGATTCGTGGTGAGGATGCGTTCCGAAGCGGGTGACCCGATCGAGATCGTCAGCGACTCGGCCAAGATCCGGATTCCCCCGCGCCGCTGGCGGGCGCTCGTCGACGCGAACCGCGGCAAGGACCTGCTCGTGGACGTCTACGCGGAGGTGGACGGACAGTGGCATCGGTACCGGACGATCGTCAACCGGATCGCCGAAGAGGACATTGACGGACACATAGCCTATCGTGTGATAGGACCCGTTCACACCAGGTGGCGCGAGATCGGCGTCTATCAGCGCGACTTGACGACCTACCGGGAGTCGGCCGTACTGGAGGGAGCGTCGTTGGACGGGGGCTGCGTCAACTGCCACAGCTTCGCCGGCAACGACCCCAACCGCATGTTCCTGGGCGTCCGAAGCCGGATGCTCGGCGACGTCACGCTGCTGGTCGCCGACGGCGAGGTAAGGAAGGTCGGAAGCAAGTTCGGCTATACGGCGTGGCATCCCAGCGGGCGGGTCGCGGCCTATTCGCTCAACAAGGTGCGCCAGTTCTTCCACACCGGCGGTACCGAGGTGCGCGATGTCGTCGATATCGATGCGGCCCTGGTGTATTACAACCTCGAGGCCCGGACCGCGAAGATGGTGCCGCGCGCCTCCGACAAGCAGCGTTTGGAAACGTATCCCGCCTGGTCGCCGGACGGGCGATACCTCTACTACTCGAGCGCGCCCATCCGCTGGACGGACCGCAACGCGATACCACGCCAGCGCTACCGGGAGATCAAGTACGATCTGATGCGTATCGGCTATGAGGTTGACGCGGACGCGTGGGGCGAGCCGGAGACGGTGCTCTCGGCCGACGAGACGGGGCTCAGCATCCTCATGCCGCGCGTCTCGCCGGACGGCAGGTTCCTGCTGTTCTGCATGTGCCGCTACGGATGTTTTCCGGTCTATCAGACGACCAGCGATCTGTACATGATGGACCTGGCCACCGGCGAGCACGCGAGGCTGGAAGTCAACAGCGAGTTCTCCGAGTCGTGGCACTCGTGGTCGAGCAACTCGCGATGGATCGCCTTCAGCAGCAGGCGGCGGGGGGGATACTTCACCCGCTGCTACCTCAGCTTCGTCGACGAGGCCGGCAGGGCCCACAAGCCGTTCATTCTCCCGCAGCGCGATCCGGCGTTTTACGATTCGTTCGTCAAGACGGTCAGCGTGCCCGAACTGATCACCGGTCCCGTGCCCCTCGGCAGCCAAGCCGTGACGCGCGCGGCCCGAACGGGAAGCGTGGTCGCCGTGGACGGCTTCACCGGCGCGTCGCCGTCGGCCGGCGTCTTGGAGCCCTGGGACCAGTTGGCGCGATAGCCGCCGGGGCCTTCGAGCTTGGCTTCGTTGGTCTCTTCGGGCCAGGCCGTCTCTGCCTGCGCATCCGCAGGCAGAGGGCAACGCGAGACTATTCCCCCTTGGCCGCGGCCCAATGCACGGCCGCCTCCTGGGCCGTCAACGCACGATCGTAGAGGGCCACCTCGTCGATCTTGCCCTCGAAGTTAAACAGGTTGTCGTTGCGCCCGCCGACGAAGATGCCGTGGACGTCGGGGCCGCAGCCCGGGGTCGCGCGCCCGGTGATCTCGGGATCGGCCCGGCCGTTCAGGTAGACGGTCACCTGCTCGCCGTCGCGGACGAGGACGACGTGGTTCCAGGTGCGGAGCCCGATCTCGGTCGTGCCGACGAGCAGTTGCTTAAGGTCGTCGCCGTTGTAGAAGAAGAGCTTGCCTTGCGCGTCGGTCCCCTCGTGCGTGCCGCCGATGCCCAGGTGGTCGCCGGGGCCGCCTTTGGCGCCGTCGACGCCACGGGAAAAGAGGTAGCCGGTGACCGCCCTGGCGTCGGCCGGCATGCCGTTCCAGAACCAGAGCTCGGCGCTGTACCGGCTCCCCAGCTCGGCAAGCTGTGCCTTGATGCGCCCGCCGGCGAAGTGCGCGGCCCGGTTGACGTGGCCCTCGCCGCCAAAGCCGGGCGACTGCGGCCCTTCCAGGTAGAAGGCCACCCCGGGCTCGTACACGCCGGGGCTTGCACGCCCGGACACGTCGGCGGCCTCTGGCCCGGTGAATTCGCTCAGTCGCCAGTAGGCGATGGGTTTCGAGTCGAGGATGGCCTTGGCGTACGGGCCCTGCGGATCGACCGGCTTGCGGCGGGGCTTTCCGGCGACTTTCTCCAAGAGCGTGAGGACCGTCTCGACGATCTTCGGCTCGGCTTCGACTTCGAGCCCGGCGGAGCGGGCCGGCCACGTGGTGTATCCGCCCAGGAAGTGCTGTTCCGGCGGCGGGATGTAGCCTTCGGCCCCGTTGGCCAGCTCGAAGTTGAACGTGGGCACCAGCGGGCTTTGGGCCTTGATTTTCAGGCCGGTGATGCCGTACACCTCGCTGGGAATGGCGGCCATGCCCAGCTCGCCGACCCGAACGGCCTGGAGCTTCAGCTCGCGGACCGGGTCTTCGTGCAGGTAGACCTGCTCCCAGGCGTACACCTGCGGCCGGTCCTTCGGTTTTTCGCCTTTCATCTGGGCGATCATCTTTTTGGCCCAGGCCAGCCGGGCTTCGTCGGGCGTGCGGCGATGGAGCGTGAGCGTGGTTTCGGCCATGGCCAGCGGGACCCAGTCGTGGTACTCGATCTTCGTGTACGCCTCGTACGCGATATCGGCCACCTCTTGGACGTATTTGTCGATGTCGCGCGGCTTGGCCGCCTGGCTGTAGTCCATCCAGTGGAGGTCACCGCTGGTGCCCTGCGACATGATGCCCACGAAAGGCGGATCGAGCTTCTCGGCCCCGATCCGCTCGGCGATCTTTTGGCAGAAGCGGCCGTAGTAGTCGGCCGAGATGGGGGCGGTGCCGTAGTAGTGCATGGAGTAGTTGGCCAGAAGGGCAACCGGGCGCCCGTCCGGCGATTGGACGGAGAGGACCGAGAGCCCCGGATCGTCCGGCCCCGAGGGGCCCACGTAGCTCGGGTTTTGATAGCCCGGGTGCATCATCGCCCGGACGGTCTGCCCGCCGAACGGGTCCGTCCCTATCCGGTCCGGCCGGCAGATCCAGCGGCGGCAATTGGTGTGGTCGGGGGCGTCCGCCACGGTCCACCCGACGCGGGCGGGGGCCAGGCTCTCGGCGGCCGACTCGATGGCCTGGGCAATCCAGCCGGGCAGCAGCGGCGTGTAGTTCTCGTCCACGCCCGTCCCCAGCGCCCCGACCACCGACGGCGCACAGTGCGTGTGCGTGGCCGCCACGAGCATGTGATCGGTGGGGATGCCGGTCGCCTGCCGGGCCAACTCCTTGGCCTTGTCCACCAGGTCGCGGGGCATCAGGAGCGTGTCGACCACGACGATCGCCAGGCGGGTCGACCCGTCGTCGAGCACCACGGCTCGGGCGTGAAGCGGGTCCTTCACCTCGCCCGCCGTCCGCTCCAGAAAGCCCCCGCTAACGACCGCGGGCAACTGCTTGGGCGTGATGTCGACGCACGAGGCGCCGGCGCGGAAGACCTTGTCGGCGCCTGGCGTGGACGCCTCGCCTTGGGGGGCCGCCGATACGACGCGACTTGGGAGTCCCACGGCGACGAGTGAAGCCAGGAGCACTCCCGCGACAACCGAGCGCGAAATCGTTTTCATGGTGCCTTACCTTTCACGAGTTGCAGGGTGGCTCGATTAGCTCCAGGGTGGGTCGAGCGGAACGAGCCCCACGAAAACCGGGAGGAATCGCCTCGCGGGTCTCGCTCCGCTCGACCCACCCTGCGATTCAATGTCATCGCGTCAAATCTTCACAGCAGCGACTTCAAGTGCTTGATGCTCCGCTCCGCCTCGTCGATCGAGCCGCACTCGACGGACATCACGATGTCGCGGGGGCACTTGCGGATGATCTCGATCACCCGGGCCCAGTCGATCACGCCGTCGCCGCAGGCGCAGCCGACGGGCGTGCCGGTCACCTTGCCCCGCTCGGCTTCGGAGTGCTCGACGGTAATGTCCTTGGCGTGCAGGTGGACCAGGCGGTCGCAGACCCGCTCCAGCCAGGCGTACACGTTTTGGCCGGCCAGGTAGGCGTTGCCCGTGTCGAGGTTAATGCCGATAGCCGGGGAGTCGACGAGGCCGTAGATGCGGTCGAGGCCGTCGGGCGTCTTGGAATACTGGGAGTGGCACTCCAGGCCGATCAACACGCCGCGGGGCTCGGCCACCATGGCGGCCTCGTGGAGGGTGTATCGCATCAGCACGTGGTCTTCCTCTTCGGTGGTCCACGGGGCCTTGATGCCCTCGTCGGTGTTGACCACGGGCACGCCGATCTCGGCGGCGGTGCGGATCGCCATCTTCAGGTACTCGCCGTGGACCTCCGGCCGGCAGATGGGCCCGTGGGCCTGGAAGCCGGAGATCTTCACGCCCGCCGCGTCCACCGCCCGCTTCATGCGGTAGGGGTCGTCGAACATGGAGACCGTGTGGTAGTAGTGGGCCTCGCTCATCAGTTCGCGGCCGAAGTGGACCATCGGCTCGACGTACTCGAAGCCCAGCTCGGCGGCCTTCTCGACGCCCCACTCGAACGGCTTCTCGTGACGGCGAATGGCTTCCATATTCATGCCGACGGAAAGATTTCCCATGGCGTTCCTCCTGATCTTGTGCTTGTTAGAGTCTTAGTCTGTAGGATGCGCGCGCCGTGCGCGCATCTTGTACAGTGGTTTGTTCAGTAACCCTTTTTGGTTGTGGCCGGAGGCCGCGTTAAGCTCAATGGATGACGCACAACCCCCCCGCCCCAAGCCTCTCGCGGCGGGAAGACGAATCCCTGCCTTTTCCTGAAGTAACTCGCTACTTCGACGACACCAAGGTTCTTCGTCGAGCGTTGACAACCGTCCGCCCTTGGAGAGATGCTTCTCGATCGGGCTACCTTGGCGCTTCGGTCCGAGTGCAGGCCCCAGGCCTTCCCCGCGATGATAGCCGAAAACCGTCGCCGGGACCACTTCCCCGACGACCATCGGCCGAATTCATCGCGATTCCTTTCTCTCCGGCCCCAAGACGCCCCGCAGCGAGATCGGCTTCCCCCGGGCGTCGAGTGGGTTGACTACGGCGATCTTCTCGGGTGGCAGCGTGGCCACCAGATCGGGGAGATCGTAGACGCGAAGCGCGCCGTGCACCACGCTCGCCAGTTGCCGCTCGGCCAGCGGCGTGCGGACCACGTCGGACCAGGAGATCAGGCCCTCCTGTAGCTTGACCGAGGCGAACAGCTCGGGCTCCAGCGCCGCGGCATGCAGCGCGGGCGGCCCGGTCCGGCCGATGCTCACCAAGTGTACGCGGTTCGGCCGCTCGCCCGCTTCGTAGCCGGCCAGGAACCGGGCAGCGACCAGAACGTCTTCGGCCCGCATGGCCAGGTACGACGTGTCGAGCATGTAGGCCAGGTAGAGCTCGCGCCACTCGGAGCCGAGGTACTTCGCGAAGCCGTGCTTGCGCGGGTTCTGCGTTTCGCCGAGGCCGCGCAAGTCGACGGCCAAAACGAGGTGCCGCTGGCCGACAAGCTTCTCGATCGGACCGTCCGGGCCGGCGTCGGCCTGCTTGCCGTCGGCGTGCAGATACAGGTACGCCTCGCCGCTCGGATCCTTGGGTACCAGCGCCAGCGCCGGCAGGTGGATGCCCGGCTCGGGCCGCAGTACGAGCTTGTCGATGCGATAGCTTTCGCGCTTGAGCGTCGTGACCTTCTCGCACTTTGGCTCGGGCAAGTCGCCGAGACGCCGGATGCCCGTGATGCGCCGGACTTCGTCGAGGGCCTTCGCCTTGCCGGCCTGTTGCCAGAGTTCCTTGCGCGCTGGGGCGAGCTTGGATTCCAGCTCCGCGTTCAGGTCGTAGACGCTGCGCGCCCCCGGCAGGAGCATGACTTCGCCTTTGGGGGTACACCAGACTTCCTCGTCGGCGGCCACGGAAAACTCTGGCTCGGTGATCGCGTCGTCAATCCCGAGGAGCCAGCGCCGCATCCAGCGCGCGGCCGCCACGCGCATCGGCTCGGGCCAGCCGTGCTTGCCGTTGGTCTCGAAAAGGTCGACGCGCTCGGCGAAGCCCAGGCGCTCGTAAAGGCGCTTGGACTGGCGAAACAGGCTCCACGCCCCGTCGATGTCGAAGTAATCGTTTGTGGCGGTCATGATCAGCGTCGGCTTCGGGGCCCGCATCATCACGTAGTCGCCGTGGTCCATGCCGAAGGCGATCTGGGCGTGGATGTCCTGCTCCGCGTCCTGGGGCCCGATCGTTTCCAACAGACGCCGGAATCCGCAGAGGTAGCAGCCCGGGGCCGCGGCGACGATGCGGTCGTCGAGCGCCATCAGGTAGCTGGTCAGCGTGCCGCCGCCGGAGATGCCTGTGCAGCCGATCCGCTGGGGGTCGACCTCCGGACGGCTCTGGAGGTAGTCGATCGCCCGCATGCCGTCCCAGACGCGGTAGGTGGCCGTGTTTCGCCCTAACAATATCGCCCCCACGCCGGCCAGGCAGTGGCCCATGGTGCTCGAGGCGATGATCGGCTTACCGTCGTCGCCGACGAGCTGGTGGCGCTCGCCCTGGTCGATCGGGTCGTAGCAGAGCGCGGCCATGCCGCTCTTGGCCATGAGAATCGGCGCCCGCTGGTAGAGGTCCCGGGCCTTGCCGTTGGCGCTGTGCCCGCACGGGACCAGCACGCCGGGATACGGCGGCTCGGCGTCGGGCAGATAGAGGATCGCCGTGACGAAGTGCCGCGGCTGGCTCTCGAAGATCACCTTCTCGATGCGGTAGCCGTCGCGATTCTCCTTGCCGACGACCTGCGGCTCGAGCGGCGTGCGCTCGGGAAAGCCGCCAAGTTGGGCCACGAAGAACTCCCGCATCCGCTCCTGGTACGCGGCGACGTCCTCGGGCGTCTTGATTTTCTCGTACTCCGCGTCGCGGCGGTCGAGCGCCTTCAAGGCACGGCCGAGCAGGTAGGCGTGCATCATCTCCTGCGGGGCGACGCCGTCGATTTCGTCGGGTAGCACCTTGAGATCGTCGTCGGCAACCGCCGGACCAACCAGCAGCAAACACGTGATGAAAAGCAGTGATCGCGTCATCACAGTCTCCTTCTTCAGTGTCGCGGCAATGCTCTTGTGAAGCTATAGGGTTATACGCCCCTATTGCCTGGTTCGCCCATCGTCTGCAAAAGGCTCGTAGGGTGGGTCGAGGCACGAGACCCACGCGAAGATGTCGTGGTTTCATATCGCAGACGTGGGTCTCGTGCCTCGACCCACCCTACACGTTCTCAATCGCGCTTCATATGGTCGTCGAAAAGCTCCTGCATGGGAACGCGCCGGGATTCCGGATCGCTGGGAGCGGCCATTTGGTGCGTCTGCGGGTCGCCGAACGGGCCCGGCCAGCCGGCTTTCGAGCTCTCGGCGATCCGGGTCGCCACGATCCCGTCCTGGTAGAGATCGCCGCTGAGGAT
>CAZDHR010000220.1:0-11909 GCA_964505295.1 uncultured Planctomycetaceae bacterium
GTCCTTCGTCACCGAGCGGTCGCTGACGATCTCCACGACCAGGTCCGGGGAGCCTTCGACTTCCACGTAGCGGTCCGCCTCGCCAGTCACCTTGCCAACCAGCCGCGCCCCGCCGCTCTCGAACGTCTCGTTGGAGATGAAGACGAGATCGGGCTCCACGGAAAGGTCGGCCTCAGGCGTCGATACCCGCGTGCGATCCGCTCGGAGGTCGCCAAGGTCGCCCGCCTTGACGAGATCTCCCAGCACGCGGACCACCTCAACCTTCAAGCCACCATGAGAATCGTAGTCCTCGGGCGTCATGTCGACCTCGATGCGGCCGGCCAGGTAGTCGACGCGTCCGCGTTCGGGGAAATCGTCGGACCGGGCCCACTCGCGGAACTCGCCGAGAGAGCGGACGAAGGGGATCTCGAATCCCTCCTCAAACGCGACTGAAGTAGCCATCGCTTTTCCAGGTCCACGTAAGGGGTTGCAGTGACAGCCATAGAGCGATTGGTCACTCTTGAATGGTAGTCGGTCTGGACGGTGCAAGCAACCGACGAACTGCGTCCGTCTTAGCGTCGGACCACTCCCCACTCCCTTCTCCCACCTCCTTTCTCCCCACTCCCACCTCTCTGCTCCCAACTCCCTTCACTCCACCTCCAGAATCTCGATCTGGAGTTTCCCGATCACCTGCATCACCGGCAGGAAGGCGCTTAAGGCCGAGGCCTTCTTGAAGTTGCTGTGGGCCATCTTCAGGTAGGCCGCGCCGGTGCCTCCTTGGGCCCGCGTGGCGTCGAGCGGGATCCAGCGGCCGTCGACGTGGACCTCCGTCCACATGTGGTAGTAGAACGCCCGATCGATGTAGACCAGCCCGATGGCCAGCCGCGCCGGGATCTGCCGTGCTCGGCACAGCGCGGCCAGCAGCACGGCGTGCTCGGTGCAGTCGCCGCTGCCCGACTCGATCACCTCCGCCGCCGTGGCAAACGCCTGCGAGTAGCCCGATTCGGTGATCGCGTCGTCGGCAAAGCGCTCCAGGGCCACGCAGGCGGCCCAGGGGTCGCCATCGTCGCCGGCGACCTGGCGGGCCTTGGCCGCGATCGCGGGGTAATCGCTCTGGATCATGTTGTTGGGATCGAGGTCGGCGTCGGTCGGCGGGTCGTCCGCGGCATCCGCGTTGCCGGCCTCGCTGCCGGGGCGCAGGGCGTAGACGGTCACCTCGGCCGTGTGCGGATCGATCGATTCCACTTTCTGCGAAGGCCCGGAAACGAACACGCCCGTCGGATCGCCATCTTCCACCGTCACCCGATAGCGAACCCGCTTGGTGGCGAGGGGCGACGGAAGCGAACGGGCCACGGGCACCTTCAAATCGCGGACGAAATCGAACTCGCCCGGCTCGATTTCCTTCAAGGCCTCGTCGCGGGTCGCGCGGTACATCTCGATGTTCATCGCCGCCACCCAGCTCTTGATCACCTCGCCCGAGTGGTCCGTCCAAATGCTGCCCTCTAAGAGAGGCGCTTTCAGCTTCTCGGGAAAGGCGAGCACCGTGTCGATGCGCAGAAGGTCGGCGGTCCCCGTCAGCAGTTCGACGGACTCGTACTCCCGCGCGACGAGTCGATTCGTGCCCAGCACGTAGAGCTCGGGCACCAGCGCCCGGATCGTCCGCTCTTCGCCGGGCTTCATGGGGTTGTGGGCGAGGGACCGCTCGACGGCGTAGAATCCGCCGTGGGCGGCCGACCAGGGCATCGGTACCGTCTCCTTTCTTCCCTTGCTGCTCCGCTCGATCTCGAGCAAATCGCCGACCACGCGACCGGAGACCCGCGTTGGCTCCGGGCCTCGCGACGACTCGACGTCGAACTCGACCAGCCCCCCGTCCGACGTCTCGACGCTGGTCAGCCGGACCTCCATTTCGGTGGGCTCCCCGTCGCGGCGGACCACCAGGTGTTGGAGGATTTCGGCCTGAAGAAGCTGCCGGCCGTCGCGTACCACCGGCTTGGTTGTCGTCCGCTGGTAGCCGGCCCTGGTCCCTTTGATATAGACGACGTTCCAGGTCTCGTTTTCCGGGCCGGCACCCGGCTGCGCCTCGCCCGCGGTCGTCGCCCCGGGCGTTTGCGGCGGCCCGGGACGGCATCCGCAGCAAGGCACCAGCGCCAACGCCAACAGCAGGCCCCAAGGCCGCCCGAGCCGGCCGGCGGCCGACGCCTCCGACCGGATTACCGTCATACGCTTCATTCCATGAATCCTTCGCTCAGAGCGACAATGCCCACGGCGACCCTTTGCCAGTATATCAGCTTTGCCACGGGAGTAAGACGGGGGGCGGGGCGCGACCGGCCGCCCTTTGTCGATCCCGGAAATAAGCGCGATCTCGATGACTCGGCCGGACGGCCGTATCTTCCGGGCTCCCGTCGGTCGGGCCCGGCGGATTGGCCGTGCGGGGCTCGAAGGGCGGCCTCTTTTCGGGGGCAAACTCACCCTGATCGACAGGGCTTCTCGCTTGCTGGGGGAGTTCCGGTCGGGATCGGGTGTTGCGCCCGGCTCTCGGGTTTTTCAGGTGGTATGCTAGCGTAGGTCCACTCTGGGCAGGGTTCCCTGCCGGCTGGTGTCGATCGGCACAGGGCGGGTTGTCCGTGATACGGTGACAACGATCGCAGCAGGTAGAACGGTTGTCTCGCCTTTGACACGCACCGCGCGATGCCCGGCGGCCAACTCGAAAAAAAGAGTGAGAAGGCGCGCCGGAAGTGTGACCTACGGTTTGTTAGAGGGCTCCCAGTTGCGGCTTTCCCGTCCCCACAACGTTGAGACTGGTTCGCACCGATAGATGAAAGAGCGCCGATGGGCTTCCTGAAGAAATTCTTCCGCAACGTTGTCCGCGACGGTTCGGTCCCGCTTGGTACCAGCAGCTTCGACACGCTCAGTGAAGAGGAATTGGAGGCCCACTTGGGGGTCTCGCGATACGGCGATTTCATGCTCACCGACGCGGTGCGGCCCTCCTACGATCTCCAGGTGGTGCCCCGCCAAGGCTATCGCCACGACTCCTACCGCGACGAGGAAAACCGAACCGACGTGCCGGTCCTGATGGGGGCCGTCTCCCAGGAACGCCTTTTCGAGGCGTTTCTGGACCTGTTGGATCCGCTGGGGAACGTCGTCGACGTGGTGCTGGAGACCAGCCACAACCGCGACCGCCAGGGACACCAGGATCTCTACCGCGAGCACATCGACACGCCCGTCCTCAAGAGCATCCTCTGGGAATACGAGGACCTGCTCCTGCACGACGGCTGCACCGGCGTGGCCGTGCTCAATCCGGGGGCGCCCCAGGAAGTCCAGTTCGACGAACACAAGCTGCTGATCGTCTACGGCGCCCGGCTCGACGAGTTCGAAACCGTCTTCGGACAACGACGCGTCGGCTGCAACGACGAGATGAAGTTCATCACCGAGGCCGAGCACATCCCCTCCTCCAGCGAGCACTACGCCCAACAGTTCCAAGAGCTGAAAACGCGGCTGGGGATGGACTGCGGGTTCTTCTGAGAACGGGGCAATCTCGGCGCAGAAATCGCCTCGTCGTGCCCGCGCTCGATCGTCTCACGTTCGGACGCGAAGCGCCGTAACGACGCGTGCGCGGGGGCCATGCCCGGCGGGCTTGTCAGGCTTCACGACTCCAAGTCCGCCACGATCTTCTCCACCAGCGGGTCGATGCCATAGCCCGATCGCCGGTCCTCCGGCTTCACTTTTCTGGGGAGCGCCTTGAGTTGGTCCAGGGCACTGGCCGCCCTCTCGTCCAACGCGTCGATCGCGGTGAGCGACATCAGCGACAGGTATACGCCGTTCTTCTCGTACGAGGCATAGCCCAGGAGCACGGGCAGCGCCTTGTCGACGTCCTCCCGGCTGCCGTACTGCCCCAGGGCCCAGGCCGCTGCGATGCGGACGCTGGGGGCGTCGTCGGCCAACGCCTTGCGGAGCTCGGATCGGGCGGCTTCGACCGCGGGTTGGCCCCGCATGACCATCCCCATCGCGGCCCAGTAGCGCACGGCGCTGTCGTCGTCCCCGAAGGCCTTCTTCAACTCGCCCACGGCCTCCGGCTCGAGCAACGTGGCCAGCTCGGCGGTCGCGAAGATCCGCCGCATCGGGTACTTCGCGTCGTCGTGGCCGACCTCGTAGGGCGATGACCCTTCCGAGCGGTCGTGGATCTCGTTCTCCGGCAGAAAGCCCACGTCGCGGATCGCCAGGGCCAGGTCCTGCTGGGCCGTACGCATCCGCTCGAGGATCGCCCGGTGCTCGGGCGAGTCGGCCAGGTTGTGCACCTCGTCGGGGTCGCTGTCCAGGTCGTAAAGCTCCTCGGGCGGCTTGGTCTGCCAGAAGTGGGCCTGCTCGGGCGTGAGCTTGCCTGCGTCGAAGAGCTTCTTCCACACCTGCGTCGTGGGCGTGACGAACATGTAGCGGACGTGCTGCCCGTAGATCAGGTGCGGCATGTACTGGCGGAGGTAGACGTACCGCCCGTCGCTCACCGAGCGGACCATGTCGTACCGCTCGTCCATGCGCCCGCGGAAGCCGTACATGTAGCGTGGCGGGGGCGTTTCGTAGCGGCCCATGAAGGCGTGGCCCTGCATGTGCTCCGGCGGCTTGACGCCGACGAGGCTGAGAAGCGTCGGGGCCAGGTCGACGAAGCTCACCAGGCGCTCCGACCGGCCGCCGGGCCGGTATTCCCTGGGAGCGAAATCCCGGAGCTTCTCGGGCACGTAGACGACGAGGGGCACCTGAAGCCCGGAGTTGTACGGCCACCGCTTGCTCCGCGGCATGCCCGAGCCGTGGTCGCCGTAGAAGAAGACGATCGTGTCGTCGGCCAGGCCAGCTTGGTCCAGCTCCTTGAGCTTGTCGCCCACCATCCGGTCCATGGCGGTGATGTTGTCGTGGTACTGGGCCCAGTCGAGCCGGACCTCGGGCGTGTCGGGGTGATAGGCGGGCACGCGGACCTTGGCCGGGTCGTGGACGAAATCGTGGGGTCGCTTGCGGATTTGGCTCTCGTGGGTGTTGGTGAAGTTGAAGATGGCGAAGAACGGCTGCCCGGCCCCGCGGTTCTTCCAGTGGCCCTTTCGGGACGACACGTCCCACACCTGGCCCGGCTTCTCGAGGTTGTAGTCCTCCTTGGAGTTGTTCGTGCAGTAGTAGCCGGCCTCGCGGAGGAACTGCGGGTACATCCGCATCCCGTCGGGCATCCGCGTGATGCTCCGCATGTGCTCCGAGCCGGTCGACGGCGGATACATGCCGGTGATGATCGTCGTTCGGGCCGGGGCGCAGACGGGGGCGTTCGACCAGGCATGGAGATAAATCATCCCCTTGGCGGCCAGCCGGTCGAGGTGGGGCGTGTCGGCGTCGGGGTCGCCGTAGCAGCCCAGGTGGGGCCCGATGTCCTCGCAGGTGAGCCAGAGGACGTTCGGCTTCTCGTCGGCGCCGATCGCCGGCCCCGCGGCGCCGCTTGCCGCCAGGACGACGGCCGTGAGCACCGCTAGTTGCAGGAACGTTTGTCGTTGCATGGTAGGTCCTCTTCGTGCGTTGGTCGTCCACGCTGCCGCAGGCGCGACTCCCGTCGGAGTTGTCTTGCCCGGCACGATCTCGATTGTCGCCGTTGCCCTCCGTGTCGTCAACAGATTCGGGCTACCGGGCCCACGGCCGGCGAAGCAGGAGGCACACGGCGTGTGCGCACAGCTTGGCGCACAATGAACCGGCGGCTCCGAATCGAAATTCGAAACCGCCGGGTTGGGGGGGAAACTGGCATCCGCCTCGCTGGGCAGGACGCAGCGAAAGACTGCCTTCCGCGGCGCGACTACCCGAAGGCCGGGTGCCAGGGGTCAGTACATATCGTGTCCCGGGTGGCCGCCAGAGCCCTTCTCCTCTTTCGGCTTCTCGGCCACCAGGGCTTCGCTCGTCAACATGAGTGTGGCCACGCTGGCGGCGTTCTCCAGGGCGGTGCGCGTGACCTTGGTGGGGTCGATCACACCGGCCTTGACCATGTCCTCGTACTTGTCGGTGGCGGCGTTGTAGCCCACCGCTCCGCTCTTCTCCGCCACCCGCTCGCAGACGATGCCGCCGTCCTGGCCGGCGTTGGCCGCGATCTGGGTGAGCGGAGAGCGGCACGCGCGGAGCACGATGTTGTAGCCGACCTCCCGGTCGTGGGTCAGCCCGTCGGGCTTGACCACCATCGACGCCCTCAGAAGCGCCACGCCGCCGCCGGGAAGGATGCCTTCTTCGACCGCCGCCCGGGTGGCGTGCAAGGCGTCCTCGACCAGGGCCTTCTTGTTCTTCATCTCGCTCTCGGTGGCGGCCCCGACGTTCACCTTGGCCACGCCGCCGGCCAGCTTGGCCAGCCGCTCTTCGAGCTTCTCGCGGTCGTAGTCGCTGGTGACGTTCTCGATCTCCCGCCGGAGTTGGTCGATGCGGCCCTTGATCTCCGCGCTCTTGCCGGCGCCTTCGATGATCGTGGTGTTGTCCTTGTCGATCACGATCTTCTTCGCGCGACCGAGGTCGGCAAGCTGTAGGTTCTCCAGCTTCCGGCCCAGGCTTTCGAACAGCGCAGTGCCGCCGGTGAGGATGGCGATGTCCTCGAGCATCGCCTTGCGGCGGTCGCCGTAGCCGGGGGCCTTGACGGCGGCGCAGCGGAACGTGCCACGGAGCTTGTTGATCACCAGTGTGGCCAGGGCCTCGCCCTCGATGTCCTCGGCGATGATCAGAAGCGGCTTGCCCGCGTTCACCACCGCCTCCAACACGGGCACGAGGTCCTTGATGTTGGAGAGCTTTTTCTCATGGATGAGAATGTAGGCATCCTCCAGCACGCACTCCATGTTCTGCGGGTCGGTGACGAAATAGGGGGAGAGATAGCCGCGGTCGAACTGCATGCCTTCCACCCACTCGATCTCGATTCCCAGGCCCTTCCCCTCGTCGACGGTGATCACGCCGTCCTTGCCGACCTTGTCCATCGCTTCGGCCAGCTTCTGGCCGATTTCCATGTCGTTGTTCGCCGCTACGCAGCCGACCTGGGCCGTCTCCTTGGTGGTCTTGGTGGGGATCGACATTTTTTTCAGCCTGGCCGTGATGTCGGCCACGGCCTTCTCCATCCCCTCTTTCATGTGCAGCGGATTCACGCCGGCCACTACCGCGCGTAGGCCCTCGTTGAAAATCGCTTCGGCCAGCACGGTGGCCGTGGTGGTGCCGTCGCCCGCCACGTCACTGGTCTTGGAAGCGACCTCCCGAACCATTCGGGCGCCCATGTTCTCGTAGACGTCCTCCAGGTCGATTTCCTTGGCAACGGTCACGCCGTCCTTGGTCACGGTCGGCGAGCCGAAGCTCTTCTGGAGGATGACGTTGCGCCCGCGGGGGCCCAGGGTGACTTTCACCGCCTGAGACAGCTTGGAGACGCCCCGGCGCATCGCGTCGCGGGCCTCCTGGTCGAAAGCAATCATCTTGGCCATAGATGGTTTCTCCTTACTTGAATGGGGCAAGCCGAGCGGCCGCCACGGGTCTGTTTTCTTGTGAGGTTCCACCGCCCGGTCGCGCCGGGCGCGTCGACGGTCGGCCGGCTTCGGCTACTCGATCACCGCCAGGATGTCGTCCTCGCGCATCAGCACCAATTCCCGGTCGTCCATCTCGAACGTGTCGCCGGCGTACGAGCTGAACAGCACGTGGTCGCCCACCTTCACCTGGAACGGGGCCCGCGTGCCGTCCTCCAGCAAGCGACCGTCGCCGACGCTGACGATCGTGCCCCGGGCGGGCTTGTCCTTGGCCGTGTCGGGCAGCACGATCCCGCCGGCCGTCACCTCCTCCGACTCGTCCCGCTCAACCACCACCCGATCCCCCAAAGGCTGAAGCTTCAGCTTCCCGCCCGACTTCTTCTTTTTCGCAGCTTTCTTCTTCTTCGCCATATCTCGCTCGCCTCCAAAACGCCAAGGATCCAGAGCTCCAACACTCTTCAAACCGGGGTTATCTTCCGCCGACGCTCTCCCCTGTTCCAGCCCCCCGATGCCAAAACGCGGCTGCCAAATCGGCGCACGACGGGAGTAGTCGAGCATGGTGGGAGCAACTGGCGCGCCAAAACCAGGGCCGTCGTTAACTCCAAACGTCAAAACCACTTAGCCACCCCCGCTACCGTCATCAACCCCCAACCAGCCCGCCACCCCCGGCAAAATCGCCGAAAAGGGCCCCAAACCGGCTGCCATTCTGACAGGGACGGGGGAGAGGCTTCGTGAACCCGACTCACAGGCTGGCTCGCTCCGCTCGCTCGTGGCCACGTTCACGGAAGCTCCGGCTGGCGGCCCGGGATGTCTTCGGCGTACCAGCGGTCGAGGAGCTGATGCCATTGGTCCCGGCTTTGCACCATGACGAACGCGTCGCGGACCCGCTCGGCTTGCGGGTGTAGGCGGGAATACTTGATTCCGAACTTGCACATCACCGTAGAGCAGCGCGCGGGGCCGTAGATCTCCTCGGCAAAACGGTAGTGCTCGGCGATCACGTCCCGCTGCTCGAACAGGCTCGGAAGATCGGGCAACGCACGGCCGGCCGCCAACGCGCGGGCCTCTCGGAAGATCCACGGGTTGCCGATCGCGCCCCGGGCGACGGTGACGCCGTCGACGCCGGTTTGGGCGAACATGTCCAGGCAATCCCCGGCGGTGAACAAGTCGCCGCTTCCCAGCACCGTGCGCTCGCCGGCGTGCCGCTTCACTTCCTCCAGAAACGCCCACGAGCTGGGGCCCTCGTACCGCTGCCGGACCGTGCGGCCGTGGACCGTGACGGCGGCGACGCCCGATCGGAACACGCCGTCGAAGATGGCGAAGAAGCTCTCGCGGCTTGCGTCGGTTTCGTCCATGCCGCGTCGCATCTTGACCGTGACCGGGATCTCGGGCGGCACGACCTCGCGCACTCGGGCCACGATCTCCAGCGCCCGATCCGGATCGGTGAGCAGATGCCCGCCCCGGCACTTGCTCACGACCTTCCTCACCGGACAGCCGAAGTTGACGTCGACCAGATCGAACCCCGCCTCAACGAGCTTGATCGCGGCCGCGGCGACCTCCTCCGGCTCACTTCCCATCAACTGGGCCCCGACGGGATGATCCTCGTCGGTCACGCGGAGGTACCGCTTCGCCTTCTTCCCCCGGGTCACGCTAAGCACGAACCGATCGAGCAGCACCTCCGAGATCGTCAGCCCGGCCCCGAACCGCCGGGCGATCCGCCGCGTCGGCCAATCGGTATAGCCGGCCATCGCCGCCAGGACGACCGGGAAGTCGATCGTGATCGGGCCAAGGCGGAGGTGGGGGAGACTGGGCGGCATGACGGGTGAAGACGGGATCAAGGATGAGCCGGAAGGAATATCTCTCGCAAAGGCGCTAAGACGCAAAGCGAACCAGAGGAATTAGGCAAGGAAGCGTGAGAGGAAACGAAGAGGACCCAAGCTTGCCGGAACGCCGTGAAGGGTGATTAGCGTAAACTGACCACGTCCCCATTCCCCTACTCTCTCTTCTTCTTCTTCTTTCCTTTGCGTCTTGGCGCCTTTGCGAGAGTTCGTTCCCCTGATCTTTCCCTGCTAATCCAGCACGGGACACATGTCAAACCACTCCCGGTCCTGGCGTTGCATCCATTCAGTGCAGCTTGGCGGGCCCCATTCGCCGGCCTCGTAGAGGGCGAGCTTGGGGAGTCCCTGCTCGGTCCACGTCTTGACGATCGGGTCGATGATCCCCCAAGCCAGCTCGACCTCGTCGCTGCGGCTGAACAGGCTGGCGTCGCCGCCGAGCACGTCCAGGAGCAGTCGCTGGTAGGAATCGGGGATCTCGTCGGCGAACCGCTCGCGGAAACGGAAGTTGAGGTCGGTCAGGCGGAGCCGCGTGCCGGCGTCGGGCACCTTGGTCTGAAAGTGCAGTTGGATGCCCTCGGCCGGCTGCACCTGGATCACCAGGCGGTTCGCTTCGTGGACGCTCCGCGGCCCGCCCTCGAACAGCATGTGCGGCGGCTGGCGGAACTGGATCACGATCTGCGTGGTCCGGCACGACATGGCCTTGCCCGATCGCAAATAGAAGGGAACGCCCTGCCAACGCCAGTTCTCGACGCACAGGCGCGCGGCGGCGAACGTGGCCGTGTGGCTTTGCGGGCCCACCTCCGGCTCGTCGCGGTACTTGCGATACTGGCCACGGAGCGTCGCGGTCGCCACGTCCTCGGGCCGCATGGGCCGGATCGCCCGGAGCACTTTGACCTTCTCGTCGCGGACCGCGTCGGCCTCGAATCGGGCCGGGGCCTCCATCGCCGTGAGCGTCAACAGTTGCAGCAGATGGTTCTGGAACATGTCGCGCAGCACGCCGGCCGAGTCGTAGTAGCCGCCGCGGTGGCCGATGGTCCCCTCCTCGGCCGCGGTGATCTGCACGTGGTCGACGTAGTTGCGGTTCCAGACCGGCTCGAAGATCGCGTTGGCAAACCGGAACACCAACACGTTCTGCACGGTCTCCTTGCCCAGGTAGTGATCGATCCGATACACCTGGCCCTCGGAGAAGACGCGGTGCACGGCCTCGTTGAGCTGCCGGGCGCTTTCGAGGTCGATGCCGAACGGCTTCTCGATCACCACGCGGCGCACCAGGTCCGGATGTTTTGCCAGGCCCGTTTCTCCCAGATGAGCGATGGCCGGCTCGTAGAAGCGGGGCGCGGTCGCGAGGTAGTAGACGCGGTTGGCCCCCCCGTCGCCCTCCAACTCGTCGAGCAGCTTGCCCAGGGCACGGAAATCGTCCGGCTTTCCCACGTCGCCGGGCTGGTAGAAGACCGACTGGGCGAACGAATCCCACGCCGCGCGATCGAACGAATGGCCCACGAAGTGCGCGGTCGACTCGGCCAGCTTCTCGCGCCACGCCGCGTGCTCAAACGGCGTGCGCGAGAAGCCCACGATCCGCACGGGCGCCACCAAACGGCCCTTGCGACAAAGCTCATACAGCGCCGGCACCAGCTTCCGGCTGGTCAAGTCGCCCGACGCGCCGAAGATCACGATCGAGTGAGACATGCACTACTCGGGCTGCTTGCGCTCGCGGATCCAGTCGGTGTGGAACGGCTCTTCGGCGTCCGGTTTGTCGACGCGGCGGTACGTGTGGGCGCCGAAGTAGTCGCGCTGGGCCTGGAGCAGGTTGGCCGGCAGGCGCTCGGAGCGATAGCCGTCGTAGTAGGCCAAGGCCGTGGAGAACGCCGGGGTCGGGATGCCGAGGTCGATCGCCGTCTTGACCACGTTTCGCCAGGCGGGCTGGGCCTTCTCGACCGCCTCGTGGAAGTAGGGGGCCAGGAGCAGGTTCTCCAGGTCGGGCTGGGCGTCGAAGGCCTCCTTGATCCGCTCCAGGAACACCGCCCGAATGATGCAGCCGCCCCGCCACAATAGGCTGATCGCCCCGAAATCGAGCGGCCACTGGTACTCGGCCGCTGCCGCGCGGAGCTGGACGAATCCCTGGGCGTAGCTGCAAATCTTCGAGGCGTACAGGGCCTGGCGGATCTGCTCGATGAACTCCGTCTTGTCGCCGCCGTACGTGCCCGACGGACCGGTAAGGACCTTGCTCGCCCGAACCCGGGCGTCCTTCATCGCCGAGAGCGACCGGGCGTAGACGGCCTCGGTCACCAGCGTGCTGGGCGCGCCCAGGTCCAACGCCAACTGGCTCATCCACTTGCCCGTCCCCTTGGCCCCCGCCGTATCGAGGATCAGGTCGACCAGCTCCCGGCCGGTCTCGTCGTCGGTGACGCTGAAGATGTCCCGGGTGATCTCGATCAGATAGCTGTTCAGCTCGCCCTGGTACCACTCGGCGAAGACGTCGTACAGCTCCTGGTTGGATAGGCCCAGGGCGTGCTTGAGCATCCAGTAGGCCTCGCAGATGAGCTGCATGTCGCCGTACTCGATGCCGTTGTGGACCATCTTGACGTAGTGGCCGGCGCCG
>CAZDHR010000221.1:0-11819 GCA_964505295.1 uncultured Planctomycetaceae bacterium
CACCAGCCCGAAGCGCAAGCGAGGAAATGAGTTGCGACGTGAGTTCTTCCTCGCTGGCGCTTCGGGTTGGTGTGCACGAGCCTGTCGTTTTCCCGAAGGATATCGTGCTAGCGCAGCATCAAAAAGCGCAGCGAAGGGCGTGTCTTCCCAGGGCACACGCCGATCACTTCGTTCCGGGCGTACCACGCAGACCGCTACTCGAACACGAGCATGCCGAACTTCTCGAACTCGTGGAAGCTCGGGCCGACGCGAGCCCAGTCCCAGCTCGTGGTCCGGCCGTCGTCGTAGTCGACGCGATAGAAGTTGGCCCTCCAGCGAGTGCCCGGCTTCGGGGGGACGTTGCCGAGGGGCTCGAGCAGGTCGTAGGGAACGAAGACCTCGGCCGTCCAGCCTTTCACGCTGGCGCCGGACTTCTTGGGACCGCCCGCGGTCGCGGTGGCCTTCTGAGTCTTTCGCTTTCCTTCGTAGTGCCAGGGGCGCCAGCCGAGAAACCGGCCGCCCAGGTTGGGGATGAGAATCGGAAGCTCGAACCCCAGCGGCGAGATCTCGTATTCGAAATAGACCGGATGCTCTTCGTCGGGCCAGAGGAAGAACTCGAACACGTCTTCGTTCCACAGGTCGAGGAAATCCTTGCTCATCGTGGCCGTGACCTTGCGGTCCTCGCCCTCCATGAGCACGTAGAGGCCGGTTTCGGAGTAGAGCACCTTGACGCGCGTCGGGTACGAGTGGCCGCCCGTCTTTCGCAAGTTGAGCGGCTCCCAGGCGACCTCTTTCCAGGCCGCCGCGTCGCCCTGTCCGTTGACGGCAAAATCCTCGGTGCGGCGTACGCGCAGCACCTTGGCGGGCGGCTCGGCCAACGCCAATCGACTCAACCCGGCCACAGTGGCCAGAACCAGTCCCACAAGCGAAAGGGTCTTCACGGTCATTCCTCCTTGGCTGGCGACGCCGTTCAAGTGACGAGGTGACAAATGGCAAATGGCAAGTGGCACTCGTTTAACCGCAAGCCGAAGGCGTGCGCGGGATCGCCAAGCGGCCTTCCCTGCTCGCGCACCCCTTCGGCTTGCGGTTAAACGACAATCGCGCCTCATGACGTCGAGCCGGCCGCAGCCAGCCGTCGCTCCCTTCACGATCACGGTGCCGGCAGTTCAACGGTGCGAGGTGAGTCGGCCTGGAGCCAGCGGTTGCCGTCGATCTCCAGTTCTCGGCCTTGGACGACCCACGCGCGGTTGGGCGCCGGCGGCGATCCTTGGAACCGGATGCACGCGCATTCGGCGTCCGTGGCCGCACCGCCCGTGCTGGCGTGCTCCGCTTCGTCTCGGTAGAGGACCAGGTAGCTCGAATCGCCCGCGTCGAGTCGAAAAGCGCGCCTGCCGATCGGCTCGACGCGGCAGGGGCCCTCGGAGATGGCCACGCAGAACTGCACGCCGTCGTCCGTGATCGGCTTCTGGTATCGCAACACGGGGATCAGCTTGCCGCAGTCGTCCGGCTGGCAGTCTCGGGGGAGGACCGTCTCCCAGCGCTCGTCGGTGACGACGGAGCGGATCTCATCGGGAAAGGCCGGAACGAGCCGGTACTCGCGGCGGCCCCGCAGCACGGCGCTGCGATCTTCCTCCACGGCCAACTCCAGCGGCGTGTGGAAGCTCCACTGCGCCTGGTGGCCCGCTCCGCCGTGAATCAGGTCGCGAATCAGAATCGGCCCGTCCTTGACGACGAGGATGCTTCGGGCGTGCGTGGCGCCGAACGTCTTCTTGTATCCCTCGTGATCGCCCCGCACGTACCAGGCGCCGGGCAGATCGGCGTACGTGTGCAGCTTGCCGCCGACGGCCTTGCCGGCCTGCGACGCGTGGCTTCGCATGTCGATGCTGACCAGGTTGTGACTGGGCGTCGAGTGGCAGTAGCGGTAGGCCGGGTGCCGGTAACTCAGCGGCGAGCCGGGGCCGGTGGCCACCAGTTCGTCGTTCATCGCCAGGCAGAAGTGCAGCGCGCCGGGATAGGCGTGCCCGGTCGTGCCCCAGCCGTACTGGAAGATCAGAAAGCGATCGTCCGGCTCCCATCCGGTCCGCATCACGGCGAATCCGGAGGTGTCGAGATGCGTGCTGAGGAAGTCCGGAGGCTGGGGATCGAGCCGCGCCAGCTCGCCGGACGACAACGTCTCGTTGATCATGTAGTTGGCGAAGGAGAAAGGCGACTTGGCGTTCGGCACGGCCCCTTGGCTCCAGAATCGCTGGGCAAGCCAGGCGAAGTCGGGCCGCTGGAAGTAGTGGGCCGCGAGCCGCAGGTGTACGGCCCAGTCGGTGGCGAACGCCGCCGAGTGCAGAGCGGGCGTCTGGCCGCCGGGCATCACGATGGCCGCCAGCCACCCGTACGCCCGTTCCAACAGGGGCCCCGCTTCGGAGGTTACGAGACTCGGGCGCCCGTTGTGCTCGGCCGTGAGCGCCACGTAGCCGACGTCGCGGAGCACCGTGTTGTGGTACTGCGTGCAGAGTTCGCTGTGTCCGCCATCGGCGTTGAAGTCGCGCTGGAGGTGCTCCTTCATCCGGGTTTCGGCCAGCGCGACCCACCGCTCGGCGTCCTGAAACTCCGGGAACACCATGCCCACGATCCCCAAGCCGAGCACCGCCGCCACCTGCTGATTGCCGACGCGGTACTGCCGGTTCCGCTTCTCCAGCCACCGCACGTTGTCCAGCAGGTGCTTCATCAGCTTCAGGTGCACCTCGGGCGTCAGCGCCGGGCTGCGTGCCAGGCAGTAGTAGTCGTCGACGAGAATCCGCGAGCGGATGCCCGGATAGTAGGCGTGAAACACCGGGTTGAAGCCGAGGTTTCCCTGGAACGCGAGGATCTCGGGCAGGTGGTCGTACCACGACTCGAACACCCAGGCGAAGGTCTTTGCGTACTTCTCGTCGCCGGTGAGCAGGTACGCCCGACCGAGCGAGTTCATCAACCACATGCTGCCCACGATGGAGATGTAGTTGGTATCCTTCGTCGGATTGTGGAGCCAGTCGATCCGGCCTTCCTCGACCGGGAGGGTCAAGGGCGGGTGGGCGAGGTTGCCGGCGGCGACTTGGTCCGCCCGGCTCAGAATCGGCCCCACGAGCTGCGGCATTTCGCGGCGGATGAACTCGGGCCACGCTTCGCGGGAGAAATGGGGCGTGGGCCTCTCGCGACGGCGGAAGTGCTCGGCCCAGGCCGCGGCGGCGCCCGGGTAGTCGCCCCGATCGACCGCTTCTCGCACGGCTTCCAGCCCCGGCCGGCCGAGATCGAGCGCAGCGAACAGCTCCTCGCCGCTTACCCCATGTTGCCGCGATGGGGCCCCCCGCTGCCCCGGACGTTCCCGGGCCCGACTTTCCGATGCCCTGACCGCGCGTGCCTCTTGGGGCGCTCCGGCCGCGTCGTCACCTGGGTGGCCCCATGCGAGACCCGCCGTCGACCATGCCAGCCCCGCCACGGCAAGCCCGATCCACTGCGCGATTCGCGATCTCATGACGGATCTCCACTCCCGGGGGGCTCGCGGACGCGGTCGCCCTCTAGGCCAAGGCCTTCGACGGCTGGTTGGGTCAGATGGATTCCAAAGGAAGCCACGCCCGGATGTGTCGCCCATAGTGTACCGCAGCCTGGGCAAGCGCTGTAGCCCCCGGCTCTCGGCGCCGCGGAACTCGACGTGCCCAGCCGCCCGCTTTGCTCCTCCTGCGCAAGCGGCGACAACCATGGAGTCTCCGCCGGTTCGTCCGTCATACGCGGCTCAAGAAGACCGGCCGGCCGACTCGCCGTCCCGAAGCTCGTCGAGCCGGCGCTCGATCGCTTCGCCCACCTCCAAACACCGCTCGGCATGTTCCGCCGCCGGGAAGCCGGCGAGGAGATCTCTCAGCAGCGCCGACGTGATCGTGATCGGCGGACCGTGGCCGGGCACCACCACGTCGGCATGCGACAAAATCCCGGAGCGGCCTCGCGAAACCCGCGGCCGGGGAAGTACGGATCGGCCAGCAGCGTGTTGTCGCGAGGGGGGCGTTCCCCTTGGGGCCAGATCAGGGCCGACGTGCATCGGGGCTCCTCCGCAGGATGGACCCAGCCCTCGGGCCGGAGCGGAAGCTCGCCTTGCTGCAAGATGACCCCGTCGTAGCGCGTGGACGCGGGGCTTTCCGGCATGAGCGTTCAGTCGTCGGGGATCGGGGGGGCGGGCTTGGTGATCCGTTCGGGGAATTCGAGCACCTCGATCTGCATCTCCAGAGGCCAGTCGTACGAGGGCCACACGTCGCAGTCGTCCGTGCTGAGGGTGATGACGCCCGGCCCCGGATTCGAGATCTTCGCTTCGTCCCCGCCGGCCGGGTCCTCCGTCTGCGCTGCGCCCGGCGACGTTGCCGGCTCGCACTCGGCGTCGGCCGGTGGGACGTCGGCGTGGGCAGGGGCAGGGTCGTTCTTCCCATTCGGCTGCTCGGGGGCGCTCTCGGGCGATTCTCGCGCGGGTGGATGTTGCCGCCAACGTTTCGCGGTCGTGGCGCGCGAGCCCACTTCGCCCGACGACGCCTCATCGCGGCATCCGCACCCGGCGGTCACCAGGGCAAACGCGAGACTGACGAGCATTTTCTCCAGCATGATCATGGCGATTCGGCGTGCGAAACACTGGCCGAGGGCGAAGAGGATAAGGATCGGCGCATCAACTACTGTCGCAATAGTCGCTTTTCGCTCCGCGAAAAGACGCTTGTTCGCTCCAGCGAACAACGACACTCATGGAAGTGTCGGTGCTAAGCCCTGCTTCCGGGGACTTCTGTTGTCCTTCTCCTCACGATTGCATTATTGCCGCACGACCCGGCCCCTGTAAACCTGCGGCAAGGTTCGGCTTGACGAGCCGACGTACGGCACAGTGTAATAGAGTCCTGCACGGTCACCATGCGTGCACCGGGGGCGCATTGGTGGGGCACGTTGGAGACGTGCCCCACGTTAGGGATTGTAACCGGCTTGCACTCGACACGCGCAATCCGGCCCCCGGGCCACACCTGCCCGAGGGGTGCGGTTCACGGCCTTGCGGCGGGGAAACGAATGAAGATCAAGCGGCGCACCTTTCTGGCGGCTTCGGGGTCCCTGTTCGGGTTCTTGGGCGTGGATCTCGGCCCGAGCCGGGCGCGGGCCGCCCAGGCGGTCGTCCAGCGCGGCAAGATGACCACCACGATCTGCCCCTATTGCGCCGTGGGGTGCGGGGCCATCCTCGTCGCCTCGCAAGGCAAGCTCGCGCACGTGGAAGGGGACCCCGACCACCCAATCAACGGCGGGGCGCTCTGCGCCAAGGGAAGCGCCCTGGTCCAGGTCGCCGAGAACCCCCGGCGCCTGACGACGGTCAGGCACCGCGCCCCAGGCGCCAAGGAGTGGGAGGAAAAGGACTGGGACTGGGCCGTCCGCCGGATCGCCGAGCTTGTCAAGAAGACCCGCGACGCCTCGTTCACCACCACCGACCCGCAGGGCCGCACGGTCCACCGCACGGAGGCGATCGGCTGCCTCGGCGGGGCGGCGCTCGACAACGAGGAGTGCTACACGCTGGGCAAACTGGCCCGAGCGCTGGGCCTGGTCTACCTGGAACATCAGGCCCGCGTCTGTCACAGTTCGACCGTCGCCGGCCTCGGGGTCTCTTTCGGCCGGGGCGCGATGACCAACCACTGGACCGACCTGGCCAACGCCGATTGCCTGATGATCATCGGCTCGAACGCCGCCGAAAATCACCCCCTTGCCATGAAGTGGGTAGGAAAGGCCCAAGAGCGGGGCGCCAAGCTGATCTCCGTCGATCCCCGGTTCACGAGGACCTCCGCCGTCGCCGACGTCTACGCGCCGCTCCGCGCCGGGACCGACGTCGCGCTGGTCGGCTGCCTGATCCGCCACGCGTTGGAGCAGGGACGGGTGCACCGGGAGTACCTGGTCGCCCATACCAACGCCGGCTTCCTGGTCGACCCGGATTTCGAGTTCGACGCCGGGCGCTTCGGCCCCATCGAGAACGGCCGGTACACCCGGGAGCACTGGGGCTTTCAGCGGGACGGCGAGGGCCGGGTCAAGATCGACGCGACGCTGGAGGACCCGAACTGCGTGTTCCAGCTCCTCAAGCGGCACTTCGCCCGATACACGTTCGAGACCGTCTCCCGCGTCTGCGGCACGCCCGTCGACAAGCTCCGCGAGGTGGCCGAGACCTTCTCGAGCACGTGCCGCCCGGACCGCGCCGGCACGATCCTCTACGCCATGGGGGCCACGCAACACTCCCACGGAACGCAGAACATCCGCAGCTACGCGGTTTTGCAGCTCCTGCTGGGCAACGTCGGCATCGCCGGCGGCGGCATCAACGCCCTGCGCGGGGAGGCGAACGTGCAGGGGTCGACCGATCACGGGCTGCTGTTTGATCTGCTGCCCGGCTACCTGAAGAGCCCCTCGCCCGAGCACGCCACGCTGGCCGAGTACGTCGGGGCGTCGACGCCGACCACGGCCGATCCCCAAAGCGCCAACTGGTGGGGCAATTACTCGAAATACGCGGTCAGCCTGCTCAAGGCCTGGTGGGGCTCGCACGCGACCGGGGCCAACCAGTTCGCCTACGACTACCTCCCCAAGCACGACGGCGACTGCTCCCAGGTGGCCATGTTCGAGGCGATGCACCGGGGCGAGGTTCGCGGGCTTCTGGCGTTCGGCCAGAACCCGGCCGTCAGCGGCCCCGATGCAAGCCGCGCGCGCGAGGCCCTGGAGAAGCTCGACTGGCTGGTGGCGGTCGACCTCTGGGAAACCGAGACGGCCACGTTCTGGAAGCGGCCCGGCACGCAACCCGACCAGGTCGAGACTGAGGTCTTCCTCCTCCCCGCGGCGGCCGGCATGGAGAAGGCAGGGAGCGTGACCAACTCGGGGCGCTGGGCCCAGTGGCGGCGGGCGGGCATCGATCCGCCGGGCGACGCGCGAAGCGACCTGGGGATCCTCGACCGGCTGGTGAAGGAGTTGAAAGGGCTCTACGCGCAGGGCGGCGTCTTCCCCGAGCCGATCGTCCATCTCACGTGGGACTATGGCGACGATCCCGATCCGGCGCTCGTGGCCCGGGAGATCAACGGCCGGTTCCTCGCCGACGTCGAGCTGGACGCCGGCGCCAAGCGGTTCCAGCGGGGCGACCAGGTCCCGTCGTTTACGCTCTTGCGCGACGACGGCACGACCGCCTCGGGCAACTGGCTCTATTGCGGGAGCTGGACCGACGCCGGCAACCAGATGGCCCGACGCCGGCTCACGCTACCCGCCCGGGACCCGCTCGGGCTGCACGCGAGTTGGGCGTGGTCGTGGCCCGCCAACCGCCGGGTTCTCTACAACCGGGCCGGTTGCGATGCGCAGGGCCGTCCTTGGGATGAGGCCAAGGCGGTCGTGCGCTACGACGACCAGCGCGGCCGCTGGATCGGCGACGTGCCCGACGGCGCCTGGCCTCCGCCCCAGAAGCCCGACGGCTCGCAACACCCGGACGGCAAGCACGCGTTCATCATGCTCCCCGAGGGGCATGGGTGTCTTTACGCCCCGTCGCTCGCCGACGGACCGCTCCCCGAACACTACGAGCCGCTGGAGAGCCCGGTCGAAAATCTCCTCTCGCCGCAGAACGCCAACCCGCTGGCAAGGCTGTGGCAGACGGACGCGCTCGCCCGCGCCGCCGAGTACCCGATCGTGGCGACCACCTGTCGCGTGGGCGAGCACTGGCTGAGCGGGGCCATGTCGCGGAACCTGCCCTGGCTCGTCGAGCTGGTGCCCCATGCCTTTGTGGAGATGAGCCGCGAGTTGGCGCGGGCGAAGGGGATCGCCCACGGCGACCGCGTGACGATCCGCTCGCCCCGGGGCCAAATCAGCATGGTTGCTTCGGTGTCGGGTCGCCTGAAGCCGCTGGAGGTGGACGGCCGGCCCGTCGAGCAAGTGGCGATCGTCTGGCACTTCGGCTACGAGGGCCTGGCGCCGGGTGATAGCGCGAACGTGCTCACCCCGCTGGTGGGCGACGCCGACGCAATGATCCCCGAGTACAAGGCGTTCCTCTGCGACGTCGAGAAGGAGCCCGATGGCGACACTGCCTGAAGCCCTGGCCGCGGCGATTGCCCATCATCGGGCCGGCCGGCTGCCCCAGGCAGAGCAGATCTGCCGGCAGATCCTCGCGGTCGATCCGCAGCACCCCGAGGCGTTGAATCTGCTCGGAGTGCTCGCCCTCCAGGCCCGGCAGCACGAGGCGGCCGTCGATCTGCTCGGCCGCGCGGTGGTGCTCCGGCCCCAGGTGGCCAAGTTTCACAACGACCTGGCCGCGGCGTATCTGAGCGTGGGACGGCTCGACGAGGCCGTGGCCGGTTGCCGCCGCTCGCTGGAAATCGACGCGGCCTACGCCGAAGCCCACTTCAACCTGGCCGTGATCCTTCGGGCGCAAGGGCACGTCGACGAGGCCCTCCAGAGCTGCAAGAGGGCCTTGGCCATCCGGCCCGACTACGTCGAGGCGCACAACAACCTGGGCATCCTCCTGCAAGGCCAGGGCCGGCTCGACGAAGCCCTGGCCTGCTACCAGCGGGCGCTGGAGATCAGGCCGGGTTACGTGCGCGCCCACGGCAACCTAGCCTGTGCGCTGATCGAGCTGGGGAGACTCCCCGAGGCCGTGGCCGCCTGCGATCGGGCCCTGCAAATCAATCCGCGCTACGTCGAGGCCCACTTCCATCGGGGCAATGCGCTGGCGGCCGCGCGCAAGCTCCCCGAAGCGATCGCTTGTTACCAGCAGGCACTCGCCCTCCGGCCGAACCACGTGAGGGCCTGCAACCGCCTCGGGTGCGCCCTGCGCGGCCTGGGCCACTTCGACGAAGCCCTGGCCGCCCACCGGCAGGCGACCGAAGTCGCGCCCGACGACGTCGAGGCCCACCACAACCTGGCCATCCTCCACGAGGAGCGGGGCCAGATCGACGAGGCGGCGGCCGACTACCGCCGGATCCAAGAGATCCAGCCGGAGGAGCCGCTGTGGGAGCTGAGATTGGCCACGCTCTGCCCCAACGTGTTCCAGTCGGCGGACGAGATCGACGAATACCGCGATCGGCTCCTGGCCGATATCGAGCGGTTTGCCGAGCGGGAGTTGCGCGTCGAGCCGTCGAAGCTCGCTATCCTCGGGACCGGGCCCCCCTACGATCTCCAGTTTCACGGGCGCAACGACCGCCCGATCAAGGAATCCTTCGCGGCGATCTTCCGCCACTGGGACCCGGGCGAGGCCCCCGGGGGGCGCGAAGGGCGCTACCGGATCGGCTTCGTCGTGGGCGACGCGCACGAGGCGATCTTCCTTCGCTGCCTGGGGGGCGTGCTGGAGAACCTCGACGCCGACTTGTTCGAGCCGGTGGTCGTTTGCTCTCCGGCCGGGGCCGCCGTGCTCCGATCGATGATCGAAAGCGACGCGGTCGACGTCCTGGCCGTTCCGGATCGAGTCGACGCGGCCGCGCAAGCGATCCGCGCGGGCGGCTTCGACCTGTTGTACTACTGGGAGGTCGGCTCCGGCACGGCCAATTACTTCCTCCCCTTCTTCCGGCTGGCGCCGGTACAATGCACCGGTTGGGGGCTTCCCGTGACGTCCGGGATTCCCCAGATGGATTGCTTCTTGTCCAGCCGGCTGGTGGAGCCTGCCGACGCCGACGGGCGCTATGGGGAGCGGCTCGTCCGCGCGGGCACGCTCCTGACGTACCAGCGCCGGCCGTCGCTGCCCGACGCACCCAAAGGGCGAGAGGATTTCGGCCTCGGCGACGAGCAGCACGTGTACGCCTGTCTCCAGCAGGTCCAGAAGTTCCATCCGGACTTCGATCCCATCCTGGCCGAGATTCTCCGCGCGGACGGCTCGGGCGTGATCGTCGTGCCCCGGGACCAGCACGAGGCGAACACCGCCGCGCTCGAAAGCCGGTTTGCCGAAGCAATGCCGGACGTGGCCGACCGGATCGTTTGGATGCCCCAGCAGCCTTACCCCGACTACCTCAGCCTCGTGGCCGCGGCCGACGTGCTCCTCGACCCGTTGCACTTCGGCGGCGGGCTGACCACCTACGACGCGTTCTCCGTGGGCCGGCCGATTGTCACGCTGCCGGGCGAGTTCCGGCGAGGGCGATTCACGCTCGCCTGCTACGGCAAGATGGGCATCGCCGAGTGCGTGGCCTCCGACGCCGAGGATTACGTCAGGATCGCCGTCGACCTGGCCACGGACCGCGACTACCGGGAGTCCATCGAAGAAGACCTCCGCGAAGCCGGCCCCAGCCTTTTTGAGGAAATGGAAGCCGTGCGGGAGTACGAACGGATCTTCCAGGTGCTGATTGAGGAGGCCCGAGCGCGGTGAAGAGGGCACGCACGGCTATGGCTTGAACATACGGGACACAATAGGGCGCGTTTCGTTTGGCCTGGTTCCCAAGCTCCAGCTTGGGAACCGACTTCTGCGAAGCTCCGCTTCGCACCCGGGAGGAGTTCCGCACCGGATCGCGAAAGCTGGAGCTTTCCAAAAGCGCGTTCCCAAGCCGGAGCTTGGGAACGAGGGCGAAAAGCCGCAGGCGGCCACGGCCTGGCATTCGACCACGATATGAACGAGATGGACACTCCCGGCGAGGCTTTCGACGTGGGACCGGTCGTCAAGCGTCTCCGAGCGCTGCTCGGCCGCGAGGGGGTCTCCGACGACTATGTCCGCCTGCGAGCGGATGTGCTCGAGGCTCAGGCCGCCGTGCTGGCAGCCCTTGCCGATCCCAACGTTGCACGGGCGTCGAGCTCGATTCCAGAAAGCCCGGGTAAGCGCCGATGCCCGGCCCTTGCCCCGGAGATGGTGCCGGTGGACGCCGCGCAGGCCCGACGGCTCTTCGACGCCATCGCCCTCGCGTGCCGTCAGTTCGGGAACCTCGGCGCCGATCTATCCCGGCTACGCTCTGCCGTGGACAGCGAGCCCGGGCGGTTGGAATCGCTGATCCGATGGGCGGCGTTCGGCTCCGACGAGGAGCACCTCGCGTCGGTCGCCGGGCGCCTGGACGTGTCGCCCGAGCTGTTGCTCCTGGTCGGCCGCCTGGTGGCTGCGCCGCTGGTGACGTGCGCGGTCCGATGTGTCGTCGAGGCGGGGGGCGTGCCGCCGGAGTCGGACGGTTCGTGTCCGGCGTGCGGCTCGACGCCCGGCTTGGCGAGCCTCCGACCCGAGGACGGACGCCGCGTGTTGCACTGCTCCCTGTGCGGACATGGTTGGCCGTTCGGCCGCTTGGCTTGCCCGTTCTGCGCAACTGGGAACGAGGCGACCCTGACCCGGCTGACGGTTGCCGGCGAAGACGCCCGCTGGATCGAGGCCTGCGACCGCTGCCGGCACTACCTGAAAGTGATCGACCGGCGGGGCCTGGCCGAGGTGGAGCCCTTCACGCCGCTTGTGGAAGAGGTGGCCGGGCTCTATCTGGACCTGGTGGCCGAGAAGGAAGGCTATCGTTGCAGCCTGCCGTATGCGGCCATGAAGTAGTCCGCCCCCAGTCCAGTCGTGGCAGCGTCGGACCGAAGGGGCGCAAAAAGCGGGCGCCGCGGACAGCCTCCGTATGTCCGTGACGCCCTACGTCGCGACGTATTGGTCTGCAAGCCGCGCGGGTGTCATGCTGTCGGTACGCGACTTGCAGCCGGGGCTGTTTCGCCCGTTGGTGGTTATTTCACCTCGTCGAGCGGGACGGGGCGTCTCTCGGCGGCCGAAAGCAGGGCTGCTTCCAGCACGCGCTGCGTCTGGTAGGCGTCCTCGAAATCGGGGATGGGCACCGTCGGCTCCTCGCCGCCGAGCACCCGCATGATGTCGTACGCTTCGTTCGTGAACCCGTGCTCGTAGCCGATGATGT
>CAZDHR010000222.1:0-11804 GCA_964505295.1 uncultured Planctomycetaceae bacterium
AATCCGCCCCTTACGCCCCAACAACTTACGTCGCGCTACACCAAACATGGGTTAGCAACTACCCAAACGAACACCTCTCTCCAAAGTCGCCTAGACTTCCCGCTGTAACAAATTCCTATTGGGTTGAATTGGTTTCTCGCTGTCGCGGGAGTCTCCCTTTCGGGATTGGACGGGATACAGAACAGCAGTTGCGAGAATGCCGCCCAGGTGAACCTTTAACGGCATTGCTGTTCTTCTGGGAAGTATCATCTCACCTACTCTCCCAACGGGTTCTTTGAGGTGGTCGGCGCAAGGCAAGCTCGCGCCGAACGCCCCTGAGATGGGCGCCGACGAGACACCGATTACACCACTGGCTCGACCAACGCCTCTTCCGTGGTCTCGGTCTCGATCCGCTTACCCACGGCGTCGGCCACGCGGCGGCAGAGCTGCATGGTCTGGTCGAACTGGTCGAAGGTGAGCGACTGGTAGCCGTCGGAAAGGGCTTTCTCCGGCTCGGGGTGGACTTCGATGATCAGGCCGTCGGCCCCGGCGGCGATCGCGGCGGCGGCCATGCTCGGGACCAGGCTGGCGTGGCCCGTGCCGTGGCTGGGATCGACGACCACCGGCAGGTGGGTCCGCTCGTGCAGGTAGGGCACGGTGGCCAGGGGCAGGGTGAATCGCGTGTGTGACTCGAAGGTGCGAATCCCCCGCTCGCAGAGCATCACGTCCTGGTTGCCCGCGTTGAGGATGTACTCGGCGGCCAGAAGCAGCTCGTCGACCGTGGCGCAAGGGCCCCGCTTCAGGAGCACCGGCTTGCCCGCGGCCCCGGCCTCTTCCAAGAGCCGGTAGTTCTGCATGTTTCGGGCGCCGATTTGGAGCACGTCGGCGTAGCTGGCCACCAGGTCGACGTCGGCGGCCGCCATCACCTCGGTCACGACCGGCAGGCCGGTTTCCTCCCGGGCGGTGGCGAGGATCTTGAGCCCCTCTTCTTTGAGTCCCTGGAAGCTGTAGGGGCTGGTGCGTGGTTTGAACGCCCCTCCTCGGAGGGCGGTGGCGCCGGCGGCCTTGACGGCCCGGGCGGTGGCGAGCGTCTGTGCTTCGCTCTCCACCGAGCAGGGTCCGGCGATCACGCCCAGGTGGCAGTTGCCCACGTTCAACGGGCCGACGCGAACCACGGTTCGCTCGGGCTTGACCTCGATGCTGGCCACCTTGTACGGGGCCAGGATCGGCACCACCGCCGACACGCCCGGCCCGCTTTCGAGCGAGTGGCGGTGCTCGTCGCGTTTGTCGCCGATGGCGGCGATCACGGTCCGCTCCGTCCCGTAGATCGGGTGCGGCTTCAGGCCAAGCTCCTTGACCCGCCGGATCATGTGGTCGATCTGCTCCCGGCTGGCTCCCTTCCTCATCACGACAATCATCTTGGGGACTCCCTCGTTTCAGAGACTCACGGCGGGGGTACTTCTCCCTCCCAAACACACACGGACCAATCCCGGTCACACACAAAAAAAGCCCCGAGATCCTTGCGGGTCTCGGGGCTTTGAGTTGCTCGCTTCGTTTCGTTGAGCTTACAGATCTCCTCCGGCCCCGCGACCCTGCGGGCTAAAGTAGAACCAGAAGTAACGGGCCCAACGGGAACTCATGTTTCTCGAATCGTCATCGGAGCAGGCGAAACTTCCTCTTTCCCCGTATTTTCGCACATTGGCGCGGAAAAGCAAGCGCAAAACCGGCAGGATAATTCCACGCGGCCCCGCCGTGGCCGCCCGACCCTACCGATTCGCCTTCGCCGCTTCCGCGCGCTCGGCCCGCCACCGCGCGAGCAGGCCCTCCAGCTCGGACTGGACCGGCTGGGATTGGAGCACGATGAGGCACTTCGACGGCTCGTCGAAATGGAGCACACCCGGCCCGCCCGCGTCGGCCCACGTAGCCCCGGCCACCTGGTCCTGGATCTTCCCCATCAGGGAGCCGGGAGTCACCCCCTCCGTGAGCAGACCGGTCAAGGGATAAAACTCCCGCTCGAGCCGGGCGGAGACGACCTTTCGACTGGTGATTTCCAGCGTGTCGCCGTTGACGACCCGGTAGGCCAGGCCCATCGGCCGCAGCATCCCATCCAACGCCTCGGCGAGCGACTGGCCGTCGGCCTCGAGCGTCGTTTCCATCGCGGGCGCTATCCCCTGGGCCCCCAGCGCGGCCCAGTCGATGAAGATCGACGTCCCGCTTAACGCCTCCAGGTCCGAAACGATCCGTACCAGCGGCGTCGGCGTCCGGAAGTTGGCCTCGATCGGCCGGCTCAGTTTCGCCTGGGCTCGGTCCAGCCGGGTGTCCAGCGAGAACTTCGCCGGGTCGCGTCGGCTTCGCAGCGGCAGGCCGCGTGCCGTGCGCAGTCGCTCGCAGAACGCGAGGACCTGGGCGTGGACGGCGCCGGTCTGCACCACTTTGAGCACGCCTGGTGCCGATTCGATCGTCCCCTGGCCGCCCGCCGGACGCCAGGAGTCGGGTGCCACGAGTTGCGTGACCAGTTCGGCGAACTCTGCCGTGCCGTCCGGCTCGGGGCCGGTCAGGTCCGACACCGTGTAGCTCACGGCTCGCAGCGAGCTTTGCTTCTTCTCGGGACTGGTGACCAGGATCTGGCCCCGATCGACCACGTAGGTGAGCCCTCGGGCCGCAAGCACGGCTTCGACGACCTCGCCCAACGTAGCGTCGGAAAGCTCGACGGTGACCGGGTCGTGGATCGTGACGCCAAGCTCGATCATCGCATCCAGATCGAACGTGATCGGCAACGCGCTCAGTTGGGCCACCAACTCGACCGCATCGCCAAGCGGGACGCCGGGGAAGCCGATCTGGAGGATGCGGGTTTCGAGCCGGGCCTCGACGTCGACCGCGACCGGCGCGGCCGGCTTCGCATCTGGACCGCCGGCCAAGTCGCCCGGAGCAGGCTCTGGGCTCTTGGGGGCCGGGCCGGGCCGTTCGGGAGGCTGCTGGGCAGGTTGCTTGGGTTCGGGCGCCGCGAGGTTGGGCGGAGCCGTCGGCCGCGGGATGGGCGTCGACTCCAAAGCGGCCACCGTTGTGTTTTCTCCGCCGGCCACGGTGGCCAGTTGCTCGAATACGGTCGGATCGATGTCCTTGGAGACGAAGCGGACCGACCCGTCGGCCATGCCGACCAACATGCCGTCCGGTTGGCCGCTTCCAAATCCGTCGGGACCGTTGACGTAGGGCGGCTTGGTCAGCGCCCGGACCGTCGCGTTTCCGCCCGCCGCCCACGCCCCGAGCCGTTTGGTCACCCCCAAGATCGCGATGGTGTTGCTGGCTCCGTCGGGGATATCGTCCAATCGGGTGGTACGATTGAATCCAAACACGCCGGCCCGAAAGTGCCCCGGCTCGAGCGTGCCCGCGCCGGGGCCGACTCCGGCCACCCCGACATAGTGAGTTACCGGGAACCCGGCCTCCGTGTTGCTCGGTCCCAAGGCCGGATTGACCACCGAATCGAGCCGCCGCCGCGTGACCGGGCGATTCTGAGGGCTGTTCCAGGGATACCCGAACTGAAGCTCCTGATGCCAGTCTTCTTGGTCGAAGAAGGGCAAGACCGTGGCGATCCAGCTCAGGCGGGTCTCGGGCGCCAGTAGCGACGAGCCCCCTGCACCGGCGGGAAAGCTCCCTTTCGCCTGGTGGTGCCCGCGAAGACTGGCAAGGAGCCCGCGATGGTTCGCGTCGTCGGCCACCAGCGCGGCGTCGAGCCACGCGGCACGGATTGCCGGCAGACTTCCCGCCCCCGCCACGGCCAGGTCCGATACGCCGGCGCCCCAGTCGACTCGGAGCCAGACGGTTTCGTCGATGATCTCCCATCGGGCGGCACCGAGCGCAGCCGATACTCCGGTCAACAGCGTCTCATACTGATCGGCGGCGGGCGCGTCGATCCGGCCCGACTCGCGCCGCTGGGCAAGCGACTTCATTTGCCCACCGAGCGCCGTCCCGGCGCCCGGAATCAGCTCGCCCAGTGCGGCATGCACGCTTTGAGCCGCGGTCTCGCCCTCGCAGACCAGCGCAAGCTCGCTCACGCCCGTCTGCCCGGTGCGGATTGAGACCCCCAGCCCTTGGGGCACTTCCCAGGCGACGTGCCACGCGTGGCGCCCGGCCGGCCAGACGTCCATCAGCGACGTCGGCAAGCGCCAGCCCGCCGACCGGGCCGAAGCCAAATCGACCAACACGAGGGCATCGGCATCCGGGCTCATCGACTTGAAGAGCCGATCGATGGGCAAGCTTGCCAGGGCCGGCTCGCTCCGGTCGGCAAGCTCCTGGAGCAGCTCCTCGCGGCCGGTGACGATGGTCAGCTCGTCGACGACCACAAACGGGTGGGGCCATCCACCCCGGGGCAGACGCCGACCGACCTTGCCCTCCACCAGGATCTCGGCGGGCCGGCCAACGCGGCGAAAAACGCCCGCGTCCTGCCCCTCCTCCAGCTCGACCACGACCAGCCCGGGATCGGGCCAGTTGCCCAGTTCCGTCGCGGCCCAGCTCAGGCGGTGGATCGTCTCCAGTTTCAGTCCGAACGCGGTGACCAGCCGGCTCATCATCTGCCAAGCCGGGCCGGCCAACGGCGTGGCCGAGTCGAATGCTTTCCGGCCCGCCAAGTGGGACGACCGCAGACTCACCAACAGCCGCGTCTCGAGGGGCAGCCACCGTGGGTCGAGCCGCGAGGCAACCGGCTCCGCCTTCTCTTTCGGTGGCTCTTCGACGATCGGGACCTTCTCCGGCTCAACCGGCGTCACGGGCCCCGGTGGTTCCGGGCCGCGCGATGACGGAAGGAACGACCAGATCGTGACCCCGATGACCACCCCCACCACGGGGGCGGCCGCCAGAAGCAGCCACTTGCGCCACAGCAATTCCGCCGGAGCAACGGCCACCGGCGACGTGACCCACGGGCCCCCTTGCGCCGCTTCGCCGGCCGTGCCCCCTTCGGCAGCCTCCCAGGCGCTGCCGGGCTCGCCTGTCTGGGCAGTTGGCTCCGGGGGCGAAGTCGATTGCGGGGGCTCTGCCGGCGGGGGGGCATCCGTCGAAGCCGAGGGGGGCACTTCGGCAGCCGTGGTCGGTGTGGGCACAAGCGAGGCGGCGACGGATGCGGCGGCACTCTTTGCGACGTCTGGCCGCTCGGCTGAATTTCGGGCGGTGCTTGGCGCAGGCTCGGTGGCGTCAGCGACCTTCTTTTTCCCCTGAACGGGGGGTTGGTTAGAGGGCTTTGCTTTCGCCGCGCGGCCTGCACCCGCTCTTGGGGTCGGTTGCCCGGTGGCGGGTCGACTCGATGCCGCGGCGGGCGTGGCCTTCAGTGATTCCGATGCCGCCCCAGTTTCCGGCCGACCGGACATCGATTCCCCGGGAGACTGCCACCCCAGCGGGGGCACAATCTCGACCATGCTGCTGCACTTGGGGCAGGTCAGAATTTGCCCGATGGCCGCCTCGTCGCGCACACTCAGCCTTGCCTGGCAGGTAGCACAGGTGATGGTAAAGAGGGTACGTTCCACGACTCTGGCCCGTCAGCTCAAAGAAACGCCCGGCGCCACGCGACCCCGCACTCCGACCCTCTCAATTCTAGAACGCAGGCACCGGGATGTCAGCCGGATTGCCCAACACGGCCACTGGCCGCACCCAAAGTACTCATCACGCTCCGCGTGACGGCTACAATGACGCTCGAACGACCCACGCATGCTGCAACCTGAGACGCTATCCCGCTACCCGGATGCCCTCCGCAATGCCTCTCGAAACAGACGCTCCACTTCGCGCCAGCACTTGTCGAAGGAATCGGATCGCTCGCGGGCCAACTGGAGGTCGAAGCGTGCAGCCAGGGCGGGTTGGTCGCCTGTCTCCGAGTAGGTCTGGCCGCTTGGCATGTTGCGGCCGAGGAATTCCTTCGCACCGCGGATCGACTCCGGGTTGGCTACCTCCGGCCAATCCTCGGGCAGTCCCCGGCAGCCGCGGAGAGACTCAATCGCCGCCAGGAACCACGCCTCGAACTCGCGCTTGGCAAGCACCACGCCGATGGGAGTATCCGAACGCGCCTGCCGGGCACGCGCCAGTAATTGTGGGGCAAGCTCTTTCGGGCAATCGTCCTCGGCGTCGACCAGAATGAGGATCGCTCGCGGAGCTTCGAGCTGTCTGGCGATCAGTTGAACGATTCGCTCCAGCTCCCCGGGCTTCACGAGCTTGTAGCGACCGGCGCGAAAGGGTCGCAGGATGTTGAGGGAGAGACTTGGGTCATGCCCCTGCTGGAGGCGTCGGAGCAAGACCGGGACCGCTGCCACTTCGCCGTGACCTTCGACAATGCAGCCCAGATTCAGGATCATCGACAGGCCCGAAGGAGTAGAGCGGGATCGTCAATCGGTTTCAGCAGGCACAGGCCCTGGTGACTGGCCTTGTGGCCTCAAGTGGTTCTGCCTCAGCAACTCCCCGGCCGTCGACAGCCGATCGCGCATGATCGATCGACTCGCTTGGTCCGCTGGGCCGATCACGGACTTGCCCTCGACCATGTCCACAATCAGCAGCGAATCCGGGTCGAGGTCCGGGATGTCGAGCAGGTCGGGGCTGTGCGTGGTCACGAGCACCTGCGTGAAGTGAGATGCCTCGCGAAGGGCATCGAACAACACGCCCGCCGCCGCGGGATGCAGGGCCGCCTCGGGCTCTTCAATGCCAACCAGCGAAATCGGGTCATTTTCAGGCCGATCGACGCATTGGAAGAGGGCCAGAAGCACGCCGAAAGCGCGAAGTGTCCCGTCCGAGATGTTCTGGGGATCGAAGGCGACGTGCGCACCGAGCGTCCCGAGCCGAAACCTCAGGGACAACGGTTCGCCGGCGAGTGGGTCCCTCACGCCGCCCTCTCCGCCCGATCCCTCATAGGTGCCGCGAGAAAGGACATCGGTCTTGGTCGTACGGAACCTCACCTCATCGATCGCCGGCAGCACGGCGCGCAAGTAGTCGATGATCCTTCGCTTGACGCGATCGTTGTGAAACGCCCGATGAGCTGCGAACAGGGCCCCCCGGCCGCTACGAAGCAGTTCACGCGCAGGTTTTCCCGACGTAGCTTCCCGCCTGATTTCTTCCGGATCGATGTTGAAGAACCGCATGCCTCTGAGCAGCCGGTAGAGCTCAGAGAACGCCGGATAGCCGGAGACGTTCGTCAGGTAGAGTTGATCCGGCGCGGCGGCCGGCGGCTTCTCGATGGTCGACTTCGACACCTCGCCGTCTTTGACGTGGAACTCAGCTTGAGGAGACGTACCGCGTGCAGGAACGAAGCAGTGTTCGTCCTCGATTACAGCCAAGCTTGCGTGATCAGCGAGAGTGATCCCGTACGATGCCTCGGCACCGTCCGGCAAGTCAAGCGAGAGGCTGATTGAGAAGTCAGCAGACCTCTCTTTCCCTCGCCAGCAGATTTCGCGCATGTCACCTCGCTGATCAACCGCGTGCTGTACGTTGGTTTGAAGCGAGTCGCTGAGGAATCGCAACGCTTCGAGGAAGTTGCTCTTACCCGAGCCGTTCGGCCCGACCAAGAACATCAGAGGCCCCAGCGAAACGTCGCACTCCTTGATGCTCTTGTAGTTGCGCAGCACGACCCGGCGAACGAAGGGTTGGTTGGGCTCGCCCATGGGAGCGTCTCCACCGCGATTCACGTCGATCGAATACCGCATTCAAACATACCAGGAAAGACGGAAGGCGGACACCGGGCGCCCGCGCTCGATCTCAGAACGAACCACACGGCACACGCACGTCCGCCGAGCGTTCCCCCAAGGGCTTCCCTTGCCCAAGGCAAGCGAACACAATAAGGGACTTGTGTGTCCTCAGGCAGAGCCATGAGGCATCCGGCGCGGTGGTGCCGGAGCGTCGACGGCTTGCGTCGCCGTGAGCCTCATCACGGGATCGCCATGCCCCCAAAGAGGGGCTTGGGTCCGGCTTGAGTCGGTCTCGTCCAGCCAGAGAGTGAGCTATGAGTCCCAACACGCTGAAAATCCAACGAATCGACAGCCGGCGCGACGACATTCGGGCGGCGATGGGGGAGCTGCGCGGGCGGCTTAGTCCGCGGGGGGACGTGGTGAGCCGGGAGGGGCGGCGGCGGACGATGGAGATCTTCGGCGAGCCGCTTTCGCCCGTCGAGGTCGTCCGACGGATCTGCCGGGACGTGGACGAGAAGGGGCTTGCGGCCGTCTTGGACTACTCTGCCCGGGTCGACAAGGCCGACCTTGCGCCGGAGACCCTTCGCGTTTCCGAGGACGAATTGGCCCAGGCAAATGCCCAGGCGGAGCCCGAGTTCTTGAAAACGGTCCGCTGGGTGCGCGACAACATCCGCCGCTTCCAGCAGGCGATCTTGCACCGCGACGTGCGCTTGGAAGTGCCGGGCGGCTACCTGGTCGAGCGATATCGGCCGCTCCGCCGCGTGGGGATCTGCGTGCCGGGCGGGGCGGCGGCGTATCCGTCGACCGTGCTGATGACGGCGGTCCCCGCCCAGGTGGCCGGCGTGCCGGAGCTGGCCGTCGTGGCCCCGCCCACGAAGTTCGGGGCCTACAACGCGGACATGCTGGCCACCTGTCACGAGTTGGGGATTCGCGAAGTCTACCGGCTGGGCGGGGCGCAGGCCGTGGCGGCGTTGGCCTACGGGGTCGAGGGCATCGCGCGGGTGGACAAGATCGTGGGGCCCGGCAACCTGTTCGTCGCGTTGGCCAAGAAGTACGTCTACGGCGAGGTCGACATCGACTCGATCGCCGGACCGAGCGAGGTGGTGGTCATCGTCGACGGCTCGACCCGGGCGGAGTACACGGCCTACGACCTGATCGCCCAGGCCGAGCACGCGCCGGGGGCGAGCATCCTCATCGGCTGGGAGGCCGACGTGCTCGACGCGGCCGTGGCGGAGCTGGAGCGTCGGCTCGCCGAAGTCGAGCGAGGCGAGCTGGCGCGCCAGAGTCTCGAAGAGTTCGGCGCCGTGATCCTCGCCCGGGACGCCGACGAGGCCTGCGCGCTGGCCGACGAGATCGCCCCCGAGCATCTGCACATTGCCACCGCCGACGCCGAGAAGCTGGTCGAGAAGATCTGGCACGCCGGGGCGATCTTCCTGGGCAACTACACGCCGGTTGCCCTGGGCGACTACGCGGCCGGGCCGTCCCACGTGCTTCCCACCAGCGGCACCGCCCGATTCGCCGGCGGGCTGTCGTCGAACGACTTCCTCCGCGCCGGGAGTATCCTTCACTTCACGCGAGAAGGTATGATGGAGTTGGCCGGCGACGTTCGCGTGCTGGCCACGAAGGAAGGGCTGACGGCGCATCGGGAGAGCGTGGAGGTAAGGATGAAGGATGAATGAGGAAGGATGAAGGATGAACGACGAGGGGGATTAGCGTGATGGGAAGAATACGTCAGGTGGTCCGGGTCGGCGCGCGTGACCGTTGGACGCTGTTCGACACGGGCGCGCGAAACACCTACGTTGTGCCGGAGGTTGCGTCGACGCTGACGACGTCAAGGCTCGAGCGTCCTTTTCGCAGCGCCCTGGGAGGCGCCGTCAAGGAGACCTACGAGACGGCACTCCTGGAGTGCGAGGTGGCAGGACGACGTGTCTCGACCCACGCGATGGTTATCGACGAGATCGGCCCCGACGAAGACGGGACCCGTATCGAGATCCTCTTCGGCGCACTGGCCATGCAGCAGTGGGGAATCCGACCGATTCCGGATGAAGAGAGGCTGGATCTTTCGCATTATCCCGACGAGTTTCTTGAGTTCTGAATCCCACTTGACCCAGTTGTGACCCAGTTGTGTCGCGGTCTCCTGACCGCGACACCAAAGAGCGAAATCCGTCATGGATTATGGTTGACCATCTTCGCGGCGACGTTAATCCGGCGGTTGCCGACTTGGAGAAAGGATGAAAGACAACGATATGGGGATGACGCACGTGACCGTGACGGTTCGGAATACTGCCGAGCCTGAGCGCACCTGGGAAGGGTTGTTTCTGGTCGATACGGGCGCCGTGGACTGCCTGATTCCCGGGAAGCACCTTCGAGAGATCGGCCTCGCGCCCAAGGCGAAGCGGACTTATGAGCTTGCCGACGGCTCGGAGACGAAGATGGACATCACCACGGCAGAGATCGAGTTCATGGGCGAGATTGTCGGATCGACCATCATTTTCGGCCCTGATGACGTGGAGCCGATCCTTGGCGTTACGGCTCTGGAATCCGTCGGCATCGAAGTAGATCCCCGCACTCAAAGACTAAAGCGTCTGCCGTCAGTCCGGTTGAAATGACCCGGCAGACACGGGCTCTTCCTCCCTCGCCCCTGATCATGACCTACTTCCGACCCGAGATCGACGCAATGGCCGGCTACGTGCCGGGGGAACAGCCGCAGGAAGGCGATTTCGTCAAGCTGAACACGAACGAGAACCCGTATCGGTGCTCGCCGGCGGTGGATCGAGCGATCGAGGAGGTGGTTCGACGCGGTTTGCAGAAGTATCCCGATCCGACGGCCGGGCCGTTTCGCCGCAAGGCGGCCGAGGTGTTGGGAGTCGAACCCGACTGGATCCTCTGCGGCAACGGCAGCGACGACATCCTCACGATCGCGACCCGGGCGTTCGTCGGCGAAGGGCAACTGCTCCGCTTGCCGTATCCGAGCTACATCCTGTACAGGACCTTGGCCCAGATTCAGGGCGCGCGGAGTGAGGAGGTCCATTTCGAGCCGGACTGGTCGCTTTCCGAGCGGTTCGCCGCGGCGGGCGACGGCCTGCGCCTGGCGTTTTTGCCCAACCCGAACAGCCCTTCCGGGACGATGATTCCGCCGGAGCGGGTGCTGGAGCTTGCCGAGCGGTTGCCGTGCCCGCTGCTGGTCGACGAGGCGTACGCCGATTTCGCCGACACGCAGTGCATGCACCTGGTCGCCCGGAGCGAGAAGATCCTCGTCTCCCGCTCGATGAGCAAGTCGTACGCGCTGGCCGGATTGCGGTTCGGGTACGTGGTGGCCCAGCCGCACGTCGTCGCCGGGCTCGTGAAAGTGAAGGACTCGTACAACTGCGACGCGCTTTCCATCGCCGCCGCCACGGCCGCCATCGGCGACGGGGCGTGGTTGGCCGACAACCGGGCGAAGATCGTGACGACTCGCGGGCGGCTGACCGCCGGGATGCGGGATCTAGGGTTTGAGACGGTCGATTCGCAGGCCAACTTCACCTGGAACGTGCATCCGGAACAACCCGCAAAACCAGTCTACGAGCGGCTCAAACAGGAGGGGATCCTCGTCCGATACATGGACTATGCCGGCTGGGGCGACGGACTGCGGATCAGCGTGGGCACGGACGACCAGATCGAAGCGTGCTTGGAGCGGCTGAAGGCGATCCTTTGACCACCGCGGAACGTGGGAAGAACCGATTTGGTGAAGAAAGACGCGAAGGACGAGGAGGGGAAAGGAGAAGATCTCTCGCAAGGACGCGAAGGACAACAAGGGTAGGGAAGAAGGTCTCTCGCAAAGGCGCCAAGACGCAAAGGAGGAAAAGGGAGGAGGAGTGATATCGGCTCTCGTGTTGCGAAGTGGATAGCCGACGTCTCCGAATGCGACGGCACCCCGGCCGTGTCCCTTGCGGATGGCCTGCCAAATCCTTCCTTGAGTCTCTGTGCGTCTTTGCGCCGCGGCGAGAACCACTCCTCCCTGATACTTCCTTTGCGTCTTGGCGCCTTGGCGAGATTCCTCCTTCCCCGCCAAAAATGCCCTTACCCTGAGCACCCCACCATGGCACGTACCGCTCGAATCGAACGCAAGACGGCAGAGACCGAGATCCAACTGGAGCTGGCGCTGGACGGCACCGGCCGGTCGCAGGTGGCCAC
>CAZDHR010000223.1:0-11741 GCA_964505295.1 uncultured Planctomycetaceae bacterium
GAAAGAAGTTAGGCTAGATACGCGGCCCGCCGGATACTCCAACCGCTCGCGTGCGCACCACGCAAGGTGGGGGGAGGATGAGCTTAATCCAACGATGATAGACCTGCCCACACCAACACAACGGCGGAGACGCGGGATCGGCGTCGGGTTGCGGTTCCTCAAAGCCACTCGCCCTTTCGACGCCGCGGAACTCCGGAAAACGACGTGCGCAGACTGACGGCAGCACTGGCAATCCTCTGGGCGTCGCCCTGGACGCTCTTCGGCCTGTTGGTCGGTGGGCTCGGCCTCGTCACCGGCGGAAGGGTCCAACGGACCGGCCGGGTGATCGAGTTCTGGGGCGGCTTTGCCACGGTGTTCCTTCGGGTATTTCCGCTCGTCCAAGGTGCGTCGGCCGTCACGTTCGGGCATACGGTCTTGGGGCGGAGCAAGACCCTGCTGGACGACTGCCGCGAGCACGAGCTGGTCCACGTGCGACAGTACGAGCGCTGGGGTCCCCTGTTGGTCCCGGCCTACCTCCTCTGCTGGCTCTTGCTGTGGCTCTCGGGCAAGAACCCGTACTTCGACAACCCGTTCGAGCGTCAGGCCTTCCGCGAAGCGCCCTGATGGTCCGCGGCCCACACGGTCCCGGAGAATAGCCGCCTCAGGGGGGTTGCATTTCTCTGGTCGCGGGGTACGATTTGGCATCCGATCCAATCTGCTCGAATGGGTCGATGCGGCCCGATTCCAAGACCTTTTGGGGGCTGTCTTTTCGCCGGTGGAACTAAAGGGGGGCGACGCGAGGCGGCGAGGCGTTTGGGAGGGGTGCCAGGCAACGATCGGGGCGTTAGGTTTGTGCCGATCGCCGGTCCGGCCTGCCTCGACGACCGCCCGAATTCTCGGCCAACATTCCCAAGATTTGCCGCGCGCCGGCGAATGCTTGATAGTACCAAACCGTTTCGTGGAAACGACTTACCTACGCGAAAGGAAGGTGGGCGATGGCCACACTTTTTCTCGTCTGCGCGGCCGTGGGTGGCACCATCCTGGCCTGCCAGTTGGTGATGACGTTGCTCGGGTTCGCCGGAGACGTGGTGGATGTAGACGTGCCTGACGACATTGACGGTGGTGGTGACCTAGACTTGGGAGGCGATGTGGACGCCGGGGGGGACGTCGCCGTGGATGGGGACGTCGCAGATGTAGCCCATCACGACACGTCCTGGCTGGCCGGCGTTCTCTCGTTCCGCACCCTGGTGGCGGCACTGACCTTCTTCGGGTTGGCCGGGATGGCGGCCCGGGGGGCAAGCTTCAGTGTGCCCATGCAGGTTGTGATCGCGTTGGCCGCGGGAGTGGGCGCGATGTATGGCGTCTACTACCTGATGCGGAGCATCTACTCGCTGAAGTCCGAAGGGACCGTGCGAGTGGGCCACACGGTAGGCAGACACGGCACGGTCTACCTGAGGGTGCCGGGCCACGAGTCGGGTACCGGGAAAGTGCAGCTCAGCGTTCAGAAGCGGACCATGGAATACCTTGCCATGACTCCCGGTGACGAGCTGCCAACGGGAACGAAGGTCAAGGTAGTCAGAGTGATTACCTCAAATACGGTGGAAGTCGAACCTGTCCTCGAACCGGAAAGGACCGAAAATGTCTAGTCTCTTTCTGTTGGCCCAACAGCCTGGCCAGGAAGTGCTCTCGGGCGGAGTCGTTTGGCTGGTGGGGCTCTTTGCGGCGGCCGCTGCGATCTGCTTCGTGATCCTCGCGCTGTTCATGAAGCAGTACAAGCGGTGCCCGAGCAACCGGGTCCTGGTGATCTACGGAAAGACGGGCGAGGAAGCAGCGAAGTGTATTCATGGCGGTGCCCGGTTGGTGGTTCCGCTGTTCCAGGACTACGGCTTCTTGAGCCTGGAGCCGATGCAGATCGAGATCCCCTTGCGCGGGGCCCTGTCGATTGAGAACATCCGCGTCAACGTGCCGAGCGTGTTTACGGTGGCCATCGGCACCACGCCGGAGCAGATGCAGAACGCGGCCATCCGCCTCTTGGGGCTCTCCGAGGGCGAGATCAAGAAGCAGGCCGAAGACATCATCTTGGGGCAGCTCCGCCAGGTGATCGCCTCGATGCTTATCGAGGACATCAACCGCAACCGCGACCAGTTCCTGGAAAACATCCAGACGTCGCTGGAACCGGAGCTGCGGAAGATCGGCCTGGTGCTGATCAACGTGAACATCACCGACATCACCGACGAGTCGGGCTACATCGAGGCCATCGGGCGCAAGGCCGCCGCCGTGGCGATCCAGCAGGCCGAAATCGACGTTGCCGTGCAGGTGAAGAAGGGTGCGATCGGTGTGGCCGAAGCGGAGCGGGAAAAGGAAATCCAGGTGGCCAACGCCCAGAAAGTCCAAAGGATCGGCACCCGTGAGGCCGAACGAGATCAGGCGGTCCGCGTGGCCGAGATGGACAAGGAGCAGGTGGTCGGCGAGCAGACCGCCAACTTCGAGCGGGAAGCCCAGGTGGCCGATGCCGACCGCGAGAAGCGTGTCCGCATCGCCGACGCCGACGCCCGGGCGATCGAAGGCGAGAACGAGGCGGCGGCCGCGGTCGCCGCGTCGAAAGCCCAGTTGAAGGTCGCCGAAGCCGAGGCGTACAAGAAGGGCGAAACGGAGGCCCGGATCGCCAGGGCCGCCGTGCTCGAGGCCGAAAGCATGGCCATGGCCAAGGCCGCCGTCGCCGAAGCCACGGAGGTCGAGGCGAAGCGCCGGGCCGAGCTGGAAGCCCCGGCCAAGGCCGAGAAGGCCAAGATCGTCGTCGAGGCCGAAGCCGAGGCCGACAGGCGCCGCATCCACGCCGAGGGTGAGGCGTCGGCCATCTTCGCCAAGCTCGAAGCCGAGGCCCGCGGCCAGTACGAGATCCTGGCCAAAAAGGGCGAAGGCTTGCGGGAGATCATCAACGCCTGCGGCGGCGCCCAACAGGCCTTCCAGATGATGATGCTCGAGCACTTCGACGACCTGGTCGAGGCGTCGGCCAAGGCGATCTCGAACATCAAGTTCGACAAGGTCGTGGTCTGGGAAGGCGGCAACGGCAAGAATGGCACGTCGAGCACCGCCAGTTGGCTGCACGAGATGTCGCGTACGCTCCCCCCGATGCTCCAAGTGATGAAAGACATCGGCGGCATCGAGGTCCCCGACACGCTGGCCAAGCTGGCCGGCATGGAGAAGGAAGGCCAGCCGGCCGAGTCCGCCGCGGCGGAGTCGGCGCCCAAGCCGCGATCGTAGGGCATCCAAACGCCCGACAACAGACCGCCTGTCATCCATCAGGCCCACGGACCTCGAAGCCCGTGGGCCTTTTTGTGTTCTCTCGCTGCTTGGTGGTGCGTGTCGACGGAGTCTGATAGACTGTCCCGTGGTTGCCGATTCCACTGGGCGTGAAGGTGCGATGCAGGTCGTTTTTCCTCTTCGCCTGCGCACGGAATGCAGGGATTCCCCGATCAGCCATGGCACTCATCAAGTGCGAACGATGCGGAGCTGTCTACGAGGCAGCGAGCGCGGCTTGCCCGGTTTGTGGGAGGTGTCCCGGGTGCGGGGCACAGAGAATCCCTCGCAAGGACTTGCCCGGCGAGTGCGACCATTGCCACGTGCCGTTCTGTGACGGCTGTGGGCGGTGCCATCAGTGCGGCAAGCTCCGCCCTTTGGATCTGGAGCCGTGCAGTTGCGGTCATCCCAACGATCCCGCCAAGCTGGCCGAGGTGGAGAGATCGTTCAGGATATCCGCCGAGCCCAGCCCGCCGAGCGGTTGCTGGGGAATCGCGCTGATCGTCCTGGTGGCCGGTTTGCTGGCGTTGATCTACTGGCTGTCGTAAGGCCCACCAGCGCCGACGTTGCGTGAACTGCCATGATCACGCCCGAGACATCGTTGAAGGTCTTTCTGCGCATCGCCGGCGCGATGTGCCTGGTGGCGGTGGTGCCGGCTCTCATGCCCCGCGCATGGATCGTCGCGTGCCACGCGTGGCTGGGGCTGGGTGCGTTTCCCCAACAGCCCGTCGCGGAGTATCTCGCCCGGTCGACTTCGGGCCTGTGTGCGTTTTACGGGGGATTGCTGTGGGTGCTCTCGGGCGACGTGCGCCGCTACGCCCGCGTCATCACGTACCAGGCCGTGGCGATCATGTTTCTGGCGATCGTCGGGAACGTGCTCAGCGTCCGCTGCGGGATGCCCGTGTGGTGGGCGGCCGGCGACGCGGCCGGCGCCTCGACGATCGGCGCGCTGTCGCTCGTCTTGCAGTGGAGAATCCGCGCGGCGGACCGGCGGGCCAAACGTCAGTAGTCGCAAATGGCGCAGACGCGGCGAATCGGGTTAGGACGTGCCCTTGCGCCCGATCTGCTCGCGGAGCTTGGCGACAGCGGCGGAGAATTCGTTCCGGGCTTCGGTGAGCCCTTCGGGCGTCTTCTTGCCTGGGCCGCGCACGTAATCGAGCACGATCTTCTCGGCGGCGACGAACGGGCCGGCCAGGTCGGCCACCTCGGCGGCGATCTTGGGGGGGATGCTGGTCACGCCGTTGGCGTCGCCGTGCAGGAGGTCGCCCTGGCCCACCGCGAGCCCGCCCACGCGCACGGGCAGGCCGACGTGGAGGATGTGGCAGTAGGCGTGGGAGCAGATTGTCGAGCCGGTGAACACGGGGTACTGCAGGGCATGCACCTGTTCGAGATCGCGCCCGCCGCCCGACGTGATCAGCCCGACGGAGCCGAACGCCTGATAGGTTGAACACATCACCTCGCCGAAGGTGGCCCCGACCGGCGGGTCGTCGAGGTCCTGAAAGACCATCACGGCCGGCCCGGGGAGCCCCTCGAACCCGCGGACCTGGTCGATGAAGCTCCCATACGCATCGCCCCCGGCCGACGGCGCTCCGCTGCGGAAGGCGGCCGTCGAGGCGAACCCGACCATCGGCGCAAGTTCCGGGAAGTTGCACCGGATCCGCCCATCCATGAACCCCACGTTCCGGGGCCGAACGTCAAAAAGCTCGATCACGTTGCAGATGGTCGGCGTGTCGAACTGGGCCAGCTTGTCGAGGGTCGCTTGGGTGATGGGCATGGGAGTAGTCCTGGGGGAGGGGATGGAAGTCGATTTCAGGCACGAGTTCGCGTATCTCGGAGGGCCGGAGTAGGGTGCGTGAAACGCACCATTTCATGGCGTGACAGGGAAGTGGTGCGTTTCACGCACCCTACGAACCTCGATTGACATCCTAGCCCCCCGACCCCAGTCCGTGCAACACCACCGCCTTCATCTCCGTCATCTCTTCGATGGCGTACTTGGGGCCCTCTTTGCCGAAGCCGCTTTCTTTGAGGCCGCCGTAGGGCATTCCGTCGGCACGCCAGCCGGTGCCCCAGTTGACGTGGATCGAGCCGGAGTCGACCTCGCGGGCGAAGCGCATGGCGCGGTCGAGGCTCTCGGTGAAGATGGCTGCGCCGAGCCCGTAGTTGGTGTTGTTGGCCAGGCGGATGGCCTCGTCGATGTTGCTCACTCGGGTGACGGCCAGGGTGGGCCCGAACACCTCCTGGCAGCTTATCCGCATGCCGGGGTCGACGCCGGCCGGTGTGGCCTTGGGCACCGTGTCGATCACGCCACCGTCGAACGGATTGGTGACCTCGGTCTTCTGCGGCCGGTCGACCCACTCGCCGGCGATGAACATTTTCATGGCTGAGGTTCCCTATCAAGCGGTGGTGATGGGCGGACTCCGTATTCCGAAGCATCCCCCTGCGCCTCGATCCTTCTGGCGCCATTAGACCTCGGACCGCGTAAGTTGCCAACCGAGCCAACCCGCCGGAGGTCCGGCGCAGGTCATCGGCCGCCGGGGAATTGTAGGAGGGCCGTCAAAGGTTGTCAGCCGGCCGGGAAGCCCTATGATGGGATGGGCTGCGATCACGGGGCGACTTGTTGTTGCGGGTCACCAGTGCAAAGGGGGTAGACGGATGACGCAATCTGAGCAGAGGCGTCCCGAGGCTTTCGACGGAGGCCGATCTGGAACGGCAGGCCGAGCCGGTTTCGAGCTTGGCGGAGCCGGCCATCCGCCGAGCGATTAGACCGTGCCCGCGATATGCGCGCCCGACGGCCGCGCCACCGTACGCCTCGATTTGCCGCTGGCGGGATGCACCATCCGGGTGCAGGCTTGGGGGCGAAAGAAAGGAGATTTTGCCCATGGCAGACCGACTTCCGAAACAACCTCTCGTTCGCTATCGCGAAGAGACGGAGGCCCGGGAATGCCCGTTCGGTCACGTTCAGCGGATTGTCACGGGCGGCGAAGGTGGCGTCGCCAATGTCCACGTCGTCCGAGTGACCAGTGGCCTGCCGCACGTCCACGCAGGTTACGACGAGGTTTACTACGTGCTGTCGGGCAAGGGCACGATGACGCTGGAGGACGAGACCCACACCGTGTCACGCGGGACCGTGGCAGTCATCCCCGCCGGCGTTGCTCACTCGCTGGAGGCCGATCCCGGGAGCGAGTTGGAGTTCATCATTTTCGGGACACCGGCGATGGCCATCGACGATGAACGGGCCCGGCCGAGGAAGGTGTAGCTTGCCATTCTGACGAAGGAACCGGACCCCCGATGACCTGCAAATGGTATCGCGTTTGCCCGATGAAGCACTACACGGACGCGGGGCTGCTCGACCCCCAGTGGGTCAACACGTTTTGCAGAGGCGACTGGAAAAACTGCATCCGCTATCAGATGGAAGAACGCGGGGAGCCCCACCCCGACTGGATGCTCCCCGACGGCAGCCTGGATGAACGCCTTCGTGGGGCGTGACCTGTAAATGGAGTCAGAGTAAATGGGGTCAGTAAATGGGCCGCCCGGCCCGTCGCCCCCGTCGCGGTGGATCATCCACCCTCGGCGTCGAAGATCCGATCGAACCGTTTGCGGGTCTCGCGCGTGTAGCGCTCGAAGTCGGCCAATAGCGCGTCGGTCGACGGGCATCGAAGCAGGTGGGCGAGCTTGGCCAGCTCGGTGGGGTCTTCGGGGAGCTTGTCGCGGGCGGTGAGGCTTACCAGCCGGAGCCGGCCTTCGAGCGTGCGCAGGAAGCGGTAACTCGAGGCGAACAGCTTGAAGTCCTCCGCCGCCAGGTGATCGGCTTGGTGAAGCGCTTCGAGGGCGCCGAGCGTGTTGGGGATACGGACCGCGGGCGTCTTGCGCCCGTGCTTGAGTTGGAGCATCTGGACGAGGAACTCGACGTCGACGATCCCCCCGGCGCCCCGCTTCAGGTTCTCGCCCGTGGCGGTTTCTTCCAGGCGATGGCGCATGTGGCGGATCTGGTCGGCATCGCTTGGGCGCCAGGGGTGCTCGAAGGCGGCGTGGGCGACGACCGCACGGGTCGCCTTGGCAATGCGAGGGGAGCCGACGACCACCCGGGCCTTGCACAACGCCTGGCGCTCCCAGAGCCGGCCGTCGCCGGAGCGGAAGTAGCGGGCGAGCTGGTCGAGGGACGTGGCCAGTGAGCCGCTCTTGCCGGTGGGGCGAAGCCGGGCATCGATCTCGTACAGGCGCCCGTAGGCACTCAAGCGGCTGGTCGTCTTGATGACCCGCTGGGCAAGCTGGCTGTAGAAGTGCTGGTTGCTGGTGCTCGTGCTGCGATCGGGGCGTTCGGGGTGGACGGTATCTCCGTCGGCTTCGTAGAGGAAGACGAGGTCCAGGTCGCTGTGGTAGTTCATCTCGCGCCCGCCGAACTTGCCCATCGCCACGATGGCCGGCTCGGCCGGCTCGCCCGCTCGAGGCCCTTCGCTCACCGTGGGCTCGCCGAATCGCGCGGCCAGGCGCTGGTGCTCGCGGGCAACGATCTGCGCGAGGCAGGTTTGGGCGATGTCGGAGAGGGCCCCGGTGGTCGCCAGCACGTCCTCCTTGCCCAGCAGGTCGCGGACCCCCACGCGAAGCTGCTGGTCGTTCTTGAAGCTGTGCAGGATCGGGTCCAGGTCCTTGGCTCCCCGGCAGAGGTCGGCGAGCGTCTGCTGGAGCGATTCGTAGGTGGGGAGCTTGTCGAGCACCAGGCTGTCCATCAGTCCGTCGATCATGCCCGGGTTGCTCGTCAGAAGCCCGGAGAGATACGCGCTATAGGCGCAGAGTTCGACGTAGAGCTTGAGCGAGGGCGGGCTGAAGCTGAACAGCTCCCAGAGCACGCCCTTGCCGCCCAGCGAATCGCTGACCTGGTTGAGGTTCACCAGCGTCGAGTCGGGATCGGGCGTGGCGGCGATGGCGCGGATCAGGTCGGGCGCGATAGATGCCAGGAAGTGGCGGCAGCGAGGCGTCGACAGGAAGCGGATCTTCTCCTCGCCTAGCGTCATCAGGTTGCGGTACGCCGCTTTCACGTCGCGGAAGGGGTATTGGCCTAAGACCTCGGCGATTCGCTCTTCCGGCGGACTGGGGTCGAAAACCAGGTCCACCTCGGCCGCCGTGGCGACGTCGTCGCCGAAGGCCTCGTGCAACACGAAATCGAGGATACGGCGGTTCTCCGCGGTTCTCCGCTGGAAGTCTCGTTGGAACTTGGCCAGCGCGGGCTTGCCGGGCGAGCCGATGTATCCCATGCGCAGGGCGAGCTTGCGAAGCTCATCGGGCACATTGGGCAGGACGTGCGTCTGGAGATCAAACATGATCTGGAGCCGGTGCTCGATCTTGCGCAGGAAGCTGTAGTTCGCCTCCAGCAGCGTGCGCTCCTGGTTGGTGAGGCAGCCGACGTCGGCCAGCCGGGCGATGGCTTCCAGGGTGTTGCCGGTTCGCACGGCCGGCATGTCGGCACCGTGGAGAAGCTGGAGGAACTGGATCACGAATTCCACGTCGCGGATGCCGCCGCGCCCGGTCTTGACGTCGCGAGCGTCGGCGCCGTCCTGCTCGGCGCGCTGCTCGATGCGGCGTTTGAGGGCCTTGATCTCGCTGATATCCGCCCGGCTCAGGTAGCGGCGGTAGATCCACGGACTCAGTTGCCGCAGGAACTCGTTGCCCAGCTCCAGATCGCCGGCGACGGGCCGGGCCTTGAGATACGCCTGGCGCTCCCAGGTACGGCCGCGGACGTCGTAGTAGTGCTGGGCGCTGGCCACGGTCCGGACGATCGGGCTCTGATCGCCCTCCGGGCGCAAGCGCAAATCGACGCGATACGCCGCGCCCAGTTCGGTGGTCTCCGCAAGGAGCCGGACGAGTTCGCGGGCAAGCCGGTCGAAAAACTCGGCGTTGGTGATGGCTCGCCGGCCGTCGGTCTGGCCGTCGGCATCGTAGAGGAAGATCAGGTCGACGTCGCTGGAGTAGTTCAGTTCTAATCCGCCCAGCTTTCCCATGCCCAGCACGACGAACCGGGCGGGCCGGCGCTGCGGACCAAGGGGGATGCCCCGGTCGGCGCCCACGTTTCGCCAGGCCGCCCCCAGCGCCGCTTCCACGATCGCATCGGCCAAATAGGAGATTTGCAGCGTCACGGTCCGCAGGCTCTGCTGGCGCACGATGTCGCCGTACGAGATCCGCAGCATCTCCCGGCGCTTGAATCGCCGCAGCGACCGGAGCACGGCCTCGTCGTCCTCCAACACGGCCACTTCGCTGGCAAGCTCGTCGACGACGGCCTGGCGGGCAAACGCCCGGCCCTCGGTCATCCGCAGCAGGTCCAGGCTCTGCGGATCGGCCACCAACACGTCGCTCAAGTGTTGGCTGGTGGAGAGGATTTGCAGGAGCGTGGGTAGGGTCTCCGGATCACGCTCGAAGAACGTTCCCACCGACAACGGGCTCCGCGAGGCCGCCAGGAAGCGGTCGAGGTTGTTCAGGGCCATGTCCGGGTCGGGCAGGTGAGCCAAGTGCTCGCCGAGCTGGTCGCAGATCACCGACACTAGATCGAGCGTCAGCCCGCCCGCGGCCATCCGCACCAGGTTCGCATGGGCCCGTTTCGTGTCGATCAGCCCCAACGACTCAAGCCAGCCGTCGGCGGCCGCGGGGTCGTCCAGGTATTGACGAAGTCGAGCGATCTCCACGTTCTACTCCCGACCGGCCGTTGCCGACGATACGGCGATACCCGTGTGGCTATCGTCATGCGTATCGCCGCCGGCTGCCGACCTGCTTCGCCGTTCGCCCAAACAGAGTGACGGCGCTGGCCTTGTGAATCTCGACCGGCACGATCCGGCCGACCAGGCCGCGGTCTCCCTCGAACACCACAATCCGATCGCACACCGTGCGCCCGGTGAGCTGCACGGCCCGGCCGGCCTCGGCGCGCTTGCGCCCGGCCTTGCTCGGGCCTTCCACGAGAATCTCCACGGTGCGGCCCACCAACGCCCGGTTGTCTTCCTCGCTGATCGCGTTCTGGATGGCCAGCAGCTCGTTGTTCCGGAGCCGCTTGACTTCGTCCGGCACGTCATCCTCGTACCGCTCGGCGGCCTTGGTCCCGGGGCGTGGGCTGTACTTGAAGATGAAGCTGTTCTTGAACCGGGCGTCGCCGACCAGCTCGACGGTTTGCCCGTAGTCGCCCTCGGTCTCGCCGGGGTAGCCGACGATGAAGTCGCTGGTGACCGTCGCCTCGGAGATCGTCTCCCGGATTTGCAGGAGCATCTCCCGGTACTGCTCGACCGTGTACCCCCGCTTCATCCGCTTCAGGATTTCGTTGGAGCCGCTCTGGGCCGGTACGTGCAAGTAGGGCGACACTTTGGCCAGGTCGCGAACCGCCTGGAGCAGCTCCGTGGTCATGTGCCGCGGGTGGTTGGTGACGAATCTCAGGCGCCGAAGGCCCTCGACGTCGTGAAGCCGGTCGAGCAGATCGGCCAGCCGGACCGTCGACCCGGCGGCCGTGCCCCGGAAGCTGTTGACAGTCTGCCCCAGCAGGGTCACTTCCAGGCACCCCTGATCGGCCAACCGGCGGACCTCCGCTTCGATCTCCTCCACGGGCCGGCTCTGCTCGGGACCGCGCACGCGGGGCACGATGCAGTACGTGCAGAATCGGTCGCAGCCGAACATGATCCGGACCATGGCCTGGTGCCGGCCGGGTCGGGCGTCGACCACCCGCAGCGGGTCAAAGCGTGCGAAACTCTCTCGGACCGCCGCGCGGCTGCTCGTCTTGCGGTCCAGGCTGACCTCGAGCCGGGGGCCCCCGCCCGCGGCGACCTCGGCCAGGAGGGTTGCCAACTGCCCCAACTGCCCGGGCCCAACCACGAGATCCACGTGAGGGGCCCGACGGAAGATCAGCTCCTGGTCCTTTTGGGCCATGCAGCCCAGCACCCCGATGATTCTGTCCGGGCGGTGCTTCTTCGCGTGTTTCAACCGCCCGAGGGCACTGTAGATCTTGTCTTCGGCGTGCTGGCGCACACTGCACGTGTTGAACAGTATCACGTCCGCCTTGCGGGGGGCATCGACCAGCTCGTACCCGGCCGACAGGAGCTCGGCCACCACGAGCTCACTATCGAGCACGTTCATCTGGCAGCCAACCGTCTCGATGTAGAGCTGTCTGGCCATGGAGGGCGTCAGGAGCGGATCACGCGGCTTTGTCTCGTCTTCTAAGACTTTCTCTTTCTTGTGCTTCTGCCTCCTTGCGCCTCTTGCTCCTCTTGAAGTGTTGACGAAGCTGGTCGAGCAGTTGGTCCCTCCGCCGAATCATCAGCCGGACCAAGGCGGCGACCGCCACATAGCCCGCAATGACCAGCAGCACCACATCCCAACGATTCATGTTTCGCTTCCTTGATTAGCCTGACAAGCCGTCCGGGCGAGAAGTTCCCCATTTGTATCTGCTCAGCCATCTGAAGTAGATGTAAGAAGAGGGAAAATGGAAAAGAGGG
>CAZDHR010000224.1:0-11724 GCA_964505295.1 uncultured Planctomycetaceae bacterium
CAATGCCCGTTGGATCTGCGCCCCGTGCCACAACCTCCAGCCGGTCAGCCCGACGGAGAACGTCGTGGCAATGTACGAGACGATCCACGAGTTGGGCGGTTGAAGCCAGCCGGGGCTTGGACTATATTGGGGCTCGTCTACCCCCCGCACGCGAGCTACCACCCCCCGAGAGAAGTTGCGCATGGACATCTCCGCCGAAGCGCTAGCGAAGACCAATTTCTCCACGGTCGACTGGGTGATCGTGATCTGCTACCCGATGATCTCGGTGGTCCTAGGCATCATCGCCGCCCGGTTCGTCTCCAACATGAAGGATTTCGTCACGGCGGGGCAATCGCTGGGCACGGCGTTGGGTGTGGCGACGTTGACGGGCACGGAGCTGGGCCTGATCACGGTGATGTACAGTGCGCAGAAGGGATTTACGGGTGGGTTTGCGGCGTTCCACATTGCGTTGGCGGCCGGCATCGTGACGTTCTTCGTGGGGGCAACGGGCTTCCTGATGTACCGGCTCCGCGCGATGGGAGTGCTTACCATTCCCGAGTTCTACCGTCGCCGGTTCGGTCGCAAAACGCAGATCCTCGGCGGCGTCATGATGGCCTTCGGCGGGATCCTCAACATGGGCCTATTCCTCAAGGTGGGATCGATGTTCCTGGTGGGCATCACGGGCCTGACCGATCAGAACCTGCCCTTGCCGGCGGCTTGGGGGCTGCCCGGCATTCCGGCCCTGCCCGCGATCATGATATTCCTTCTTTCGCTGGTGTTGATTTACACCTGCCTGGGCGGGATGATCTCCGTCGTGCTGGCCGACTACGTGCAATTCGTGGTGCTCTCCATGGGGTTGCTGCTGACCAGCGTCCTCGCCATCTGCAAGCTGGGGTGGACGAACATCTTCACCGCCGTCGAGCAGTTCAAGGGGGCGGCCGGATTCGATCCGACGGCGTCGGAAGGCGGATTCGGGGTCGAGTACATCGTCTGGATGGGATTCCTCGGCCTGATCGGTTGCGCGGTCTGGCCGACCTCGGTCGCCCGAGCCCTGGCCGCCGAGAGCCCGGGAACGGTCAAGAAGCAGTTCATGTGGGCTTCCGTCTCCTATCTGATTCGCTTCCTGGTTCCGTATTTCTGGGGTATTTGTGCCTTCGTCTTCATCATGACCCTGGAGCCGCAGCTCAAGGAGCTGTTCTTCCCGGAAGCCCCCGGCGCCGAGGCGGTTGACAACCTCTACGCGATGCCGATCTTCCTGGGCCGAATTCTCCCGCCGGTGATCATCGGGATCATCTCGGCCGGGATGATCGCGGCCTTCATGTCGACGCACGACAGCTACCTGCTCTGCTGGAGTTCGGTGCTCACGCAAGACGTGATCGCTCCGATCTTCGGCGACCGGTTGGGGCCCAAAACCCGGATCTGGCTCACGCGCGTCCTGATCGTCGTGATTGGCCTGTACGTGCTGTACTGGGGGCTTCTGTACAAGGGACGGGAGGACGTCTGGGACTACATGGCCGTCACCGGCGCGATCTACTTCACCGGCGCCTTCGCGCTGCTGGTAGGAGGTCTCTATTGGAAGCGGGCCAGCTCGACCGGCGCGGTGCTTGCGCTTCTGGCGGGAAGCGTCGCCGTGCTCGGACTTACTCCCGTCCAGGACGCGATCGGCCGACTCTTCACCTTCGTGGCCGATCGCGTGCCGGCGCTGGCGGGGTCGGTTGCGGCCATCCCCGGCGTGTCGGTCGACGAGGTCTATCCGAACGTGCTCCACTTGGAGATTCCCAGTGCACGGGTCGGGCTTGTGAGCATCGCGACCACGCTGGTGGTCATGGTGATCGGTTCATTGCTTTTCCCGGATAAGAAGACCCCCGACGTTGCCGCGGATCAGGGGAGATAAGTCATGTCGCTGTCCTTGGAGTTCTGGATCGTCTTGTGGAAGATCGTCTTGATCGGCGGGCTGATCCTGTTCGGCTCGATGGCCGTGTGGGTGACGATCGGCGGGATCTTCGACATCAAGCGACTCTTCCAGCGGATCGCCGAAAGCCACGAGAAGGAGAAAAGCGAGTCGTCGTGACCTAGCCGGCCGGGGACGCTGTCGGTTCGCGATTCTCGGAATCGTACGACGGCTTAGCAGACTTGCAACGCGGCGGGGCCGGCCGTCGTGGCGAAGAACAACGCGGCCTCGGCGTCGTCCGGGAACTTGGCCCGGTAGGCTTCGGCCCAGGCGGCCAGGAACGGCTCGGTCTGGGGCTTCTCGACGAGAGCCCACACGCTGCCCCCGAAGCCCGCCCCAAACGCGGAGGCGGCCGCGGCGCCGCATTCGCGTGCGCTTCGGGCCAGGTAGGACGTTTGCGGGATCTGGTTGCCCAGCAGCGTTTCGGCGGCCTCTTGAGAGCGATCGACCAACTGGCCGAAGCGGTCCGTGTCGCCCCGGGCCAGGGCATCGCCGGCGGCGGGGAGAATTTCTTCGTTCTCGGTGAGGAAGTGTCGCAAGCGTTTGTGGAGTGCTTCGGGCTCCGGGAACTCCTCGCCGGCGGTCGCGACGACGTGTCGGAGCCGGTCGGCCGAGTCCGGACCGCTGGCCAGCGCGGCGGCCAGGTGCGGGTCGTCGCGTCCGGTCTCCGATCGCCACAACTCCGCGATGGCCGAGGCCAGCCGGGAAGCGGCGTTGTACTTGTCCATGGCCGCCCCGGTCTTCTCGGCCACCACGCCGCAGGTGCCGATCGCGAACGTATAGCCCTCACGCATCGGGATCGCCCGCTCGAAGCGGACCGGGCAGTAAGCGTACTGGCTCACCTGGTTCGGCCTTGCGCAGAGGATGGCCGTGTGGTCCTCGCTTCCGCCGAAAGTGCCCACGCCGCGATCGCCTTCGAGGGAGCCGAACGTCTGGCCGTTTTCCACCGTGCCCAGGTAGCCGGCCAGATCTTCCGGAGCGTGAAGATTCTCCTGGTATTGGGCGCTCTCTGTCAGTGCGTTTGTGCCATCCAGGGCGAGGAACATGGCCACGATCATCGCGCTGGAGCTGCTCATGCCCGCGGCGGGCGGCAGGTCGCTGGAGAAGGCGATCTCGGCCCCGGCGCGTGCTTCGGGGAAGTTTCGGGCGATGCGTCGGGCGACGGTCATCGGGTAGTTCGACCAGTGGCCCTTGCGAGGCACGATTCCCGCCGCCAGGTCGAAAGAGACCGTCTCCTCCGACTCGGCGTCGACGACGACGACGCGGGGGTCGTCCCGAGCGACGGCCACCAGGCAGAACCCCTGCTCGACGGCGACGATCAGGCTCCGCCCGCCCGCGTAGTCGGTGTGCTTGCCCAGCACCTCGATCCGCCCGGGCACGAAGTACGCCCGAAGCGGATGGGCGCGCGTGCACTGGTCAGACATCGACTGCGCGGCGGCGGCCCGGGCGAACCGTTCGGCGACGCGCCAGCACGCCTCGGATTCCAGGCCGGTCGGGGCCAACGCTTCGGCGAGCTGCCGGAGGTTGGTCAGATCGCCCTGGTAATCGAGTCGTTGGATCAAAGCTTCACCTCCACGCCCGCGAGCTTCTCCGCGACCGCGGCGACGTCCTGCCGGCTGGTCATGTCCAGGACCGGCGCCCGAATGCGCACGACTTGGAACGTCTCGTCCAGCTCGTCCATCGCATACTGGACGGCGTCGGGCAACTCCAGCTCTCCGCGAGGAGAAGGCTTGATGTGGCGGCAGGCCTCGAAGATCGACGCCGTGAACCGCCAGCAGTTCATGCTCAGCCAGTGCGGCCTGGGGATCGAAGCCAGTTGCTCCCGGCTCGGTTTTTCGAGGATCTGTCGTAGCACGCCTTCGTCGTTGGTGAGCCCGACCGCAAAGGCCTGAATCCGATCCCCGGGGATATTGCCCCCGGCGATCATGCTCTCGCGCTCGAAAAGCGCCGTGGCCGAGCCGGTCACTTCGCGCAGCCGGCGCAGGGCCTCGACGGGGTAGTAGTCGTCGGAGTTGATCACCAGGAACGGGTCGCGGGGAGCGAACGCTTCGGCGGCGGCCACCGCGTTGGCCGTCCCCTTGGGCTCTTGCTGAACGGCGAAGTCGATCGAGATCCGCTCGGGCTTCACTTCGTCGCGGTAGTACGTGTGAATCGAGTCGTGGTCGGGGCCCACGACCAGGCAGACCTGCCGGTAGCCCGCGTCGGCCAGGGCCGAGATCACGTAGTCGAGAAACGGTCGCCCGATGGGGATCATCGCCTTCACGCCCGTGTCGGCCGCGGCGGCCTGCGCGGCGTCCAGCGCGGCCGACTCGTCGGACTTCTGCATCCGGGTTCCGAGCCCGCGGGCAAGGATGACGGCCTTGTCCATGGACGGTTGCTCCATTTGTTACAGAGGGACGAGCTGGGCGTCGCACGCGGGCTGCATTATGCACGGTGGCTGTCGATGTATACAATCCCTGTTTAGGGGAAGGGAAGGGCCGGACCCCTTTCCCGGCCGATCGCCGATCACCGGGACGGCACTTTCAGCCCAAAAGAGGGGCGGCGGTTGCACGCGCAAACCGTTTGTGGTTCAGTAGTTGGGGCCAGTTGCCGGGTGCGGCGCCGGAAAAGAAAAGGTGACAGGCACCAAATTTGACGGCTTTGGGAAGAATAGGCAGGGCTGCCATCGCGTTCATCCGGCGCGATGGCAACTTTATTCAGTATTCCGAGATTCCCCATATTTGGTGCCTGTCACCTTTTTCGCCCGGCTGCGGTAGCGTTGCTCCATCGCCTTGACGTCAAGCGGTTGGTTGGTCCGCCGGCTCCACCACTCGTGGGCCCGGGCTGGATCGTGTTTCGGGTTGGGCGTGGGCATGCGGGCGCCGACGGCCTGGCGCCAGTCGGCGAGCATCTTCTGGAGCTGGCGGGCCTTCTCGGGCATCTTCGCCGCAAGATTCGTGGTCTCGCCGAGGTCGTCGTCAAGGTTGTAAAGCTCCGAAGGGGCGCCGTCGAAGAACTCGATCAGCTTCCACGGGCCCACGCGGATGGCCCCGGCGGGGCGGGAATGGTGGTAGTGCGGGTAGTGGAAGTAGATGGCTTCTCGCGGGAGGTCCGCCTGGGGGTTTTTGAGGAGCGGCACGAGGCTCGACCCGTCGATCGGCTGGTCGGGCAGCCTGGCCCCGGCCGCTTCGCAGAAGGTGGACATGAGGTCGGCCGTGGTGGTCGGCTCATCGCACACGGTGCCCGGCTTGACTACGCCCGGCCAGCGGACGATCATCGGCACGCGGATGCCGCCCTCGTAGACCGTCCCTTTTTCGTCCCGCAAGGGCGCGTTGGTCGAGACGACCTCGCCCACGCCGGTGTAGATCTTGCGCAGACCGCCGTTGTCGGAGGTGAAGACGACGAGGGTCCGCTCCGCCAGACCCAGCTCGTCGAGCTTGTCGAGGATCCGTCCGATGCTCCGATCGAGGTCCTCGGTCATGGCCGCGTAGATCGGGTTGTTCACACCCGTCGCCGGCTTTGGTTTGTTCCGGTATTTCTCGACCGCCTCGGGCGTGGCTTCCAGGGGGATGTGCACCGCGTAGTGCGAGAGCGTGACGAAGAACGGCCGCTGGCGGTTCTGCTCGATGAACCAGAGGGTCTGGTCGGTCAACAGGTCGATCCGCTTCGGCCCGGGCTGCCTGGTTTTGCGCGACGCGGGGAACTCGCGGCCGAGGGTTCGGGCGGTGACGTCGTAGCCGCGCTTGTCGGGCCCGTGGGTCGCGTCGGGGCCGAGGTGCCATTTGCCGAAATAGCCGGTCGCGTATCCGGCCGCTCGAAGCGCGTCGCCGGGGGTCTCGATCGACTCGGGCAAGACGTGCTCGATCGGCGGGACGACCAGCTTCTCGAAGGGGCGCCAATGGCCGGGGATGAAGTCGGTGATCCCCACGCGGGCCGCGTACTGGCCCGACTGGATCGTGCACCGCGTCGACGAGCAGACGGGCGTGGCGGCGTAGAAGTCGGTGAACTTCATTCCGTCGGCGGCGAGGCGGTCGATTACGGGCGTCTCGTGAAACGGGTGCCCGTAGCAGGCCACGTCGGGCCAGCCCATATCGTCGATCAGGAGGAAGACAATGTTGGGACGGGGCGGTGGGGAGGACGCGGTTGCGGCGCTGGGAGCGAAGGTCAACAGGACGGCGGCGCAGCACGCCACGAGCCGTGTCGCGACTGCGTGGATGACCGTGCGGGCGGCTTGATACGGGCTGGCGGGACGGTTCTCCGACATGTTGGTGATCTCCAATGGGGCTTGATCCGGGCAGGAATCGACGATTCCCGGGGTTTCCCGCGCGCCACGGGCTCTCTGAAGGCGTGGCACAACTCGGGGCGGTTGCTTGGGAGTATCGGCTTTCGAACGCCCCGTGTCAATTCTGGGGCGGCCGACGACGGTTTCGGCGCGACCGGGACGAGCCGCGTTGAGCCGGGCTTGTGGGCCGGTCAGACACCCGGAGTCGGTCTGTGTCGAGAAGCCCGGCTGAAGCCGGCTTAAGTTGCCGCGTGGGCGCCCTTTGTCCACCAGCTAAAGCTGGTGGCAGACGGCGTGTCGGCTGAAGCCGACCTGCGAGCCCGATGCGGAGCGGGGCGTGGCGAGGATCACTGGTTTTCCCACCAGCCTTCGAGATCGAGTTCGAACAGGTGGGTTGTCTCGTCGACGGTGTCGCCGTCTCCCTGGGTGGTTGACTCGCCCTTGACGTATTCGAAGCCGGTGACGCTGAACAGGAAGGGTATGTCTGCCCCGGAGAGCGTCGCCAGATCGCCGCCGGCTTCGAGGAGGTCGTCGAACTCCGAGTCCCAGAGATAGGCTTGGTCGTACGTGCCGTCGCCGGCGTCGGCGTAGACTCGGTCGAAGTACAGCAATTCATGTGAATAGCCCAGCCCGTACATCTTGGCGTAGGGCTGAGACAACCAGTGGTCGGCGTTGCCTTCGAAGATGTCGTACCCTTCGGCGGAGCCCTCGAGGTTGGCCACGTCGTCGTCGCCGGCGGATCCGATGCCGGTAACCGCATCGAACTGGGTAACCCGGTTGGAGAAGCCGGCGCCCTCGAGCAGGGCGTAATCGGGGGTTCCGGTGAAGGTGTCTTGGCTTCCGGGCTGGCCGCGCAACCTGGCCGTGTCGTTGGCGCCGTCGTTTTCCCACGAGATGGCCTCGACGTAACGGAAGTTGTTGGCCTGGAGGGTACCCCCCGCCTCGAAGGTCAGCAGGGCGGAGGTGGGCCCGGCCTCGAACGCGTCGGCGCCATACGAGTCGTAGAGCGTGGCCCTGTCGTCGAAGCCGACGCCGGCCGTTGCCGTGGCGCTGACGTGCCCAAACCCGGCGGTGTACATCCAGTGCCCCGGCCCGAACAGTTTGGCGTAGTTCGGATCGCCGATGAAGGTGTCTCTCGTGGCGGGCGAATCGTAGAGGTTGGCCACGTCGGTTCCGTCGCCGCTGGCGTACGCGTACAAGAACCGGAAGCCGGCGGCCCGGATGAAGTCGTTTTCGCTGCCGTTGAATTTCATCTTGCCTTCGTTCGGCGCCCCTTCGAACACGTCGGCGCCGGGAGAATCGTTCAGCGTGGCGACGTCGTCGAAGCCGTCGTCCACCGTGGCCGTGGCGTTGACCTGCTCGAATCCGTTCGCGTACATCCAGAAGCCCGGCCCGAACAGCTTGCCGTAGGTCGAGTCGCCGACGAAGGTGTCTCTGCTGTCGGGCGAGTCGTGCAGGTTGGCCGTGTCGGTACCGTTGTTGGTGGCGTAACCCCACAAGTACCGGAAACCGGTCGCCCGCGAGAAGTGGTCCATGCCGCCGTGGTACTTCATCGTGCCCTCGTCGGGCGTGGCTTCGAACACGTCGTTCCCGGCGGAGTCGTCCAGCTTGGCCACGTCATCGAAGCCCGCGCCGGCCGTCGCCGTCGCGCTGATTTGCTCGAAGCCCTTCGCACACGTCCAGAAGTCGGGCCCGTAGAGCTTGCCGAAGTCGAGGGCGGCGAGGAACGTGTCACGGCTGCCGGGGGAGTCTTGCAGGTCGGCCGTGTCGACGCCGCTATTGGTGGCGTAACCGCACAGGTACCGGAAGCCGGAAGCCTCGACGAAGTGGTCTTCGCTGCCGTCGAATTTCAGCTTGCCCTGGTCGGGCGTGGCCTCGAACACGTCGTACCCGGCGGAGTCGACGAGGTTGGCCCTGTCGCCGAGGCCCGCGCCGGCGGTCGCCGTGGCGCTGACCTGCTCGAACCCGCGGGCGTAGCGCCAGTAAGTCGAGCGGTCGTACATTCGGCTGTAATTCGGCATGCCGACGAACGTGTCCTTGGTGGTGGCCGAGTCGTGGAAGAGGGCCGAGTCGAGGCCGAGGTTGGCGTAGCCGTACACGTGCATGAAGCCGCCGGCCTGGACGAAGTAGTCTTCGCTGCCGCCGAACTTGAGCTTGCCCTCGTCGGGCGTGGTCTCGAACACGTCGTCGGCGGCCGAGTCGGTCAGCTTGGCCACGTCGGCGTAGCCCATGCCGGCCGTCGCCGTGGCGCTGATCTGCTCGAACCCGACCGCGTACTGACAGTTGTTCGCTCCGTCGCCGTAGAGTTTACCGTAGTTGGGCAAGGCGATGAACGTGTCCTTGCGCCAGGGCGAGTCGTGCAGGTTGGCCACGTCTTGGCCTTCATGGGTGGCGTAACCGTACGTGTGCGTGAAGCCTTCGGCGTGGACGAAGACGTCTTCGCTGCCGTTGTATTTCATCGTGCCCTCGTCGGGCGTGGCCTCGAACACGTCGTCGCCGTCCGAGTCGGTGAGCTTGGCCACGTCCTGGTAGCCCGTGCCGGCCGTCGCCGTGGCGCTGATCTGCTCGAAACCGACCGCGTACTGCCAGAAGGTCGCTCCGTCGTACATCTTGCCGTAGTAGGGCAGGCCGATGAACGTTTCCTTGCTGTCGGGAGAGTCGTGCAGAAGGGCCGTGTCGACGCCGCTCCTGTCGGCATACGCGAACACTTTCTGGAAGCCGTCCACCTGATGGGTGAACGTCGGGCCGGAGAGCGTGCCCGCGTTGGGCCATGCCTCGAAGGCGTCGGGGCCGCTGGAGTCGTGGAGCTTGGCCACGTCGCCCCCGCCGCCGCCGTGAACGGTGGTTGTCTCGACGCTGCCCGTCGTGACCTGGTAGCCGACGCCGATGAGCGCGCCGTGGTCGGGCCAGAACTCGGCCGTCTCCTTCAGGCCGGTTCCGGTGAGGACGGCCGTGTCGTGGGCACCGCGTCCGTGGATCGCGATCGACTTGGACTCCGCGTCGGTGAAGTGATAGACGACGCCGTTGACGGTGACCGTCCGGGACCCCGTGGGAGCGAACTCGAATTCGTCGGGGCCGTCGGTTCCGTAGACCTCCACCGCCGCGCCGACGTGGCTGACCAGATTGGCGATGCGGAGGTCGACGTTGCTGGCGGCTCCCGACAGCTTGAAGAAGTACTTCTCGCCGGCGCCCGCCTCGTAGTCGATCCGCTGATCGCCGCCGGCGGTCAACGGGTTGACGTTCGCGTCGTAGAGCGTCACGGTTGCCCCGGGATCCAACACCTCGAGGGTGAGGAACCCCTGGCGGATCGTCTCGACCGAATACCAGAGGTCGGCCGCGGAAGGATCGAGGTCGTCCATCTCGAGGAAGTCGACCGGGCCGAGAGTCTGCGCGATCCAGACCGTGGCCGTGTCTTCAGTCGTCGCCAATTCGTCGCTGACGCGAAGCGCGACGCCGAAGCTGCTCGGGCCGCTCAGCCCGGCGGCCGAGAAGGCGGGATAGATGCCCATTTCATCACCCCGGGCGGCGGCCGCGCCGGTTTCCCCGTAGTTCGCGTCGCCGTCCAGGTCCCACCGGTACGTGAGGACGTCGTCGCCCGGATCGGACGACGCCGAGGCGTCGAGCGAGACGCTGCTCCCTTCGTCGACGACGTACCATGCGCCCGCGTCGGCGGTCGGAGCCACGTTATTGACCGTCAGGGTGAACGTGGTCGTGGTCAGTGCGTCGTCGCTGTCGGTGGCGGTGATCGTCACCGTCTGGCTCTCGTCCGGCCCGTCGGTGGTGTCGAACGACCAATTCCAGGTGCCGCTTTGCGTGCCCACCTGGGTCAGGGTGCCGATCGACGCCGTGACGGTGACCGCGTCGTCGCCCGGGTCGAAGAAGGTGCCCGTGTTGGTCGCCGTCTGGCCTTCGTCCACGGTGACCGAAGGTTGGTCGGCCGCGACGTCGGGGGCCACGTTGTCTACCGTCACCTCCAGCGTGTCGACGCCAATACCGCCGTCGTCGTCCTCGACGGTCAGGATCACGGTGTAGACCCCGTCGTCGGCGTACACGTGCGTCGGCGTCAGCGTGCCGGTCGCGGTGCCCCCGTCGCCGAAGTCCCACGTGATCGTGTGCGTGTCGTCGCTACCCGGGTCGGTAAACGCCCCGGCAAAACTCACCGTGTCCCCCTCATCGGCCGACTGGTCCACACCGGCGTCGACCGTGGGGGCGACGTTGTTGACCGTGAGCGTGAAGGTGGTCGTTCCCACCGCCTCGTCGCTGTCGGTGGCGGTGATCGTCACCGTTTGGTCCTGCGCCGGGCCGTCCGTGGTGTCGAACGACCAGCTCCAGGTGCCGTTCTGCGCGCCCACCTGCGTGACGGACCCGATCGACGCGGTGATGGTGACGATATCATCGCCGTCGTCCCAGAAGCCGCCCGCGTTGGCCGCGGTCTGCCCCTCGTAGACGGTGACCGAAGCATTGTAGGGCGCGACCCCGGGAGCCACGTTGTTGACGATCAGCGTGAAGACGGTCGTGGTCGGCGCCCCGTCGCTGTCGGTGGCGGTGATCGTCACGATCTGATTCTGGTCCGGCCCGTCGGTAGTGTCGAACGACCAGTTCCAGGTGCCGGCCACGTCATCCTGCGTGACGGTCCCGATCGATGTTGTGATGGTGACGTCGTCCACGCCCACGTCGGCGAAGGTACCCGTGTTGGTCGCCGTCTGGCCTTCGTCCACGGTGACCAACGGACTGTCGGCCGCGACCTGGGGCGCCACGTTGTCGACGGTCAAGGCGAAGGTAACCGTGCTCGCGGCTCCGTCGCTGTCCCTGGCGGTGATCGTCACCGTCTGGCTCTCGTCCGGGCCGTCGGTGCTGTCGAACGACCAGTTCCAGGTGCCGGCCACGTCATCCTGCGTGACGGTCCCGATCGATGTTGTGATGGTGACGTCGTCCACGCCCACGTCGGAGAAAGTGCCCGTGTTGGTCGCCGTCTGGCTTTCGGTCACGGTGACCGACCCGTTGTCGGCGTCCACCTCGGGGGCCACGTTGGTAACGGTCAGATCGAAGTCGACCGTGGTCACTCCTCCCTCGCCGTCATCGGCCGTGATCGTCACCGTCTGGGTCTCGTCCGGGCCGTCGGTGCTGTCGAACGACCAGCTCCAGGTGCCGGACTGCGTGCCCACCTGCGTGACCGTGCCGGCCGACGCGCTGATGGTGACCACGTCGTCGCCCACGTCGGAGAAGGTGCCCGTGTTGGTCGCCGTCTGGCTTTCGGTCACGGCGACCGACGCGTTATCGGCGTCCACTTCGGGGGCCACGTTGTCTACCGTCACCTCCAGCGTGTCGACGCCAATACCGCCGTCGTCGTCCTCGACCGTCAGGGTCACCTCATAGTCCCCGTTGTCGGCGTACACGTGCGTCGGTGTCAGCGTGCCCGTCGTTCCGTTCCCGTCGCCGAAGTCCCACGTGATCGTGTGGGTGTCCGCGCTGCCCGGGTCGGTAAACGATCCGGCAAAGCCCACCGTGTCGCCCTCGTCGACCGTCTGGTCCG
>CAZDHR010000225.1:0-11611 GCA_964505295.1 uncultured Planctomycetaceae bacterium
GCACTTCACCGTGGGGATCCACGACGACGTGACCCACCTGAGCGTCGAGTACGACCCCGCCTTCTCCACCGAGAAGGACGACGTGACCCGGGCGGTCTTTTTCGGGCTTGGGTCCGACGGAACCGTGGGGGCGAACAAGAACTCGGTGAAGATCGTCGGCGAGAACACGCCGCTCTACGCCCAAGGGTATTTCGTGTACGACTCGCGCAAGGCGGGCTCGGTGACGATCTCGCACCTGCGGTTCAGCCCTCGCCCCATTAAGGGGTCCTACCTGGTCCACAGCGCCAACTTCGTCGCCTGCCACCAGTTCCATTTCCTGGAGCGGATCGACGTGCTCTCCATGGCCGAGCCCGGCGCCACCTTCCTCCTGAACAGCCCTTACGGCGCCGACGAGGTATGGGACCACCTGCCGATGGAGGTGCAGGAGGAAATCATCGAGAAGAAGCTGAAGTTCTACGTGGTCGACGGGGTCCACGTCGCCCGCGAGGCCAAGATGGGCGTGCGGATCAACACAGCCATGCAGACCTGCTTCTTCAAGCTGGCGGAGGTGCTGGCCGAGGAGGAGGCGATCGCCCGGATCAAGGACGCGATCGAAAAGACCTACGGCAAGAAGGGTGGGGGCAAGATCGTCCAGCGCAACTTCGCGGCGGTCGACGGGGCCCTGACGGCCTTGGAGGAGGTGAAAGTCCCCGACAAAGTGACCTCGACCCGCCATCGCCTGCCGCCGGTGCCGGAAGACGCGCCCGAGTTCGTCAGGGACGTGCTGGGCATGATGATCGCCAACCGGGGCGACGAGCTGCCCGTCAGCGCGCTGCCCTGCGACGGCACCTTCCCCACCGCCACGACCCAATACGAGAAACGGAGGGTCGCCCAGGATATCCCCATTTGGGACCCGGACGTCTGCATCCAGTGTGGCCGTTGCTCGATCGTCTGCCCGCACGCGTCGATCCGGATGAAGGTGTTCGAGCCTTCCCAGGTGGCCGACGCGCCCGACGAGTTCGTGGTGGCCGACTGCCGCGGCAAGGATTTCTCGGGCTGGAAGACGCGGCTCCAGGTGGCGCCGGAGGATTGCACGGGCTGCGGGCTGTGTGTCCACGTTTGCCCGGCCAAGAACAAGGAGAAGCCCGATCGCAAGGCGATCAACATGGAGTCGATTCTGACCCACGTCGATCGGGAGAAGGCCAACTGGAAGTTCTTCCTCACGATTCCCGACATCGACCGCGGCAAGGTCAAGATCGACACGATCAAGGGCTCGCAACTCCTGCGCCCCCTGTTCGAGTTCAACGGGGCCTGCGCCGGCTGCGGCGAAACGCCCTACGTCAAGCTGCTCACCCAACTATTCGGCGACCGGATGCTGATCGGCAACGCCACCGGGTGCTCGTCGATCTACGGCGGCAACTTGCCGTGCACGCCCTATGCGCAGAACGCCGAGGGGCACGGGCCTGCCTGGTCGAACTCGCTGTTCGAGGACGCCGGTGAGTTCGGCTTCGGCTTCCGCCTGGCCATCGACCAGCAACTCGACTACGCCCACACGTTGCTTCGGCGGCTTTCCGGGCAGCTTGGCGACGCGCTGGTCACCGCGCTGATGAACGCCCCCCAGGAAACGGACGAAGCGATCGCCGAGCAGCGCGCCCGGGTGGCCGAGTTGAAGAAGAAGCTGGCCGCGATCGACGATGGCGAAGCCAAGAACCTGCTGGCGTCGGCCGATTATCTGATCCGCAAGAGCGTTTGGTCGTTCGGCGGCGACGGTTGGGCCTACGACATCGGATTCGGCGGGCTGGACCATATCTTCGCGTCCGGACGCGACGTGAACATCCTGGTGCTCGACACCGAAGTCTACTCGAACACCGGCGGCCAGGCCTCGAAGGCGACCCCACGCGGGGCCGTCGCCAAGTTCGCCGCCGCAGGAAAACCGGCCCGCAAGAAAGACCTCGGGCTGATCGCCATGGGGTACGGCAACGTGTTCGTCGGCCAGATCTCCATGGGCGCCAACCCGTTGCACGCGCTTCGCACGATGATTGCCGCCGAATCGTATCGGGGCACCTCGATCTTGATCGCGTTCTCGCACTGCATCGGGTGGGGGATCGACATGCTCACCGGGCTGGACCAGCAGAAGGAGGCGGTCGCCTGCGGGTTCTGGCCGCTGTACCACTTCGATCCTCGCGACGAGGCCCAGCCGTTCCACTTGGACAGCAGGCCGCCCAAGGGCTCGTTCAAGGAGCTGGCCATGAAGCAGGCCCGCTTCGCCATGCTGACCCGCTCCAAGCCCGAGCAGGCCGAGCGACTGCTGGCCTTGGGCCAGAGCGACATCGACGAGCGGTGGCGGCTCTACGAGCAAATGGCCGCCATGACGCGGACCGCCGGCGTGCTCCGCGAGGACGACGGCGACGGCGAAGACGAATAGCCGGTCGCTTGCAAGCAGGTGAAGGCGCGAGTGTTGACCTAAGCACGGAGTACTTGGGACTGGGGCTTCGGCCGAGAAGCTCAAGGGAATCCTCAGCCAGGCGAAGTGCCCCGACCCGGCCGCCTTTGAGCGCGGCAACTACATGAAGGCCCTGACGTCGCTCACGGGCAATCCCGTGTGAACGAGGTTGCGTGCCGAATACGTGGACGCAAGCACGGGACGGGTGGCACGCCAAGGGCGTGTTTGCGCGACCGTCCACGCCCTTCGTTCCTCAGGCCGTGCCACCCAACTGATCAAACCACTTCTGCGCGCCCCTGGCTCTCTCGCCGGATGTCCTCGTCCAGGGCCTCTGGGGTTCGTCCGGGCCATGCGGCCCTCCCAAGACAGGGGGGAAACGGGCGCAAAATCGGGGCTCCCCGGAACGATTTGGGGCCGAGAAGCACTATAATGATGGGGGTCGGTCGGGCGCCAACGCGTTAGGCGACTGCAAGGGACAGGATCGGCGGAGGAGTCTTCCCATGGATCAGATCCGAAGGCAGGTCCGGAAGGCCCAGCGGCAGTTGGGCTTGCAGCGGTTCGTCGGCGCCAGCGGATGGTGCTGTTTCGGGACCTCGCTGGCTGCCCTGGGGCTGATCGTCGTGTATACCTTCTTCGTGCCGTTGGGCTGGGATAAGACGGTCGGCGACTCGACGAATCTGGGATTCCTGGTCCTGAGCATCGCGTTGGCCGTGGGAGTCCTCACGGCGTGGCTGTGCGCAGTGATCCGGGCGCGAGGTCCGATCGACGCGGCTATCGAGATCGACCGGCGCTATGGGCTCAAGGAGCGAGTGTCCAGTGCGTTGTTCCTGTCGGATCAAGAGCGGGCAACTGGCCCGGGCCAGGCCCTGGTCGACGACGCCGAGCGCCGGGTCCGCCGGATCGACATCCGCGAGCATTTCAGGGTCTCGCGCGGCCGGCACATCGTGCTGCAGTCGATCCCGGCGGTGATCGCGGTGTTGATTGCGCTTTTTGTCCAGCCGGTCGGCGCGAAACAGGCCCAGGCGACCACCGACCCGGCGATCAAGAAGCAAATCGAGAAGTCCACCGACGGTCTGCGACGGAAACTGGTCGAGAAGCGGAAGCAGGCCGAGAAGCAGGGGCTCAAAGACGCTCAGGAATTGTTCAAACGCCTGGAAGAGGCAACCGATGATCTTGCCGACCGGACCAAGGGCGATCGGAAGCAGGCCCTGGTGAAGCTCAACGATCTGGCCCGGCAGATCAAGGAGCGGCGCAAAGACCTGGGCGGCGCGGAGCAGGTCCGCAAACAGCTCAACGAGTTGAAAGGGATCGAGCAGGGACCGGCCGACGAGTTCGTCAAGGCGATCAAGGACGGCAACCTCAAAAAGGCGATCAACGAGCTGGAGCAGCTCAAGTCGAAGTTGGCCGAGGGCAAGCTGAACGAGCAGGAGCGCGAGGAGTTGGCCAAACAGCTTGAGCAGATCAAAGACAAGCTCCAGAACCTGACCAACGCCCATCGCCAGGCGCAACAGGATCTCGAGAAGCGCATCAACCAGGCCCGGCAGGAGGGTCGCAACGACGAGGCCGCCGAGCTTCAGGAGCAGTTGGACAAGCTCCAGCAGCAACAGCCGCAGATGGAGCAACTTGAGAACCTGGCCAATAAGCTCGGTCAGTGTGCCCAGTGCATGAAGAACGGGCAGTTGGGCGAAGCCGGCGAGATGCTCGGCCAGATCCAGGCCGACGTGGCCGACCTCCAGGAGCAGTTGCAGGAGATGGAGATGCTCGAGGACGCGATGGCCCAGTTGGGCCAGTGTCGCGACCAGATGAACTGCCCGCTTTGCGGCGGGATGGGCTGCGAGGCGTGCATGGGCAATGAGCCGGGTTTCGGGCTCGGCAAGGGCCGCGGGAAGGGCGACCGCCCGGAGGCCGAAGACGACGTCGACTTCATCGACACCCGGCCGCCCATGAAGGTCGGTCCCGGATCGATGTCGATCGTCGGCGAGGTCGAGGGCCCGAACATCCGCGGCAACGTCCAGCAGGAGCTCTCCGAGCAGTTCGAGGCCGCCCGAGTGGAGAAGGCCGATCCGGTGACCGTCCAGCACCTACCCCGCGGGTATCAAGACCACGCGCTGGAATACCTCGACCGGCTCCGAGAGGGCGATCGTTGAGGTCCGGATGGACCGTGCGGCGGGATCGAGCAGCGAAAGGCCCGGCTTCCGGCGCTTGAGACGCCAAGCCGATGTGCCTCTGCCTATCCGAGTGTCCGCGGCCCCCGAGCCTATTTGCTGTTGAACCGGTTCGGGATACTGAAGGAATAGAGGCAGACCACGGCGCCGGTCGACATCAGGCTCCATGGAGCCCAGGGGGGCGGGACTAGCTCTCGATGCCGGCCCACCTCGGGCTGAGCCGGACCAAACAGGAACGGGTTTTCGTTCTGTTGCGCCGCCGGTCGACGGTCCTTGAGGACGAACTTCTCAACCCCCAGGCACTCCGCGCCGAGGAGGATCAGATAGACTCCAACCGCCAGGAAAACCGCTCGCCACATGACGGATACTCCGGGAGGTCTTCGGTCGGTGGTCACCGCCGGAGTGATTGTCGGACATACCATCCCCTGGAATTCTTGATCGACCTCCAGAGACCGTTGACTACAGCGACTCGCCCGATCCTGCCCACCAATCGCTCTCCACGGCGTGCTGATCGCAGCGGTTGTCCCTTTTTGCCAGACTATCGGGCCCTCCCTCAGGAGTCCCGTTGCGCGTGGCGGCGGGCCAACGCCCGGTTGCGATCTCCCGGACACGCTCGGCCGGGGCGCCGGCCGGTCGTGCGGTCGCCGCGGCACGGGCGGCGTCCGGTCCGCTCGTGCCAGAAGTACGGAAGATGTGGCACGCGGAGAGTGTGCAGGCTGCGGAAACCAGGATCACCGCGTGGCGGGGGTCAATCTCAGCCCCGGGCCGGACCGATGCAAGACAGGGAGCCAAGCAAGGTTGTCTGCCTGCCGGGTGGGACTTATAATCCGCCAAACCCGTTACCAAGGTTCCTATTGACGCCTGCACAGCTAGTGAACCGAGGGGGACCGACGGGAGCCCGATTTTCCGGGCATTCGGGTTTGCCCCACCGATCATCGACCATGCAGACGTCGATAACGTCTTTGCCGATCGCCGCACACGGAGTGTAGCCGCATTGCCGGGAAAACTGAGAATCTTGTTTGTCGGCGACGCCCGTGAGAACGTCGAGCCGTTCGTGGGTCCTCGGGCGGAGCCGTGTGAGCTGGTCTTCGTACCCAACCCCGTGCGAGCCCTGGCCCTGCTCGGCCGCGAGCAGTTCGACGGGGTCTGTTTCGCCTCCGACCGACTCCGGGAGGCCTTCCAGCTCGGCACGCTCCTGCAAAGCGAGCATATCCTCGCGGGGATGCCGGACGGCGTGGTCGTGCTCGACCGCAACAACGCGATCCTCTGGTGCAACGGGCGGTTGTGCCGGTGGAGCGGTTGCGACGACGTAATTGGGGCCAATTTTTACACGGTGTTGGGAAACCCGGAGATCGTGGGGCCCGATTTCTGCCCCTTCCACACCGCGCTGGCCACCGGCTCGATGACGCACTCCACGCTCCGCTGCGAAGACGGCCGCTATTTTCAGATTCACGCGGCCCCCGTGCACGAGCCGCAAGGCCCGCCGCAGAACTTGATCGTCACCGTCCGCGACGTCACCTCGGAAGTGCTCCAGCAGCAGAAGCTGGCGGCCATCCATCAGGCGGGCGGGGAGCTGGCCGACCTGACCCCCGGCGAGCTTCTGGAAATGACGGTCGAAGATCGGATCGAGCTGTTGAAGTCCAACGTCCTGCACTACACCAAGGACCTCTTGCACTTCGACGTGGTGGCCATCCGGCTGTTGGTGCCCGACACGGGACGGCTGGAGCCGCTCCTCTCGGAGGGCATGGAGCCGGAGGCGGCCGGCCGCGTGCTGTACGCGCAGCCGCAGAACAACGGGATCACCGGCTTCGTGGCCGCTACCGGCAAGAGCTACCTCTGCGAGGATACCGGCGAAGACCCGCTCTACATGGAGGGGGCCAAGGAGGCGCGCAGCTCGCTGACCGTGCCGCTGGTGCTGCACGACGAAGTGATCGGCACGTTCAACGTCGAGAGCCCGGAGCCGAGGGCCTTCACCGAGAGCGACCTCCAGTTTCTGGAGATTTTCAGTCGCGACGTGGCCGTGGCCCTGCACACGCTGGAGCTGTTGTCGGCCGAGAAGGCGGGCACGGCGGCGGCCAGCGTCGAGGCGATTCACAGCGCCGTGGCCCTGCCGGTCGACGAGATCCTCAACGACGCCGTCAACGTGATGGAACGCTACATCGGCCACGAGCCCGAGGTCGTGGAGCGGTTGCAGCGGATCCTGCGCAACGCCCGGGACATCAAGCGGATGATCCAGAAAGTGGGCCAGAAGATGGCCCCGTCGCAAGCGCATCCGCAGCCTCCGGAACGGGAGCGGGCCGCGCTGCGGGGCCGTCGCGTGCTGCTGGTCGACGAGGACCACGGCGTCCGAATCGCCGCGCACGACCTCTTGGAACGCTACGGCTGCGTGGTCGAGACCGCCCCGGACGGCGGCCAGGCCATGTCGATGGTCCGCAACAGCGGCTACGACGTGGTGATCGCCGATATCCGGATGCCCGACATGACCGGCTACGATCTGATGCTCAAGCTCCGCGAAGTGATCGACGCGGAGCCCTTGCCGCTGATCCTGATGACCGGCTTCGGGTACGATCCGGGTCACTCCATCGTCAAGGCCCGGCAGGCCGGTCTCAAGGCCATCCTCTACAAGCCGTTCCGCCTGGACCAACTGCTGAACACGGTCGAGCAAGTTGTCAGCGAGCCCGGCGCCGTGGGTCAGGCATGATGTGGGACCTCGTGCTTCTTTTGCCGGCCGTGATCGGACACGGCTACCTTTGGGCCGCCTACTTCAACCATACGCACAGCACGGCGCTGCCGCGGTGGATCATGAACCCGTTGACGGCCGCCGGATTCGCCTGTGCGGTGTCGATCCCGGTGGCGCTGGGCGTGGGGTTCGTTCAGGGCGAGTCGAGCCTTGTCGGCGTTGGCCTCGCGCCGCTCGCGGTGTGGCTGGGCCGAGTCTACGTGGTCATCGCCTGGATCGCGGGCGTGGTGGCCGCCGTTCGCTGGGGTTGGCTTCGCCTGCTCCGTCGCCCGCCCGACGTCCTGCGGTACGATCGCACGCGGCCGGCGCTCGACGGAGGTCTCTTGACCTCGCCGCGAAGGTGCGTGCGGGGTCGGGAGACCCGCGCACAGCGCGCGCCTCGGGAGACCCCCGCACGGCGCGGCGAGTGCCCCGGCGAAGAGGATCACCACTTCCTGGTCTGCCTTCCCGGCAACGATATCCTGCGACTGGAGATCGCCGAGCGGGCCGTCGAAGTGGCCCGGCTGCCCGAAGCGCTGGACCGGCTCACGATCGTCCACCTCTCCGATCTACACTTCACCGGTCGGGTGGGCAAGGCGTATTTCGAGGAAGTCGTCCAAAAGAGCAACGAGCTGGAGCCCGACCTGGTGGCGATCACCGGCGACCTGAGCGATTTCCCCAGGTACATGGACTGGATCCCCGACACGTTGGCGAGGCTGACCAGCCGGTACGGGGCCTATTTCGTCCTGGGGAACCACGACGTTCGCAGCGAGCCCGACCGGCTCCGCCGTACGCTCACCGACTCCGGGCTGGTCGACTTGGGAAGCCGCTGGACGCGAATCGGAATCCGCGGCGAGCCGGTGATCCTGGCCGGGAACGAGCTGCCTTGGTTCTCGCCGGCGGCCGATCTGGAGCACGCCCCGCCCCGCTCACCCGACGGCGGCCCGGTGCGGATCGCGCTGGCCCATTGCCCGGACCAGTTCCGATGGGCCCGGGCCAACGACGTCGACCTGCTCCTGGCCGGCCACACGCACGGCGGCCAGATCCGCATTCCGCTGGTGGGCCCGTTGTTGTCGGCCAGCCGCCTCGGCGTCGCCTACTCGTCCGGCACGTTCCACGTCCCGCCCACCATCATGCACGTCAGCCGCGGCGTCTCCGCCCGGTTCCCCGTCCGCTTCCACTGCCCGCCCGAGTTGGTCAAGCTGGTGCTGCGAACGGCCTTGCCGCCGAGAGGGTGAGCAGGATAGACTGGTGGCGCGTACTCAGGACTCAAGTGGAGGAACCAACATGCGCTGTTTCGGGTTGGCGTTGGCAATGGTCGGTGCCGTGGTCTGGGTAGCGCCGTGCCGAGCCCAGGCGGTGTCGCTTTTCGAAAAGGAGTGGCCGCCTCTGGAGGAATGTCTCAAGTTTTCGGACGAGACGGGCACGTGGGTCTGGAAAGGATCGGCCAAGAAGATAGACCGCGAGGACCCCGCGCTGGGGGACATCAAGTTCCACTTCGGCACGCAGAGTATCCGATTCGACCCCGACGGCAGCTTCACCATGAATTTCCGCTACCGGGTGACGCGCCGGAACGAGTATTGGAGGACGAAAGTCGTCAAGGCCGACGAGGAGATCGTTCGCAAGGGCACGTGGACGCTGACCCACCGGGCGCTGACGCGTCAGGAGAGAAAGACGATCCCCGGCGGCGTCCCCGCATCGCTCAAGATCTACTTCCTCGAGCTGGCGTTCCTCGACAACGACAACCCGACCCACTACGAGCGCGGGGAAGACGTCGCCGTCAACGGCACGGTGACGTTCGTGTTGGACGAAACACGCGAGTACCTCGATCCCAAGGGCCGGATCAAGCCGGTCCCCGACGGCACCAATCCGGGGCGGCTGAAGTGGATCTGCGTCGCCAACCCGGAGGCGATCCCGTTCTTCGACAAATTCCCCGTGCCCTACGTCCTCGTCCACGGCTCGTGAGCAATATGGTGCGTTTCACGCACCCTACGGCCCCATGCGCCACCGCGGAGTCGGCCGGCATCTACCCAAGCTCCACCTCCTCCTGATACTCCGGCACCTCCACCTCCCAGCCCATCTGGTCACGAACGCGGTCGGCCAGGGCGAGCGCCGCTTCTTCTTCGCCGTGGGTTAAGAAGAGGCGGCGGGGCGGCTTGTTGAAGGCGGAAAGCCAACGCAACAGAGCACCGCGGTCGGCGTGGCCCGAGAAGCCGTGGATCTGCTCGATTCGGGCGCGGACGCGCCACGGGCGCCCGTGGATGCGGACCTGCGGGTTGCCTTCGAGGATCTGCCGGCCCAGCGTGCCGCGGACCTGGTAGCCGACGAACACGATCGTGCATTCCGGGCGCCCGAGGTTCTTTCGCAGGTGGTGCTTGATCCGCCCGCCCGTGCACATCCCCGAGGAAGCCATGATGATCGCCGGCTCCTTCCGGTCGTTGATCGCCTTGGACTGCTTGACGTTGCGGGTCATCGTCAGGCCGGGGAACCGAAGCGGCGGCTCGCCCGACGAGATCATCTGCCAGGTCTCCTCGTCGAAACACTCGCGATGCCGGCGGAAGACGTCGGTCACGTCGATCGCCATGGGGCTGTCGAGGAAGACCGGCACGTGGGGAATCCGACGATCGCGAACCAGCCGGCTGATGTAGAACATCAGCTCCTGGGCTCGCTCCACCGCGAACGTGGGGATGACCACGTTCCCGCCCTCCCGGATCGTCTCGTTGATCGCCCGCTCCAACTGCAACTCGATCGACTCGTGGCTGTCGTGATCTCGATCGCCATAGGTCGATTCCATTACCACGAAGTCGGCCTCGTGGAGCAGCGTGGGATCGCGGACGATAGGGCGGTCCCACTGCCCCAGGTCGCCGGAGAAGAGCACGCGGCGGAGCTGGTCGCCCTGGCAGACCGTCACCTCGACGACGGCCGAGCCGAGGATGTGGCCCGCGTCGTGAAACGTGACCCAAACGTCGCCGTTGATCTTCTCCGTTCGCTCATACGGCACGGTTCTCACCAGCGGCAGGGCCTGCTCCACGTCGCCGATGGTGTAAAGGGGCACCTCGGGGTGCTTGCCCTTGCGGCCTTCCTTCTGGTGACGCCGCTTCTTGTAGGCGGCGTCTTCCATCTGGATCTCGGCCGAGTCGCGAAGGATGATCTCGACCAGGTCGGCCGAAGCCGCCGTCGCCAGAATCGGGCCGCGGAACCCTTCCTTCACCAGCTTGGGCACCAGGCCGCAGTGGTCGAGATGGGCGTGGGTGAGCACCACCGCGTCGATCTTCTGCGGCGGCACGGGGCTCGGCGTCCAGTTCCGCTCCTGGTGCTCCCGCTCCTGGAACATCCCGCAATCGATCAGGAGCTTCGCCCCCCCCGCGTCCAGATAGTATCTCGACCCGGTGACCTGACGCGTGGCACCCAAAAACTGCAATCTCACCGAATGCTCCTCTCAATCGCGACCGGATCGGACTGAAACAACCTGGGCTTCGTCGGAAAACCCAAACCAACTCGAAGCGCAAGCGAGGAAGAACTCACGTCGCAACTCATTTCCTCGCTTGCGCTTCGGGCTGGTGTGAACAACGGCGCTAGCAATGAAAGCGCAACATCAAAACTGGCGATTCGGGTTCGTGTGTCACCTCAAGGTCTACGCGAGTCAACCGGGAGACCGTTTGGTGCTAGTTTACCCCGTTTTCGGCCGGCGACAACCGACCGAGCGCGCTCGGGGACCCGTTGATAGTTCGGTCGGGTGCGTTAGAATCCCGAGCGGCGAGCATCAGCTCCTGTTCCGGTGGCAGCCGGAGTCCGACCGTTTCGAGCAGGTCCGCCCGCTCCCCGATCCGGAGGGCCTGGCCCCCTACGTCGAACTCATCGAGCGGCTTGTCACCGACGGGGAAGCCGACACGCGCGCGGTCCGTGCCAGGGTCGTGGAGTTCTACCAAAGCGGCTGATCTTCATGACGCGAGCGCAACGACGAATCGCGAAGGATCGAGGAGAAGGAGATGCAGGTCCCACGCGACGCAGCGCGTGGGCTTCTTCCCACTCGCCACTCGCCACTCGCCACTCACCACTTGCCACTCCCCCTCACTCCCCCATCACCGTGACCACGATCGTCCGTTGTCGGGGCCGCACGTCGCACTCGAGGTGGAAGACCTGCTGCCAGGTGCCCAGCACCAGCGCGCCGTCGGAGACGGGGACGGAGAGCGACGGCCCCATCAGCGTGGCCTGCAAGTGCGAGTGGCCGTTGCCGTCGTGCCAGGCCTGCTCGTGGCCATACTCCCGGCTGGGCGGCATGAGCCGGTCGAGCATCTCGGGGAC
>CAZDHR010000226.1:0-11549 GCA_964505295.1 uncultured Planctomycetaceae bacterium
GCTGGACCGGAAACTCGAGAGATATTCAAACCGAGATGTGCGGAAAGTAGGGTCGCCAGACGGCCGAAATGGAAATACATGCCCCCCGTTAACGGGGCACTGCTGAGGGGCCGGCCGGGCAACCCAGCACGTACGTTTATGGACGTGTCTTGCGGTGCCCTTGAGCGAACGGGGTCCGTGGCCCGGGCTTTCGTTGGGCAACGCGCGAATCTGCCGCCTCGTTCATGTGCCGTCTCAACCGAGGACGATCTGACACGTTCTGATCCGCATAGTGGCACTTTCTTGCGGCGACAGGGCTTGACAACCGATTCGCGTTGAACAGGCTTGAGATTGCTTGACGATCGATGATCCTCGTCGCTCAGTACCATTCCTTGCACTAGGGAGAACATCATGGTCCGCTGTTTGACGCTTGTGGCTTCGGCTTCGTTTGCCTTCAGCGCCTTTGCTGCCGACGCTCCGCACGTGGCTCCTGCTGAGTCGGCGGATATGAGGTGCCTTTTCAACGGAAAAGACTTGACCGGATGGGACGGCGACCCCAGGTTGTGGTCGGTGAGAGATGGCGTCATTCACGGAGAAACGACGGCCGAGAATCCCGCCCAGGGCAACACGTTCCTCATCTGGAAGGACGGCGTGACGAAGGATTTTGAGCTACGTCTTTCGTTCCGTTGTAACGCCACGAACAACTCGGGCATTCAGTACCGATCGAAGCACATCACCGAGGGCAAGGTTCGGAACCAATGGGTCGTCCGCGGCTATCAGCACGAGATCCGCAACCAGAACACGCTGCCGAGTGTTTCCGGATTCATCTACGACGAGGGCGGCAAGCGAGGTCGCATGTGCCTCGTCGGCGAAAAGGCCACATGGGGAGAAGACGGTAAGAAGAAGGTCGCCGACATGCTCATTGATCAGCAAGGGTTTCAGAAACTGTTCAAGCTCGACGACTGGAACGACATCGTGATCATCGCCAAGGGGAATCACCTTCAGCACTATCTGAACAACAGGCTGATACTGGATTTCACGGACAACGATCCGCAACGGGCCCTGCTTGAAGGCGTCCTTGCCGTGCAGCTACACGCCGGCAAACCGATGTGGGCGGAGTTCAAGAACATCCGCATGAAGGAAATCAAGTAAGGGCAGAAAGACACGACGAAGGTGCGAAGCGGTGTCTCCCGAGGGTCGACGTTTGGGATGTCCGGAATAACGATAGTGATTCAACGGGTTGTGGCTGGAATGCCAATCGGGGTCAGGCTTTAAATATCAACTTTGACTTTTACGGGACGCAGGGCTCAGCTCGGCAAGTAACTCGTTCAGCGACGCGCCGAGCGTGCCCGACGCTTCGAGCTGGCCGTCGACGTAGAGCCGCGCCTCGCCCCGGTCGACGGTCGCCGCCACGTGGTGCCAGGTGCCCGGTTTCGGGATCGTCGCCGAGGAGAGCGTCTTCCAGCCCCCGTGATGCAGGTAGAAGGCGATCTTGTCGTCGCGATCGACCATCAGCCCCCATTCCCTTTGATCGCGGGCGTAGCAGTTTTTGGCCACGATCATCTGCTGCCCGATGCCGAGCTCGTAGACGTTGATCCACGCCGCGACGGAGAAGCTCGCTTGGGAGAACCCGAACCGCTCGGCGTCCGGCACCTCGACGTAGTCGTCGATTCCGTCGCAGCGGAACGACTTGCCTTGGACGCCTCGGGCGAAGTCGGGCCGGCCGTGGAGCGTGCCGTGGTGAGCGCCGCCGGCGACGTCGTCGACCGTGTTGCCGTCACTCGCATCGAACGTCCAGTGGCCGACCAGCCCCCGGGCAGGCGGCGCGGCTTGCTCCGCTTGTGGCTTCCCGCTCGGCGGGTCTGCCAAGGCTGTTGTGGCGACAAGCAGACACGTGGCGACAACCAGACAGACGACGCCCATCATCGGGCTTCGGAATCGGCGCATGGCGCGGCCCTTCGTGCACGGCGGGGTCGGCATCGAGGCTCCAACGTCGCGACCGATTGTAGTGAGCCTCGGCCCGGCCTGCAAACGAAGCGAAGGGAAAAGCGCGAGACCTAGTCCCCAAGCCCAACCGTTGCCACGTCGTGCCTTAAAGGGGCACTCTCTCGAGCAGGCGGCTCATGAAGGTGGTTTCCAGGTGGAAAGCCCCGGAGCCGTCTTCCGCGATCTTGGGGAAGGAGAAATCGAGGGGGCGGGTGATCTGCGGCAAGAAGCCCGGGTGCAAGGTGACCGAGGCGGGGACGGCCTTGGCCGTGGCGGCTTCCAGGCGCCAGTCGAAGATGGTGAACTCCAGCTCTCGCTGCTTGACGAGCCCCAGCGGCAGCGACAGCATCGCGTCGACCTTGCGCAAGCCGGGGTGAGCCAGGTCGAGGGGCACCGGATCGGCCAGATCGGTTTCGGCCGTCAGCCAAATGTCCTTCCCCCGCTCGTCCTGTATCGAGTAGGTCTCGACCGGGCCTTCGCCTGCGATCTTCATCGGGCATTGCACCTTGGGCCAACCGCCGACGCTGATCCCCAGCTCCGTGGGCCAGAACGCCGAGCAATGGACCCGTACGAAATGGAAGCAGGGCGACGGTCCCCCGGGCACCGGCTTGAGGAACGGGACGCCCAGGAACGCCTCGCGAAACCTGGCGAAGACCGGGGCCGTGTCGTAGCGGCCGAAAAACCGGCTCCGCCATCCCGACGCCATGCTGCCGAACATGAGGATCACCGGGTGGTCGTCGCGCCGGCTGAGCCAATCGGGCAGCGCGTCGGGCTCGACGAGGGTGAACTGCGGGGGAAGCCACGACTCGACCACACCCCGCTCGGAATAGAAAGTCGCGACCGTGCCCAGGAAGTCGCCCGACATCCCGTCGTGCGCAAGCGAGGCCGCGTGCTCGTCCTGCTTCTCAGGCATCAGCAGCGTCCACGACTCGGCCAGCGACTTGATCACCACCCAGCCCAGGAACGGGACGTAGAAGAGACGGGCGAGGGCCCTTCGGAGGCGTCGGTTGCGAAGCATGGCTACGGCAGGCGAATTCTCGGTCGCGAGGTCACGCGGCGATTCGGCTTTCGGCGGCCGGCGGTGGGCCGGCCCGTGCTCCGCTCCAAGGATACACCACGACGGCGTCGACCGCAGCGCGGTTGTTCCGCCTATTCGCGATAGGCTGCCGATTTGCCCTGCTGCCGCAGCCGCAGAGGGCCTCGGCCCCGATTCGGGCGGGGTGTTGATCGGCCCTCGGGGTGTAATTCTCCACGGTCGGACGGCGCGCGACGAAGGGCGCGATCCCAGGCCGGCACGCACCGGCCCATCCAAGCCCGGCCGCGAATCACCCCGACCGGCAGCGTGCGTTGGCCGTGCTGGCGGGTTACACTGGGCGTTGGCCGGACCGAACGGTCCGCGCCGCCGCGATTGCTTCCTCGGCTTTGACCCGGCCCCCCACAGAAGGAGCACCTGATGCGCATCGCCACTGCGGTCTGCCTATTGATCGCCGCGGCCCAAGCACTCGCCGCGGCCGCTCCACCCGAGAACTTCCGCCGTCCCGGCGACGAGGCCGAGCTTCGCTACTGGCTGGAGAACATGGTCTGGCACCACCGGTTTTCGAGCGAGGAGATCGCCGCGGCCACGGGCCTTTCGGCCGACGAGATCGCGGCGGCCCGGCGGAAGTTCAACGTCTCGGCCGCGACCAAGCCGGATCGCTCGGCCGACGCCCCGCTCTTGGTGCTGCCCTACCCGGGCGGACGCCACCCGCGGATCGGTTTCCTCGACGGGGCGATCCGCCCGCAGCGTGAGACGAAGATAAGCGTTTTCACCCCCTGGGACGACGCGAGCTACGTGGTCTACGACTTGCCCGAGGCCATTTGGCACGACACGGATCAGGGCCGCGAGCTGTTGTATCTGGCCCACACGCACATCGCCACGTTATGGACCCGCCAGGGGGTCGAGCTGGAGAAGCTCGAGTGGAAGCGTCACGCGGACGGAACGCTTTCGTTCGAGCGGCGCCTGCCCAACGGCGTCGCGTTCGGCACGAAGGTGGTGCCCGGCGGGGACGCGGTGCGCATGGAGCAGTGGCTCACCAACGGCACGGACCGGGCGCTCACCGGCTTGAGGGTCCAGAACTGCCTGATGCTCAAGGGGGCCCCGGAGTTCGCCCAGCTTACCGTCGAGAACAAGGTGCTCGACGCGCCCTACGCGGCCTGCCGGTCGCCCGAGGGGAACCGCTGGGTGATCATCGCCTGGGAGCCGTGCTGGCGCCCTTGGCCCAACGCCAAGGTCCCCTGCCTGCACTCCGATCCGCAGTTTCCCGACTGCCCGCCCGGCCAGACCCGCCGGCTCCGCGGCTGGCTCTCGTTCTACGAAGGCACCGACCTGAAAGCGGAGCTTGCGCGGATCGACGCGACCGGCTGGCGCCGGGCGGATTCGCCGTGACAAGCGGCTCGGGCTGAGATCGCTTCCACAGACAAGGAGACCGTGGCAATGATGCTCCTGAGAATGATTTGCCTGGCCGCCGTGATGGCCGCGGCCGGGTTCGCGATGGCCGAGACGGGCCGCGTGGAGATTGCGGTGGTCGACGAGGCCGGCCAACCGCTCCCCTGCCGCATTCACCTTTACAACGAGGCCGGCAAGCCGCAGCGGGCCGAGGGCCTTCCGTTTTGGCGCGACCATTTTGTCTGCCCCGGCAACGTGAAGCTGGAGCTGCCGCCCGGCGCCTTCCGCTACGAGATCGAGCGGGGGCCCGAGCACGAGCAGGGGACCGGCTCGTTCGAGCTGGCGCAAGGCGAAACCGAACGGGTCTCCGTCGCGCTGGGGCGAATCGCCAACCTCGCCGCCGAGGGCTGGTACTCCGGCGACCTGCACGTCCATCGGGCGCTGGAAGACATACCGCTCTTGATGGAGGCCGAGGACCTCTACGTCGCCCCGGTGATCACGTGGTGGAACAACCAGAACTTGTGGACCAAGCGGGAGTTGCCCGATGACCCGCTCGTACGACTCGACGGTAACCGCTACTACGACGTGATGGCCGGGGAAGACGAGCGGGAAGGCGGGGCACTGATGTATTTCGGGCGCATGCGCCCGTTGGCCATCGCCGGGTCCACCCGCGAGTATCCCTCGCCGATGAAGTTCCTCGAAGCGGCCCGCACGGAAGGCGGCGTCTGGATCGACGTCGAGAAGCCCTTCTGGTGGGACGTGCCCATCTGGCTGGCCAGCGGCAAGGTCGACTCGGTGGGGCTGGCCAACAACCACATGTGCCGCAGCCGGATGTACGAGAGCGAGGCGTGGGGCCGCCCGCGGGATGAAGACCGCCTGCCCCCGCCCCGCGGCAACGGCCTCTGGACGCAGGAGATCTACTACCACATGCTCAACTGCGGGCTGCGCGTGCCGCCGTCGGCGGGCAGCGCCTCGGGCGTCCTGCCCAATCCGCTCGGCTACGATCGCGTGTACGTCCACTGCAGCGAGGATTTCACCTACGAGGGCTGGTGGGAAGGCTTGAAGGCCGGCCGCTCGTTTGTGACCAACGGGCCGCTCCTGATCGTGAAGGCCAACGGCCATTTGCCGGGGCACGTATTCACCGCGGATGAAGGCGGGGAAGTCAAGATCGAGAGTGGCGGGGGCGAATGCCGAGTGAGTTCCCTGATGATACCGCTTCCTGTATAATGAGGAGGTCGCCGGCACTGCGCCGCCCGCATCGCAGGAGAAAGACCATGTCTGGGCCCAAGCCCCGCTACTCGGCTGAGGAGACTGCCCGCCGTGGCGATGAGATCTACGATAGCCACGTACGGGCGCAGTTGGAGGCCGAGCACCGCGGCAAGGTAGTGGCGATCGACGTCGACACCGGTGCCTACGCACTCGGCGAGACGGCCGTTGCTGCCTCCGCGCAGCTCTTGGCGGAACATCCGGACGCCCAGGTTTGGCTCACGCGAGTCGGCCATCGTGCGCTGCACCGTATTGGCTCGTCGGCTAGGCAGGAAGGCGTATGATCACCGGCACCGTCACTGACCACCGCGAGGCGATTCTCTCCTTCGTAGTGCGCGGCCCGGACGGTCAGGAGCGAGAAATCGAGGCGGTGATCGATACGGCCTTCAACGGCTTCCTGACGTTGCCGCCAAACGTCATCGCGGCCCTTGGGCTTAGCAGGCTGGGTTTCGGGCGCGTCTTGCTGGCGGACGGTAGCGACGAATATCTCGATATCTACGAAGCAGTCGTGATGTGGGATGGGCATCCGCGAGTCGTCGAAGTCGATGGCGCCCACACCGACGCCCTGGTTGGCATGGCACTTCTTGACGGGCACGAACTACGGATAGAGGTAGTGGCTGGCGGCACGGTCAGGGTCGAAGCACTGGCGTAATAGCGTGAAGAGCGGATGACGGGCAACAGTCCCCCCAGAACAGGTGTGATTCTACGCCGTTCAGGAAACGCACGCAACCCAAATCCCCGGGGCCGTAGTGCCTTGGGTCGTCTGCTGCTGACTGGAGCCACTTGGGACGGGCCAGGCACAAAGCAGCCCCCGAGATTCACGATCGCAAGCTCACTTGAGGTACCGCTCGATCTCCATCGCGGCGTGAAAAACGCCGAGTATCTCGATACGGTCTTCGGACCTGACGAGGTAGGCAATCCGGTAGTGGCCGTAGAGGATCACGCGCACCTCGCGGTCGATGATCGGTTCGTATCGCTGGCCCAGTTGCGGGTGATCGCGCAAGAGCTGGACCTTGTTGTAGATTCCGGCGACGACGCCGTGCGCGGCGGTTGGACGTTCGGCGGCGATGTAATCGTGGATTTCTTCGAGCCAGCGAACTGCTTCCCGTGTCCAGACGATTACCGCCACGAGTCAACTTTCCTCTTCACGTCGTCATCGGCGATGGTCCGACCGGCATCCGAATCCTCCAAACCGCGCTCCACCATGCGCGCGAAGGCCAGTTCGCGGAGAATCTCGTCGTAGGAACTGTCCTCGGGCTGCCGAGCGATGATCTCGCTCATGGTCTCTTTGGCGGAAGCCATTCGATGCTCCAGATAGTAGCGCGCCCATGTTGACCGCGAGAAGGCCAACGAGCACAATCTGTGCGCTGGACCAATCCCCTCTTCAGGACTGATACTACACGTTTCAGGAAACGCAATCAACCCGGCGCCTGCGGCCCTTGCCCGTCTGCTGCTGACCGAGCACCTCGCCATGCCCCACACGACGATCAACCTCGCCATGGCCCAGATGCTCGTCGAGGGAGGAAAACTCCAGGAGAACCTCGATCGGGCCGAGGAGATGATCCATGGGGCCGCGGCCGAGCGCTGCCGGATTGTCGTGCTGCCGGAGTGCCTCGACTTGGGCTGGACGCACCCCAGCGCCCGACGGCTTGCGGAACCGATTCCGGGCGGGCCGAGCGACCGGCTTGCCCAGGCGGCTCGCGATGCGGGGATCTACGTAGTCGCCGGCCTGACGGAGTGGGCGGAGGATCGCATCTTCAACGCCGCCGTGCTCATCGATCCCGACGGCGAGATCCTGCTCGTGCACCGCAAGATCAACATCCTGGACATCGCCCAGGACCTCTACGCGACCGGCGACCGCCTCTCGGTGGCCCACACGCCCCTGGGCACGATCGGCGTCAACATCTGTGCCGACAACTTCCCCGACTCGCTCTGCTTGGGGCACGCCTTGGCCCGGATGGGAGCCCAGGTGCTCCTATCGCCCTCGGCCTGGGCGGTCGATGCGGACCACGACCCGGTCGCCGAGCCGTACGGGGGGCTTTGGAAGGGGGCGTATGCCACGTTGGCTGGGCTCTACGAGATGCCCGTGGTGGGGGTAAGCAACGTGGGCTGGATCACGGCCGGGCCGTGGCAGGGCCGCAAGTGCATCGGCTGCTCGCTGGCAATCGGGCCAAGCGGCCAGACGCTTGACGAAGGCCCGTACGGCGAGACGGCCGAGGCGCTCCGCGCCGTGGAGATCGAGATCGGCCCTCCCCGCGTGACCGGCACCGAGATCGCCCCGATGCTGCGGCGTAAGGGGTACGAAGGGCCGTGAGAGATAGACGGGCGGGTCCGGTGCGACTGGCGTCTTGCCGGAGGGGTAGCACGGGCAAGATGCCCGTGCCACCGTGGGCGCCGGGCCTTCGGGACGGAACCAAGACCCGTCTTAGGGGTTCATGGGTAACGTTGGATCAGAGAACCTTGATGCTGTCGGCGCGGGGGCCGCCGGGGCCGAACCCTTCTTTGAACTCGACGGGCTGTCCAACCTTCAGCGTGTCGATGGGCGTCCCGTTGAGCGTCGACTGGTTGAAGAACCAGTAGCCGCGCTCTCCCTCCACGTACCCATAGCCTTTGTCTCGATACAACTTGCTGATCGTGCCCTGCGACATCTGTGCCACTCCTCGAACCGAACCACGATGCACTTCTCACGGACCGCCGGCGCAGACCGGCGGCCTCTTCTCTCAAGGGCGGCACGAGAACCTCATCCCGAGGGGATGACGCCGCCGCGGCGAAATCGTCACCCGCCGCGCGGCCAAGAAAAAATGATGAGGACGCTATTTAGGATTTCGGGCCTCGTGAGCCGCACTTCTCATCTGTGTCTACGTTATCAAGACGCCTCAACCATGTAAAGCATTTGGCGCCCCGGAAGACGACATCCCGGGACGCTGGGACCGTTGCCTACCCCTTATAACCCGAACGGGCCCCCTAGTACGTGGGGCCCCAGAACGGATGATCGGGGCTTCCGCCACAACCGGATCGCCCCTGCGGCAACGCAGGAAAAAGGTGACAGGCACCTTTTGTGCGAAGCACCCGAAGGGCCTTTCAGGCAAAAGGTGCCTGTCACCTTTTTCCGCATCAATCCGTGGTGGCGTGAGTTACCCTTCCTTAGATCGTCGTTTCATGGCCGTCCACTACGGCCGGAAAGACCCTGATCGGGATCGGCTCGGCATCCATGGGCAAACGAACCGAGGAGTATATCGCTCGCCGCCCTCGACACCAGGCCGGCGACGTTGCCCCGCTCCGGGTCGAGGTCGAGCGAGGCCCGGGCAGCGTGCCGGGCTCCATCGAGGTCGAGCTGGTTGACTTGTCGCGCACCGGCGTCCGGCTTCGGTCACCCGTGCCCCTGGCGGAGGCCGAGGCGATCACCGTCCGGCTCCACGACGACCAGTCGCCGCCCCGCTTGACGCGGTCCGGCACCGTGCGATGGGCGCGTCCGGACCGCGGCGACACCTGGTCGATCGGCTGCCAGTTCTCCCAGTCCGTCGACTGGGAAACGCTCGGTGAACTCTTCCTGAACGAGTTCCTCTCCCAAGAGCCGCCTCCGCGCCTCTCCCTTCAGCCGGCGTCGCACGTCCCGGCCGATACCCCCGACGACGCATCTCCAGACCCCCCTATTGAACGCCCCTTTGAAGCTTGACTCCGCTCGCTCGGGCGCGCTAGAATGACCCCGGACGAGGGGAAAGGCGCATTCCGAGGACTTAGCCATGCGGTCGCTCTATGTAGGACTGCCGCTGGGGGCGTTGGCCTGTTGGCTCTTCTTGGCCGCAGGCGTCCCTGCCCAGCAAGTTACGGTCTCCACCCCCTACCACGCAATCAGCGAGGGCTTCTTCGAGAACATGGGGACCAGTTGGGGGCTGGGCGGGCGGAACTGGTCGTTTTCGTTCGGGGGCAGTCCGACCCAGGCCGCGCCGCAGTTCGGGGGATTCGACCCGAACGCCGGGGCCAACTTCGGGTTCGCCCGTCGCACCGGCGGGATCAACGGCTGGTTCAACGGCAACTGGTCGCAGGGGTCCCGGCGGAGCTTCGTCAGCCAGACGCCCAGCATCACCCTGACCAACGGCTACCCCGGCTACGTGGCCGACGCGTCGCTCAGCCCGTTCGTCGTCAGCTACGTGCCGGTCGTCGGCAGCTACCCCCGGGTGGGGCCGCCCGGGCCGGTGCCTCCGGCGATGGTCCCAACGCCCGGTGCGTCGGGCGTGGGGCACGATGCCGTGTTGAACGCGCTGCAGAGTGTCCGAGCTGGCGCAGCCGAGCGCGAGCGCATGCAGAACGCTTCCCAGGCCGAGGCGGAAGCCGCCCGGATGAATCGGCAGGCCCAGCCGAACGTGCCTGGCGCCACGGTTGGCTCGTCCAACCGTGCACTGCTGGGCAAGCCAGCAGTGCCACTTTCCGACGACCCCACCCGCAAGCTGGCCGCCGCCCGATCCAGCTCCGCCGGTCGACCCGCCCCCAGCGTCGCCGAAGCCCGCCGCCTCCACGCCGCCGAACAGGCCGCCAAGGACCAAGAGGCCCTCAAGTACATCGAGCTGGCGCGCAATGCGGAGGCCAACGGCAAGCCCAACGTGGCCAAGGTCTATTACCAAAACGCCGCCCGCGGGGCCACGGGCGAGTTGCGCGAGCAGATCATCAGCCGGATCCAGGCTCTGAATTCTGCAGCGGATTCTCGCTAGCTCTCTTGCGAACGGCTGTTCCGTGTTGTGGCGTTTCGCGCCCCCCCGACGCAGCAGAAGACGCAGCGGCCATCTGCCGCCCCCGAACGCGTCGCCTTCGCCGGCCAGATACCCCCTTTACCCTGCGTCCCCTCTTACGAGCGGGTTTGACGGGGGTAGACGCGCCCCGTATCATGGGTTGGACCGTGACCAAAGCGGCCCGATCGCCCGAACCTGTTGTCTGCTTTGGACTTGTGGATCCTCGGCCCGAGATCCCCGTGGGCGGAACTCGTCCGTTGCCAAGCCGATCATGAACCGAAAATCCACCCAAAACCGCACCCCGGCCGGCGTGCTGCCCGAGGGCGTGTTGCGGCACCTGGCCCAAGATATCGATCGACCCGGAGGAGACGAACGAGTGGCTCGAAGCGCTCGACTACGTAATCCAGAGCGCCGGGTGCGAGCGGGGGGCTTTCCTGCTAGAGAAGCTTAAAGAGCGGGCGTTCCCCTGCGGCGTGCGGTTTGTCTCTAGCGCGACCACGCCGTACGTCAACACGATCCCGCCCGACGACGAGCCGCAATACCCGGGCGACCGGGCCATGGAGCGGCGCATCAAGAGCCTGATCCGCTGGAACGCGATGGCGATGGTGGTCCGGGCGAACCGCGGAAGCGCGGGGATCGGCGGGCACATCTCCACGTACGCCTCGGCCGCCACGCTCTACGAGGTCGGCTTCCACCACTTCTTCCACGGCAAACAGGGGCGCAAACCGCCCGACCAGGTCTACTTCCAGGGCCACGCCGCGCCGGGTATCTACGCCCGGGCGTTCCTCGAAGGCCGCATCAACGAGCAGCACCTGGTCAACTTCCGCCGGGAGCTAGCCTCGGGCGGGGGGCTTTCGAGCTATCCCCATCCCTGGCTGATGCCCAAGTTCTGGGAGTTCCCGACCGTCTCGATGGGACTGGCGCCGATCATGGCCATCTACCAGGCCCGATTCAACCACTACCTGGTCGACCGGGGAATCAAGCCCGACGCGGCCGAGTCGCGCGTCTGGGCGTTCCTGGGCGACGGTGAGTGCGACGAGCCGGAGACGCTCGGGGCGATCACGCTCGCCGCCCGGGAGGATCTCGATAACCTCGTCTTCGTCGTCAACTGCAACCTCCAGCGGCTCGACGGCCCGGTCCGCGGCAACGGCAAGATCATCCAGGAG
>CAZDHR010000227.1:0-11548 GCA_964505295.1 uncultured Planctomycetaceae bacterium
TGGGGCAGCGGCCGCCGTCGACGTTGAAGCTGAAATGGCTCGGGGTGTAGTTGCGCGTGCGGGCCTCGACCGTGTCGGCGAACACCGCCCGAATCTCGTCGAACGCCTTCAGGTACGTGACCGGGTTGGAGCGTGGCGAGCGGCCGACGGGGCTCTGGTCGACCATCACGCAGTCGTCGATCTGCCCGTCGCCGAACACGTCGTCGTAATCGTACGGTTTGGAGGTCTCCTTGCGCAGGCGTCGGCAGAGGGCCGGATAGAGCGTGCCCTCGACCAGCGTGCTCTTGCCCGAGCCGCTCACGCCCGTCACCAGGCACAACAGCCCGAGCGGGAACTCCACGGTGACGTTCTGGAGGTTGTTGCCCCGAGCGCCGGCCAGGCGGATCCAGCCGTGGTCGGGCGCACGGCGTCGGCCGTTGGTCGAGATGCCCCGGCGCCGCGCCAGGTAGTCGCCGGTGAGGCTCTCGGTCGATTGCTCCATCGCGCGGGGCGTGCCCTGGAACACGATGCGTCCGCCGCGCTCGCCCGCCCCGGGCCCAATCTCGATCACCTCGTCCGCCGCCCGGATGATCGCCTCCTCGTGCTCCACGACCACCACGGTGTTGCCGCGGTCGCGAAGTCGGGCGACGGCCTCGATCAGGCGGTGGATGTCGCGGGGGTGCAGGCCGACGGAGGGCTCGTCGAGCACGTAGAGCATGTTGACCAGGCTGGAGCCCAACGCCGAGGTGAGCACCACGCGGCGTATCTCGCCGCCGCTCAACGTCCGCACCGTGCGATCGAGGGTCAGATAGCCAAGCCCCACGGCTTCGAGATAGCCGGGCCTCGCCCGCACCTGGTCGCGCATCATCCGCCCGACGTGACGCTCCCACTCGGTCATCTCCAGGCCGCGGAACAACTCGATGGCCTCCCGAATCTCCATGCGCGAGACCTCGGCGATGTTCCGGCCGCCGACCCGCGTGGCGAGCGCCTCGGGCCGAAGGCGCGCCCCGTTGCAGGCCGGGCATGGCCGATAGCTCCGCCAGCGGCTCAAAAACACCCGAATGTGCATCTTGTACTTGCGCCGCTCCAGCCAAGCGAAGAAACCGTTCAGGCCCCCGAAATCCCGCTCCGGTACTCCCTCGGTGATCAGCTCGATATGCTCCGGGCGGAGTTGGGCGAACGGCACGTCGACCGGCAGGCCGTAGTCGTCGGCCAGGTCGAGGAGCGCCTCCAGCTCGCGGGCGTAGGCCGGGCTGTTCCACGGGGCGATGGCGCCGTCGCGAAGCGTCTTGCGCGGGTCGGGCACGATCAGGTCCATGTCGAGCCCGATGACGTTCCCAAACCCTTCACACTCCGGACACGCCCCCAACGGGCTGTTGAAGCTGTAAAGCCGCGGCTCGGGCGTGGGAAAGTCCCGCCGGCAATCGAGGCACGAAAGCTGCGTGCTGAAGCCCATGCGCCGCCACGGCCGGCCCTCGATAGGGTGGACGACGCCGCGGCGGCCCGCTTCGGAGACGGCCGACTCGCCGTCCTCAATCAGCGCGTAACAGCGGCCTTCCCCCTTCGAGAACGCGGTCTCCAGAGAATCCCGGACCCGCCCGACCGCGGCGCTTCCGGCGGCAAGCCGATCGACGATCACGTACCACGTTGCGTCGGCGCCCGGCTCGGCGAGCGAAGCGGCGTCGATCGGCGGCGCCGTCAAGTTCACGACGCGGCCGTCGACGACCACGCGGACAAATCCCTCTTCGACCAGCCCGGCGGCCAAGCGGGCCGGGTCGGCCTCTGCGGCCGCCGAGACGGCGAAGGCGATCATGTAGCGCGTGCCCTCCGGCAGCGACCCGAGCACCTCGGCGGCACTCTGGGGCGAATCGCGACGGACTTCGTGGCCACACTGGGGACAGACCACGTGGCCGATCTTGGCGTACAGAAGCCGCAAGTAGTCGGCCGTCTCGGTGGCCGTCCCCACCGTCGACCGGCTCGAACGGCTGGCGTTGCGCCCCGTGACGGCGATGGCCGGCGGGATCCCGTCGATCCGCTCGGCGTCGGGCTTCTCCAGGCGTTGGAGGAACTGCCGCGTGTAGGCGGAGAAACTCTCGATATAGCGGCGCTGCCCCTCGGCGTAGAGCGTGTCCAGGGCCAGGCTGCTCTTGCCGCTCCCGCTGATGCCGCACAGGACGATGAGCTTCCCGCGGGGAATATCCAGGTCGATTGCCTGGAGGTTGTGCACCTCGACCCCGCGAAGCGAGATGTGCCGTGCAGCCCCCATCGCCACTCCCAGCCGGCTATCGGACGGTCGATCGAAACCCTCATCATATCAACTCGCCCGGACCAGAGCCAGCGGCCGGCTTTTGCCCTTGCCGGGTCGGGGCGCGAGCGGTCTACTTGGGATCATGCAATGGCGCGGCCGGCAAGCGACGATCATGGGACTGGGGCACTTCGGCGGGGGTGTCGCGGCGGCGCGGTGGCTCGCGCGACGGGGCGCCGAGGTGACCGTCACCGATCGGGCGGACGAGCGCGCGTTGGCCGACTCGCTGGCCGCGCTTCGCGACGAGCCGATCGCCCGGTTCCACCTCGGCGGGCATCGCGAGGCCGATTTTCGCCACACGGATCTCGTCGTGGTCAATCCGGCGGTCCGTCCCGGCAGCCGGTTCCTCGAAATCGCCCGGGAGGCCGGGGTCTCGTTGACTTCCGAAATCGAGCTGCTGTTGCAGGCGTGTCCCGCACGCATCGTCGGCGTGACCGGCTCGAACGGCAAGTCGACCACGGCCGCCATGACGGCGGCCATCCTGAAAGCGGACGGGCGCCGGACCTGGCTGGGCGGGAACATCGGCACCAGCCTGCTCGACCGGCTCGACGCAATCCGGGCGCACGACTGGGTCGTGCTGGAGCTGAGCAGCTTCCAGTTGTGGCACCTCCGCCAAGGCGTGCGCATGCCGGAAGTGGCCGTGGTGACCAACTGCTCGCCCAACCATCTCGACTGGCACGAGAGCTACGCCCACTACCGGGCGGCCAAGCAGCGGATTCTCACCGGGCAAGGCGCCGAGGATCGGGCCGTGCTGAACCCTTTCGACGCCGAGGTGGCCGCATGGGGAAGTCTGGTTCGCGGCCGTCAACTGCCGCTCGTGGCCGCCGACGAGGTTCCCCCCCTCGCCGTGCCGGGCGAGCACAACCGCCGCAATGCCCTTTGTGCGGCCACGGCGGCGGCCGCCGTGGGATGCGGGGCGAGGGCCGTGCGTGAGGGGCTGGCCACGTTCGCCATGCTCCCCCAGCGTCTTCAGCCGATCGGCCGGATCGAGGGGCGCCGGCTCTACAACGATTCGTCGTCCACCACGCCCGACTCGACGATCGCCGCTCTCGACGCGCTCGGACGGCCCACGTGGCTGTTGGCCGGCGGGAGCGATAAGGGCGTCGATTTTGGCCCGCTCGCCGCAACGATCGCGGAGCGCGCCTGCGGGGCCGCGTTCTACGGGGCCGTCGGCGACGAGCTCCGTCGCCAGGTGGTCGCTCGTGCTCCGAGCCTTCCCTGCACGGCAGTCGAAACCATGCGCGACGCGCTTTGGTGGTGTTGGCAGCGCTCCCGACCGGGCGATTCGATCGTGCTGTCGCCGGCATGCGCCAGCCACGATCAGTTCCGGAACTTCCGGCAGCGTGGCGAGGAGTTTGTTGCGTTGGTCGACGCACTGGGCGTGCCGGCGAAGGGATGAGAGATGAGGGATAGAGGATGACGCACAAAGACGCACCATGCCTCATCCCCGATCCGTTACCTCGCGCAAACGTCCACTCGTCCCGATCGTGTAAAAGGTATTGACAACGTCATGGGCAATTCGATACACTACTTATGTCGCATGCAGTGCTTGCGCTGCATGCGCTGCCGACCTCGAGGTGGACGGCTGTGCGGTTTCCTTGGGGGGAACCGTCACGGCGCTGGGAGCCGTCAGCCTCGGGGTTTTTTTCTGCTCGGATCTCTTGTACGCTTCATCCGTGACGTCACCGCCGCGTCCGAGGTCCGGCAAGACGGATTCGGCTTCCATCCATCGTTTTTGCGGCACGTTCCAGAGAGACTGCGACACCAACCCGAGCGCCAGCGAGGGACAAACACGCGAAAACGCCAGTCCTCGCTTGCGCTTCGGGTTGGTGTGGACGAATGGCATTTGTTGCAGTCTTCCGGAAGGCGCCATAGGGCGCGATCTCGCAAGATCGCGGCAACTAGCGAAGAGAGGTGTCCGCGATGAAGGTCATCCATTACGAGCAGATCGAACCGGCACCGGTCGAGACCGAAGGGGCGGTTGGATGCCGCATTCGGCGTCTGGTGGGCGAGCCGGACGGGGCTCCCAGCTTCAGCATGCGCCACTTCGAGGTGAGCCCCGGCGGATACACGCCCCGGCACTCGCACGGCCACGAGCACGAGGTGTTCGTGCTCCAAGGGGCCGGCGTGGTGATGGAAGGTGACGTCGAGCACGCGCTGCGACCCGGCACCGTGGTGTTCGTCCCGCCCAACACGCCGCACCAGTTCCGCAACACGGGCACCGGGCCGCTGGAGTTCCTCTGCCTCGTGCCGCACCCGCTCCGCGGCACGACCGGCCCGTGTGCCGCGGCGTGCGGTTGCGACTAGGGTACTTGGTGCAGATGAGTCAAGTTTGTGGGGTTCAGGGTTCGGGGTTCAGGGTTCAGGACTTGCGTGTATACGTGGAACTCCAGGTCCTGAACCCTGAACCCTGACCACTGGACTCTCGGTTCGGTCTGAGGCCCCGCCTCGCTAGGAGGCTCTTGACGCAACGTGTTTCCGCCAAACGAGTTGCGACGACCTCCCGTCGGGGCCGGGGGAGTGGTCACCGCGGGCCGTCATCTCCTAAAATAGGTCATCCATCACCCGGAGATCGTCGACGCCCTACCGCGCCAAGCCGAATCCGGATCGTCGATCCTCGTTGCCCTTCTGGACGGGACTCGTGCCATGCCTTCCGACCCGGCTGTGGAAATCGCTAGGCTTCGCGAGAAGATCCGCTATCACGACCGGAAATACTACGTCGAGGCCGCGCCCGAGATCAGCGACCTGGAGTACGACCGGCTCGTGGAGCGTCTCAAGAAGCTCGAGGCCAAGCACCCGGAGCTCGTCACGCCCGACAGCCCCACGCAGCGCGTGGGCGACCAGCCGGTCGAAGGGCTCGAGCAGGTCGAGCACCGGGTGCCGATGCTGTCGATCGACAACACGTACAGCCTCGCCGAGCTGCGCAAGTACGAGGAGCGGATGGCCAAGCTCCTCGGCGGCGAATCGATCGAGTGGGTCGTCGAGCTGAAGATCGACGGCGTGGCGGTCTCGCTGGTTTACGAGAACGGCGTGCTCGTGCGCGGCGTCACCCGGGGTAACGGCCGCGTGGGCGACGACATTACGCACAACGTCCGCACGGTGGGCGACGTGCCACTGCGGCTTTCCGGCGATGCTCCGCCGGCCGTGTTGGAAGTCCGCGGCGAGATCTACATGGCCAACTCCGACCTGGTGCGGTTGAACGAGGCGCAGGAGAAGAAGGGGGACCCGCCGTTCGCCAACACCCGAAACGTGACGGCCGGGAGCATCCGGCTGTTGGACCCGCGGATCTGCGCCCAGCGCCGGTTGCGGTTCTTCGGGCACGGTGTTGGGCTGGTCGAGGGGCTCAGGGCCCAAACGCACATGGAGTTCCTCGACGAGCTTCGCGCCTACGGGTTGCCCGGCACGCCGCGCGTCGAGTGCTTCGGCTCGTTTGACGCCGCGGTCGACCACTGCGAGACGCTCATCGAGCGGCTGCACGAGCTGGACTTCGAGATCGACGGGTTGGTGCTGAAGGTGAATCGGTTCGACCAGCGCGAGCGCCTGGGCGCCACGGCGAAGAGCCCTCGCTGGCTGATCGCCTACAAGTTCGAGAAGTACGAGGCCACGACGCGGCTGGGCGCGATCCGCGTGCAGGTGGGGAAAACCGGCGCGGTCACGCCGGTAGCCGAGCTGGAGCCCGTCGAGCTGGCCGGCACGATCGTCAGCCGCGCCAGCCTGCACAACGCCGACGAGATCGAGCGCAAGGACGTTCGGCCGGGCGACGTGGTCGTGGTGGAGAAGGCGGGCAAGATCATCCCGCACATCGTGCGCGTGGAGAAGCACCAGCGCCAAGGGAAGCTTCGGAAGTACGCCTTTCCCAAGCAGTGCCCGGAGTGTGCGACCGAGCTCGTGAAGGACGAAGGGGGCGTCTACATCCGCTGCCCCAACCTCGAATGCCCCGCCCAGGTCAAAGAGCGTATCCGCTACTACGCCAGCCGCAACGCGATGGACATCGAGGGCTTGGGCGACAAGCTCGTCGATCAACTGGTCGGTCAGGGACTGGTCCGCGGCTACGGCGATCTCTATCGCCTGAAGCTCGACGACCTCTTGGGCCTGGAACGGATGGGTCGCAAGTCGTCGGAAAACCTGCTGGCCGGCATCGAGGCGAGCAAGGAGCGGGGACTGGCACGGCTTCTGAACGCACTGGCTATCCGCCACGTCGGCGCGCGCGTGGCGATGGTGCTTGCCGAGAGATTCGGCTCGATCGACGCCCTGAGGGAGGCGAGCGTGGACGATCTGAGCGCGACGGGCGAGATCGGGCCGATCATCGCCGAGAGCGTTCACGGCTTTCTCCACGCCGACGCGGGCCGACGGACGATCGCCGACCTGCGAGCGTTGGGCGTGAAGATGGAGACGGCCGCCGCTGCCGCCGAGGGCTCGCGCGTGCTGGAAGGGAAGACGCTGGTCGTCACCGGCACGCTCCAACGATACGGCCGCGACGAGATCCAGGAGCTGATCGCCCGGCACGGCGGTCGGGCCGCTTCGAGCGTCTCGAAGAAGACGGACTACGTCGTGGCCGGCGAAAAGGCGGGCAGCAAGCTGACCAAGGCCCGCGAGTTGGGCGTTCCCGTCCTCACCGAGGACGAGTTCCTGGCGATTCTCCAGGAGTGACCTTCCTCAACTGAACCAACGCAGCCGCTTGCGGCTTGGCCCCGAACCACCCCTCGTCGCGGGCCGACGCTAGCCGCGAACCCCTCCGCCTTTGCCGTCCGTCGCTTGAAAGGTAGAATTGACTACTTATGAGCGACCAAGGCGACTTCAACGGAACCGTGCCGGCGCCCAACCCGTTCGGGTCGGACGAGCAGTACATCATCCCGACGGTGGTGGAGGAGCCTCGCCCGCAAGTGGGTTGCCCTCCCCCCCGCCGTGGCCGACGAGTGCGTCTGCCGGTGCTCTTGTTCGTCGCAACGTGCTTGAGCACGGTTCTGGCCGGCGGGCAATTCGTGTTCTTCCCGGTCGGGGATTGGTTTCACTGGCACTTCTATTTGGACTACCGTGCCGGGCTGACCTATGCCGCGCTGGTGATGACCATTCTGTTCTGCCACGAGATGGGCCACTTCCTGCAAGCCCGACGCTACGCCGTCCGCTCCAGCCTCCCGTTTTTCCTCCCGATGCCCATTGGGCCGCTGGGGACGCTGGGGGCCGTGATCGCCATGGAGCCGCGAATCGGCAACCGCAAGGCCCTCTTTGACATCGGCATCACGGGCCCTCTGGCAGGGCTGGTGCCGACGCTGATCTGCTGCGTGGTCGGGGTCCAAATCGCCAACGCGCCGGCTCCGGTCGGCATGGACGCAGACCAGTTTGGCGACCCGCTGCTGTTGAAGCTGCTGTATCACTGGCGATTCGGGCCGCTACCGGAAGGGTGGGACGTGCCGGTCAACCCGGTCCTCTGGGCCGGCTGGGTGGGCCTGTTGGTTACTTCGCTCAACCTGCTGCCCATCGGCCAGCTCGACGGCGGCCACATCCTCTACGCGATCATGCGCAAGCGGGCCCACACCGTCGCCACCCTGCTCCTCTTTGGCGCCGCGGTGGCGGTCATCGGGTTCGGCTACGTCTGGTGGACGCTGATGCTCGTCCTGCTGGTGCTGATGGGCCCCAAGCACCCGCCCACGGCCGGCGACGACGTCCCCCTCGGCGCCTGGCGCTACGTCCTGGGCTGGCTCATGCTGGCGTTCATCGCCATCGGCTTTACGCCGACGCCGTTTATCTGGAAGTAGAAACGACCCGTTCGCGGCCGTGTCACTTCCGGGGCCTGGGCGGGGTCCGTATCCCCTGTCGTTGAACTTCTGCCTTGAGATGCGCTTTCTGGGCCCTATCGGCGGCACGGACGGCGGCCGTGTACGTCTTCTTGGAGAACGACTCGAAGCTGTCCCGGCGGATGAGTGGGAGGGCGCCGGCTGCGTACTCCTCCGGAGTGGCGGTCGCCGCGAGCGATCTGAGGTACGACGCGATCGTCTGCTTCTCGTCGACGGGGATCATCCAGGTGCCGTATTCGTCGGCGAAGACGATCTCTTCGCCCATTGCCATGGCGTCGATCAGTTCGTAGAGGATACGGAAGCATGCCACGGCGTGCACGTGGTCGCCCTGCTCGGTGAGGCGCGCGCTTTGGGTCAGCAGATCGCCGACACGCTCGAACCAGGCGTTGGTCTCCTCGGGAATGTCCATGTAGTTTTTCGAGTCGATGTCGAACGGCGCGTAATACTCTCCGGCCCGGGATTCGCGCTGGAACTCTTTCACGTCCGCCAGCAGCGATTTACCCTCGACGGGCAGCGGCTTGCTCTTCTTGAGAGCCTTGCCGAACACGGCGCGGCGTTGCTCGGTGTTCATCTCCTTGTAGGCCGCTTCGAGGAACACGAGCAACGTGTCGGAATCCTGGTCTTCGAGGAAAGCGAACACCTGCTTCTTGTTCATGGTCGTAAACTCCCTTCGTCCGTTGTGGGCACGCTATCGTTGCGCCGGCAGACCACGCGCCGGCGCATCCGCGCCTCGGGCAGGATGCGTACGTAGAACCGGTGGTCTGCCTACGTTGTCCGCGAGTCTGCCTCCCAATGCCTATCCGAAAACCACACGTCAGTGCGCGGCGAGTCATCGCTCGAACTCGACGCGCCGCTTCTCCAGTTCGTCCAGGATTTCTGGAGCGCTCTTGAGTTCCGCCAGCGGTTTCAGTTGAGATCGAATGTAGCCCCAGTCCAGCTTGCCGGTTTGGCGGATGACGATACCTTCGACATCCAGCCAGTCCTTGGTCCGAGCGGCGAACGATTTCATCACGATCAGGTCTTCAGCGGAACAAGTGCGGAGAAGCACGTCACCGGGAAATGCGAAAGGGCTGGAGCGGGCAACGGCGCGCTCCTCGAACGGCAGCCCGCCCAGCGCGATATCGAGGCCGACCCCGGATTCTGCGCGGAGCAACAGAACGCGCCGGGTCAGGGCGAACTGCGCGGCGTCGTCGATTCGCGCTTCGAAGCGGCCGAGCAACGCCTCCACGAAAGGCTCCTCGCCGCCAAAACCGGTCAGCAGCGTGAGATCCACGTCGACGGTCTCACGCGGCTCCCCCCAACGCTGCAAGGCCAGCCCGCCGATGAAGCAGAAACGCCACTCCTGCGCCTCACAGACGCCTTGAAGCTGGGCGGCGGCTCGGATGACTTCAATCACGGCCTGCTGCTTTCATGAACCATCGCTGCTGTTCGACCAGGCCGGAAGTGGGTTTCGGAGCGCGCGGGGGGACGCGGTAGTCGGCCGGACCGCAGAGCAGCCGAATCGCTTGCTGGGCGTCGAGCCGGCGCAGCTCGTCCCGGCGCAGGCGTTCCAGGGCTTCGCCCGCCTCCTGCCACGCCCGGACCCACCGCTTGCCCTGGGCGATCTGTTCCGGCGTCCAATCGGTGAGGCTCGAGGGTTCCGGATTCATCGGAGGACTCTCCGACCCATCGAAAGACTGGGCGATCATCCAATTGTACAGCACGCGGGTAGCAAAGGCGATGCAAATGCCAGTGAACTTCGGGCCAGCGACGGCAATGTTCTTCAGGTTCGCGCCGATCTGCCGCCCAAGGAAGGACCGAGCACGCTTGTGCGCAAGCCCTTCCAGCGTCCTGGTCAGTACGCGGTCATCACGGATTTCCGACAGGGAGCCTGTCCCCCTCCCCTCAATTCCCCAGCGACTGAAGTGGCGCCGGGATGCGGCCGCCGTAGTGGACGAATCGCTCGCTGGCGCCGCTGTTGCGAACCTCGATCACCGGGCAGGAGCCGAACAGGCCGCCGAAGTCGACGCGGTCGCCCGGCTTCGCGCCGGGCACGGGAATGAGGCGGCAGGCGGTCGTCTTGTCGTTCACCACGCCGATGGCCATCTCGTCGGCGATCAGCGCGGCGATCGTCTCCGGGGGGGTGTCGCCGGGGATGGCGATCATGTCGAGCCCCACGGAGCAGACGCTGGTCATCGCTTCGAGCTTTTCGAGCACGAGGTGGCCGGCCTCGACGGCTTCGGCCAGGGCGGCGTCTTCGCTGACCGGGATAAACGCCCCGCTCAGCCCGCCCACCGAGCTGGAGGCGAACAGGCCGCCCTTCTTGACCGCGTCGTTGAGCATGGCGATCGCGGCGGTGGAGCCGGGAGCGCCCACCCGCTCGATCCCCAGCGTCTTAAGGATCTCGCCGATGCTGTCGCCCACGGTCGGGGTGGGGGCCAGCGAAAGGTCGACGATTCCGAAGGCCACGTTGAGCTCGTTGGCCACTTCGCGCCCGATCAACTCGCCCACCCGGGTGACGCGGAAGCAGGTGATCTTGATCTCCTCGGCCAGGTCGCCGAGGGTCAAGTCGCTGTCGATCGCCAGGCGCCGCTTCAGGGCGCTGCCGACCACGCCGGGTCCGGAGACGCCGATGTTGACGGTGGCCTCGGGCTCGCCGGCGCCCATGTAGGCCCCGGCCATGAAGGGGTTGTCTTCCGGAATGTTGGCGAAGATGACCAATTTGGCGCAGCCAAAGCCTCGGCGGTCGGCGGTTGCCCGGGCCACGTCCGAAAGCACGTGCCCCATCCGGTGGATGGCGTCCATGTTGATCCCCGCCTTGCGCGAGGCGACGTTGACCGACGCGCACACCTTCTCGGTCTTCGAGAGGACATCGGGAAGCGCGCTCATCACCAGGGCGTCGGCGGGGGTGATCCCCTTGTGCACCAGCGCGGTGAACCCGCCCACGAAATCAACCTTGCACTCGGTGGCCGCGGCGTCGAGCGTTCGGGCCACCTGCACGGCCGCGGCGTGGCCGTGACCGGCCAGAATGGTCGAGATCGGGGAGATGGCCAGCCGCTTGTTGATCACCGGGATGCCGTATTTCGTCCCCACCCGATCGCACACCTCAACCAGCCGGCTCGCGCGCGAGGTGATCTTGCTGTGCAGCTTGCGGCAGAGGTGGTCGACGCTCGGGGCGGCGCAGTCGTCGACGTTCAGCGCCAGGGTGACCGCGCGGACGTCGAGGTGCTCGGCGTGGAGCATTTCGATGGTCGAGAGGATCTCATCGGTGCGAAGCATGGGGGGCTTGGTTCCTTGGGCGTCATCCCTGCGGCGAGCGGGCCAATCGCAACTGGTTGGTGGCCACGAACACGTTTTCGTGCTGGAGTCGCACAGTGAACCCCAGCTCTTTGCCCATCTGCTCCAGGTCGGCCTGGAGCAGGCGGATGTCCCATTGCTTGGGTATCTCCAACTGGCCGATGAGCACGAACTCCTCGCCGGAGCGGTCGCC
>CAZDHR010000228.1:0-11524 GCA_964505295.1 uncultured Planctomycetaceae bacterium
TGGCGTTGTCGACCGAGGCGGCCGTGACGATCTCCCGGGGCAACAGCCCATGCCCTTCGCCTTCCTTGTCGAACTGGAGGACCATTTCGACGATCCGCTCGGCCGCCCGGCGGAAGAGCCGCTTGCGGTCGGCGCTGGTGGCCAGCAAGGTGCCGTTCATCGGCAGGGCCATGCCGAGGGCTTCGCAGAGGCAGTTCATGCTGTTGGCCGTGAACAGGCCGGAGCAGGAGCCGCAGGTGGGGCAGCCGATTTTCTCGAACGCCAGGAGTTCCTCGGCGGTTCGCTTGCCGATCTGCTTGCCGGCCGCCGCTTTGAACACGTCGATCAGGTCGACGGTCTGGCCGTCGGGCGTCTTGCCGGCCTCCATCGGCCCGCCGCTGGCGAAGACCGTGGGGATGTTGCACCGCACGGCGGCCATCAGCATACCGGGGATGATCTTGTCGCAGTTGGGGATGCAGATCATGCCGTCGAAGCGGTGGGCCTGCACGACGGTCTCCACGCAGTCGGCGATCAGCTCGCGGCTAGGGAGCGAGAACTTCATCCCGCTGTGGCCCATGGCGATCCCGTCGTCCACGCCGATCGTGTTGAACACGAACGGCATGCCGCCCGCCGCCCGCACACACTCCTTGACGAACTCCCCTACCCTGTCGAGGTGGACGTGGCCGGGCACGATGTCGGTGAAGCTGTTGCAGATAGCGATGAATGGCTTCTGGAAGTCGTCTTCCCCCACGCCACAGGCCCGCAGCAGGCTCCGATGGGGGGCTCGGGCATCACCCTTTTTGACGGTATCGGATCGCATGGTGGGTGTTCCTTTCGGCCGAGAGAGTCGCAAAACCGCAATTTTAGGTCACCGCGCGCCCGAATGCCAGGGGGCGACGCAAGTACGGGTGGTCGCGCCGGCCTTCGTGGGCTCGTGTCGACTACCAAGCACGCCCCCGAGACGGTATTCTGGCAACGCAGGCGACCCGCTTCGCCTGCCGTTTGGAGCGGAGCGGTGGAACGGATCGGGCGGCTCCGCGCAACATGCCCCGGGGGCCTGGGAAGATGCAGAGTTTGAGAAGAATCCAGCTATTTGGCTTCAAGTCGATCAAGAGCCTCGATCTTGAGATCCGGCCGCTTAACGTCATGATCGGGGCCAACGGCGCGGGCAAGAGCAATCTCGTCTCGTTTTTCAAGATGATCAACGAGATGATGGGAGGCCGCTTGCAGCAGTTCGTCGCCGGCTCGGGGCGTGCGGGTTCCATGCTGCACTACGGCCCGAAGGTCACGCCCCAGATGGAGGCTCGCCTGGTCTTTGGGGTCGACACCGGGCAGGACACCTACCTCATGCGTCTCTTCCACGCGGCGGGCGACACGCTCATTTTCGCCGAGGAGCGGCTGGAATTCTTGCGTGCCGACTGGCCGGGCAAGCCGCAACGGGTGGAGTTGGGCGCGGGCCACGCAGAGACACGGGTAACCGAAGCGGCGGAAGGAGGGGACGCGGTTGCGCGCGTGTTCCGGCACCTGCTGAACCACTGTCGCGTGTACCAGTTTCACGATACTTCCGAGACGGCCCGCATCCGGCAGTATTGCTACGTGGGCGAGGACCGGTGGCTGAGGCCCGACGCGGGGAACCTCGCAGCCGTCCTCTACCGGCTCAAGAACCGCGACGACGCCAGAGCGTACCAGCGGATCGTGGGAACCATTCGACAGATTGCCCCGTTCTTCGCCGATTTCGAGTTGGAGCCGACCGGCCCCAGCGGGAAGGACATCATTCTGAACTGGCGCGAGAAGTCGTCGGATCAGGTGTTCGGCCCTCACCAGCTCTCCGACGGCACGCTCCGGGCGATGGCCTTGATCGCGCTTCTGTTGCAGCCGCAGGACGACTTGCCCAGCGTCATCGTCATCGACGAGCCGGAACTGGGGCTGCACCCGTTCGCCAAGAACGTCGTCGCTTCCTTGATGCGAAAGGCATCGCACCACTGTCAGGTCATCGTCGCCACGCAGTCGGCGGGTCTGCTCGACGCGTTTGAGCCGGAAGACATCGTGGTCGTCGAGCGAGATGACAGCGGCTCGGTTTTCACGCGGCAAACGGACGAGAGCCTGGCGGAATGGCTGGCTGAATACAGTATGCGGGAGCTTTGGGAGAAGAACGTGCTGGGGGGAGGGCCCGCCTGATGCTGCGCCTCCACATGACCGTTGAGGGGCAAACCGAGCAAGCCTTCGCCGCCCAGGTTCTCACGCCGCATCTCGCGCCGTTTGGCGTGATGCTGGCGAAGCCGCGTCTGACCGGGCTCGTCTCGCGACGCAAGGGCCGGATTCCCACCGGAGGCTTGCTGCACACGTTTGCCCACGCGCTCGGCGACATGAAGCGATGGCTGAGGGAAGACCGCGGAGAAAACGCGCGGTTCACCATGATGGTCGATCTATTCGGTCTCCCGAGCGACTTCCCCGGTTACGCTCCTGCGATGGACGAGCGCGATCCCTACCGGCGCGCCCAGGTTCTGGAAGCCGCGCTCGCTGAAGAGATTGAGGACAAACGGTTCATCCCGTATCTGCAAATCCACGAGTTCGAGGCACTCATTCTGTCGCAGCCGGAGGCATTTGGCCAACAGTTCGACAAGAGCGAGAGGACTACGCAGAAGCTGGCCGACGAGTGCGGCGGCTACGATTCGCCGGAGAACATCGACGACGGACAGGACACGCACCCGAAGGCCAGGATCAGAAGCCTGTTCCCCGACTACCACGAGAACGTCGACGGACCGCTTCTGGCGGGCAGAATCGGCTTGGAAGTGATCCGAAACGCGTGTCCGCACTTCCATCAGTGGTTGACAACGCTCGAGCAATTGGGTGGGTGCGCGACCTGAAGAAAACGCGGAGCCCCGTCGCTGGATCCTACGAAAAGAAGTTGCCGGCGCCCCCCAAGCGGAAGCCCAGAGCACCGTTGAGACACCTTTTGTTCACTTCGAGGAGTCTGCCATGAAACGAATGCCCGCTCTCGTTTGCGTTGTCCTGCTGACCGGTTCCCTTGCGGCGGCCGACCAACCGGCCAAGGACGAGGGCTTTACCGTCCTCTTCGAAGGCAAAACCTTCGCCGGCTGGGAGGGCAACCTCGATGTCTTCCGGATCGAGGACGGGGCGATTGTCGCCGGCAGTCTGAAGGAGCGCGTGCCGCGGAACGAATTCCTCTGCACCAAGAAGGAATACGCCGACTTCGAGCTGCGCCTGAAGTTCAAGCTGCTGGGCAAGGGGGCCAACGCGGGCGTGCAGGTCCGGAGCCGCCGCGCCCCCAAAGACTCGCCGCACCCGCACGAGATGATCGGCTACCAGGCCGACTTGGGCGAGGGCTGGTGGGGCTGCCTCTACGACGAGTCGCGACGCCGGAAGGTCCTGGCCGGTCCGCCCAAGGAGGAGCGGAGCAAGATCGTCCGGCCCGACGACTGGAACGAATACGTCATCCGCTGCGAAGGTCGGCGCATCCAGCTCTGGATCAACGGTCATCCGACGGTCGACTACACCGAGCCCGACGCCCAGATCCCGCAGAAGGGCCTCCTCGGCCTGCAAGTCCATGGCGGCCCGCCGAGCGAGGCTTGGTACAAGGAGATCAGGATCAAGGAGCTCGATTGATCCCTGCACGGATAGTGGAACGTCAATCGGGTGCCAAGCCCAGGGGTTGCAACCCCTGGGCTTCGACGGTGTTCCGCGCTCAGCACAGGATTCGACAGTGGCGAGTGGGGCGGCCGTGCGGTTGCCGTTCGGGTCAGCTTCGACGTGGTGATCGATGGAGTGTTGCTTCGACTATCGGGAGCCGTGGCGGTCGATCCTCGCGCTCTACGGCTTGAGCGCGTTCGGGCTCGGCGTGGGGCTGTATCAGTTCCGGTTTGGATACCCCGATGCACCCCGGCTTGCGGGACCGGTCGCGGGAAGTGCGCTCATGGGCCTGGGGGCGTTGTTTGGGGGTCTTGCGCTCTGGACGACGCGGGACCGATTGCGCAGGCGGCGCAAGATCGGGCTCTCGCCAACCGACCTCACGCTGCCCCGGTCTCGATGGTTGGCCTCGCGCGTGACCGTGCCGCTTGACGAGATCGCCTCGGTTCGGACGAGTAGGGCACCTGACGGCAGGCTGCTTCGCGTCGACTCGCTCCGGGGACGATACGTCGTCCGCTCGTCCATGCTTCCCCGGGCGGAGGATTTCGACCGCTTGGTCGAGCGCCTCGCAGAGCGACTTGGGGAAGTCTTCGTGGCGGAAGGCGCATCGGAGGAGTCGCTCCGCAGGCGGCGCTTCAGGCCGCAGTTCTCGCTGGCCGGACTGTTTCTGTTCGTCACGCTCGTGGCCGTGATACTCGGGTCGCACGGCTACGTCTACGGCGGCTATGCGTGGGACACGTTGCTCGACGTGGGGTTTGCCCTGGTCGTCCTGTGCGGCGGGCTGTGGCTCGCGTGGGCGAGTCGCTGGCCGGGCCGGGTGTTCTCGCTGGGGTTCGTCTTCGGCTATTTCCTCGAAGTGCTGGCCGTGTACGGCTGGCACCTGCTCGATTGGGTGCGATTTGCCGCCGGGGCTGCGACGCCCGAGAATTGGTATCCGCTCAGCTTCGCCATCCAGCGGGTGGCCGAAAGACTGCCGGACGCCCTCCGCGTGCTTGTGGAGACCCAGGCGATTCTGCTCGGCGGGGTCGCCTCGGGCTTGGCATGGGGATGCTCAGCCGTGATCGTCTGTTACATGGCCGTACACGCTCGGCGACGCGCCAGTCGCCGGGAGTAGGGAGTGGGGAGTTGGGAGTTGGGAGTGAGTCTCGAGCCGTGGCCGCGAATGCTCGATCCGCCGTTCGTATGGCCCGTTCCAAAACAGCGGCAACGAATGCCGGCAGTGCACATTAACCCGAAGCGCAAGCGAGGATCGCCGTTTTCGCGTGTCTGTCACTCGCTGGCGCTTCGGGTTAGTGTCGACCCCTTTTGCGAACGGGCCATACTCCCTTCTCCCAACTCCTTTCTCCCTACTCCCAACTCGTCCGATTGAATCGCCGTCGGCAGCGGCGTACAATGGGCCCTCGGCGCACGTTCACTTCACGCGGGTCCCCTATTGATTTTGCAGACGCTATGGCACCCAAGTTCGTCTATTTTGATCTGGGCAAGGTCCTGGTCGATTTCGACGTCGAGCGGATGTATCGGCAGATCGGCGAGGTGGCGGGCATCGATCCGGCACGGGTCCGCGAGGTGCTGCTCGAGGACGGGCTTCAGGCCGACTACGAGCTGGGCAACATCTCCGGAGAGGAGTTCCACGCGGCCTTCTGCGAGAAGACGGGCACCCGGCCGGACTATCACGCGCTGGAGCGCGCCGCAAGCGACATCTTCGAGCTGAACGTGGGCATCCTGCCCGTGGTCGCCCATCTGAAAGAAGCCGGATACCGCCTGGGCGTCCTGTCGAACACGTGCCGAAGCCACTGGGAGCACTGCCGGCGCAAGTTCTGCATCGTGGCGGAGTGTTTTCCGGTTTGCGCGTTGAGCTACGAGATCCACGCGGCCAAGCCGAGCGCCGCCATCTTCCGCGCCGCCGCCGAGCTGGCCGGCGTGGAGCCGGGAGAGGTCTTCTTCACCGACGACGCGGCCCAGCACGTCGCCGGCGCCCGGGCCGCCGGCTTCGACGCCGTCGAGTACACCTCCCCCCGGCAACTGGCCGCCGAGCTGCGCAGCCGCGGGCTGCGGTTCAACTACTGACAGCCCATCGGCGAAGCAGTCCCTCGGCGGTTTGGGTGCCACTGCCGGCTTACCCAGCCGTGTCACCCTTTTTCAACGGGCTGCTACGCCTTCTCTGTCTGGCCGACCGCTTCGCCCACTTGTTCGAGCAATTGGTCGCACTTCGAGCGCAGGGACACGAGCGCCTCGGAAAGCGCGGCGGCTCGCTCGGCATCCAGGGTCGTCTGCTCACGCTCCCTGGCCGTCTGGCATCCGATCGCTTCGACCTTTTGCCGCAGTTGCCGCGTCTCCGCCTCCAACGAGTCCAGGCTCGCCTCCGCCGGGACGGGTTGCGCGACTTCGCGCAGGTCGGGGACTTCCTCTCGCCGGATCACCACGTCGCTCGGGGCCTCCAGGCCGATGCGGATCTTGGGGCCGTAGTCGTCGTCCTTGCGGATCGAGATCATCGTGATGACAATGTCATCCCCGATCAAGATCCGCTCGCCGGGCTTCCGAGTCAGGACGAGCATCGGTGGGCTCTCCTCCGGTAGACGTTCGGCGTGCGGATCGAGGAGTCCGACGCGGCCGGGCAGAAGCCGCCGGCAGAACCGCCAATGGGGCGCGCGGCCAACGGGCAAGAGACCGCGGGTCGGTCGTTCCCTGGCGCCAAGCCACGTCCGCGTGAGAGCCTCCGATCCTCGGCCCCTGATCCCCCGTCCCTGGACACGAATACCCCATCCCTGGTCCCCGGGCTAAAACACGTAGCGGTTGACCACGTTCTCGAACAGCTCCTGTCGGCCGCTCTGGTTGGGCTCGGCGTCGCCCTTCTCGAGCATGTACGCTTCGAGTGACTGGAAGTCGTGCTTGCCGGCTTCGATCTCGGCGCCCAGCCCTGAGTCCCACGAGCCGTAGCGATCCCTGACCATGCCCGCCAGCTCGCCCTCGGCGCGAATCGCGGCGGCGATTTTCAGGCCCTTGGCAAAACAGTCCATGCCGCCGATGTGGGCGTAGAGCAGGTCGACCGGCTCGAAGCTTTCGCGGCGGACCTTGGCGTCGAAGTTCACGCCGCCGGGGGCGATGCCGCCGTACTTCATGAAGGCGAGCATGATCTTGGTGGCCAGGTACACGTCGGTGGGGAACTGGTCGGTGTCCCAACCCAGCAGAAGGTCGCCCGTGTTCGCGTCGACCGAGCCCAGGAAGCCCTGGTAGCCCGCGTATTCCAGCTCGTGCTCCACGTTGTGGCCGGCCAGCGTGGCGTGGTTCGTCTCGATGTTCAGCTTCACGTGGTCCGTCAGGCCGTACGCCCGGAGGAAGTTGATGCAGGCGGCCGCGTCGAAGTCGTACTGGTGCTTGGTCGGCTCCTTGGGCTTGGGCTCGAAGTAGAACTGGCCGGTGAAGCCGATCTGGCGGGCGTAATCGACGGCCATGTGCATGAAGCGGGCCAGGTTGTCGAGCTCGCGCTTCATGTCGGTGTTCCAGATGCACTGATAGCCCTCACGCCCGCCCCAGAACACGTAGCCTTCCCCGCCCAGCTCCTTGGTGACTTCGAGGGCCTTCTTCACCTGGGCGGCTGCAAAGGCGAACGCGTCGGCATTCGGGCTCGTGGCCGCGCCGTGCATATAGCGGGGATTGCTGAACAGGTTGGCCGTGCCCCAGAGCAGCCTGACCCCGGTCCGCTCCATCTCCTCCTTGGCGACTCGGACGACCGCATCGAGATTCTTGTTCGTCTCGGCCAGCGTGGCACCTTCCGGGGCGACGTCGCGGTCGTGGAAGCAGAAGAAGCCGGCGCCGAGCTTCTCGCAGAACTCGAAGAAGACGCGAAGCCGGTTGACGGCGTTTTCGACCGTGTCCTCGGGCCCCTCCCATGGGCGGAGCATGGTCCCCGGGCCGAAGGGGTCGGCCCCCGTCCCCCGCATGGTGTGCCAATAGGCCACACTGAAGCGGAAGTGGTCCTTCATCGGCTCGCCTTCGACGACCTCATTCTCGTCGTAATGCCGGAAGGCCAAAGGGTTCTTGGAGTCGGGGCCCTCGAACTTGATCTGGGTGATTTGCGGAAAAGCGGCCATCAGCGACATCCTCCCTACTTGAGCGGCGTTCAGTGGCTGCGCTACCACCGCCGGGCGCGAGCGTTCGATTGTGCGTCGATCGAGCCGGTATCATGACACAACCGATTGCGGCCGGCAAGGGAGGGGGCGTCTCCCTCGTCCGGCGGGATCGCTAGTCCGGGGCGCGGCCGTGGTAACGCCGTGGTCCTTGGACGGCGCCCAATACACGCCGCGACCTGATGGACACTCTCAAATCCATGTTTGAGGGCGGCGCGGCGGATCGGTTCGTGCTGGACGACGTGGAGATTTTCCTTTAAGATAATCCTGGTGCAGCAGTCGGCTGCGAAGCCCGCGGAGAGCCACCGATGCAGACCGCAAAGACCTATGTTCGCATCGATGAGCATGGCGTGATGCGCGTGGGCGAGACCCGCGTCATGCTTGATTCGATCGTGGCCGCGTTCCAGCAAGGGCATTCCGCCGAGACCATTCAACAGCAGTATCCCGCCCTGAGCCTGGAACAAGTCTACGGGGCGATCGCGCACTACCTGGCCCATCGAGATGAAGTCGAGGAGTACCTGGGCCGTCAGAGCGAAGTCTGGAGGCAATCCCGCCAGCGAGTCGCCGAGCGTCCCAGTCCGCTCGTCGAGCGGCTCCGCAGCCAAGCGGCCGACGCGAGGACGGAAGCCCAATGAGCCTTACCTACGAACAAGCCGTCGAGCAGCTTCATGCCTGGACGGAAACCGACTCGCTTCGCAAGCACGCCCGGGCCGTGGAAATCGCCATGCGTGCGGCGGCCGGACGGTACGGGGGTGAAGACGCCGACGCCGAGCGGTGGGCGATCGCCGGGCTCGTGCACGACGCCGATTACGAGAAGTGGCCCGAGGACCACCCGCAGCGGATCGTCGACTGGCTCCGCGAGCAGGGCGAGGAGGAGATCGCCTACGCGGTCTCGGTCCATCAGACCAAGTGGGGCCTGGAGCCCAAGACGCAAATGGATCGGGCGCTGTTGGCGTGCGACGAGCTTGCCGGATTCGTCATCGCCTGCTGCCTGGTCCGGCCCGACGGGATTGCGTCGCTTGCCCCGAAGAGCGTCAAGAAGAAGATCAAGGACAAAGCGTTCGCGGCCAAGGTCGACCGCGACATCATCCGCAACGGCGTGGCGCTGCTCGGCGTCGATCTGGGCGAGCACGTCCAGTTCATGATCGACGCGCTTCGGCCGCACGCGGAAGAGCTGGGGATCGAAGGGACGGGCAAGTGACAGGCCAGCGCGAATTGGGGGAGGGCTACCCGACGGCGCCCGTCGGCTCCTGCGCGGCGACGGGGGCATCGCCGGCGGTCGGCGATTTCAAGAGCGCCCCGGCGGTGTCCACGTCGAGGACCAGGTGGGTCCACAGCCGGAGACTCGGCTCGGTCAACAACGGCCTGAGGGCGTCGGTTTTCAGCGTGCCGCACTCGCCGCAAGGCCGGGCCAGGAGGACGACGTGCTTCCCCTCCGTCTGGGCGATCCTGGCCAGGTCCGAGAGCTCAAACAGGGTCACGGCCCTCACGGGGCACTCCTCCAAGATCGGCCCCGTGGGAGAGTACGGCCGAAACTGGACGTCGCCCGTCCAGCCCGCGTCGAGCATGCGCCGGATCGTGTCGCGATCCAGCTCGCCGGCGTCGATCAGGTGTTCGAGAAACTGGCGAAGCATTCCGTGCTCGTCGTGGGCCCAGGCGAAGGACGTGACGACGATATCGATCTCGTCGGCCTGCTCGAACGCCTTCTGCACCCCGGGGCTTTTGCGGATCCGCTCGTAATCGTCGTTGGGGACGATAGTGTGCGAGAACAGGGCGACGAAATCGACCTTGGTCAGGGCGCCGTCGAAGTAGTTGAAATACGTGATCGGTGATCGCTGGGGCTTGTCGACCTGGAAGCCGCCGGCCGACAAGGCGTGGAGCACCAGGCTGGGGCAGTCCGGGTCGGAGCGGATCCGATCGGCAAGGTGCCGGGCGACCATCATCGCCGAGTAGCCGGCTCCCAGGCCGATGTGAACGGGTCGCTTCTCGCGGCCGATCTTCTCCACCAGCGAGAGGACCAACTCGGCCCCGGCGGAGGTCACGTGCCGGATCGCCTCGGGGCTGCGGACGTTGACGACCTGGACCTCTCGCTCGTCGCCCAGCTCGCGGCCCACGTGGTACGTGTCGGCGATGCGCTGTGCCAGGTGCAGCTCGCGGGGAGGTTGCAGGAAGAGGAAACGCCGCCGGGCCGCCTCCCAGAACAGAGGGTAGATCTTCTCCCGCGTCAGATCGTCTCTCCCCCATCGCTCTCTCAGCCAATCGGCGATCGCGGCGGCGGCCCCCTTTCTGCCGCCGTCGGCGTTGAGCGACTGCGGGTTGTACTGCTGGTCGAGCTGGGCCAGGAAGCGGTCGCAAACGGCAAACACCAGTTCGTCGGTTTCCTGCGACGGATGCCAACGTTTCTTCTTCGGCATGACAACCTCCCCGGTTTCCCCCCAACACTGCCACGGGGCTGGACAAGATCGAACGGACGGTCCGGCTACGAACGAGGCTCGAGTGGCTTTGCCGACCGCCCCATGAATCTAACAATCCGGCAGTACCGTCGCAAGGTGCCCCCCGCCAGCCGGGGCATGCGGCCTTTTTTCTCCTCACACCCGAACGCGGGACGCAGCCTTTCGGCCGCTCGGGCACCAACGCGGACGCCGCGCGAGTCGTGCTGATCCGTCGACGGGCCAAGCGTTGGGCACGCACTCACGGCGGCTTGCGGATCGGTGATCGGGGGGGGATAATGCGGCGGCACGCTCCGTTTGGCAACGCACGCAGGAAGGACGTCCCGATGCCCGACGACTACCTCGATTTTCGCAGCGACACGGTGACCCGGCCCACGCCGCCGATGAGAGCGGCCATGGCCGAGGCGGCGGTGGGGGACGACGTGTTCGCCGAAGACCCGACTGTCAACCGCCTCCAAGAGCGGGTGGCCGAGATGCTGGGCAAGGAGGCGGCCATTTTCGTCGCTTCCGGCACCATGTCGAACCTGGTCGGGGTCCGCTTGCACTGCAAGCCGGGCGACGAGATGATCTGCGAGGCGGGCTGCCACATCTACAACTACGAACAGGCCGGCTACGCGCAACTCAGCGGCGTGGCCTTGCGACCAGTGGAGGGCGATTACGGCGTGATGCAAGCCGAGCAGCTCAAGGACCTCGTTCGGCCCCTCGACGCCCACCAGGTCCGCACGCGCCTCGTCTCCCTCGAAAACACCCACAACCGGGGCGGAGGTCGGATCCTGCCCTACGAGACGGTCGAGGCCGTCTGCGATTGGGCTCGCCAGGCCGGGTTGGGGACCCACCTGGACGGCGCCCGGCTGTTCAACGCCGCGGTGGCCACGGGCATTCCGGCCGCCCGGTGGGCCCGGCACTTCGACACGGTCACCGTCTGCTTCAGCAAGGGGCTCGGCGCGCCGGTCGGCTCGGCCCTGGTCGGACCCCGCGATTTGATGGCCGAGGCGGTTCGGCATCGCAAGGTGTTGGGCGGGGGGATGCGTCAGGCGGGCGTGATCGCCGCCGGGGCTCTGTACGCGCTCTCGAACCACGTGGACCGGCTGGCCGACGACCACGCCAACGCCCGACGCCTGGCCGAAGGAATCCGCCCCATCGACGAAGTCCGGCTCGACCCCGACCGGGTCGACACCAACATGGTCTTCTTCCGCGTCGATCCGGCATGGGGCACCGCGCGGGAGATCTCCGACCAGCTCCGAGAGCGGGGCTTGCTGATGCTCCCCACCGCCCCGACCAAGATCCGGGCCGTGACGCACTTGGACGTCGACGGCGCCG
>CAZDHR010000229.1:0-11492 GCA_964505295.1 uncultured Planctomycetaceae bacterium
ACTCCACCGTTCCACCAGAGAACCGGTAACTTGTTGATCGCCCGCCCCTTACGACGTCCGGGCGTCGTTCCGCGATGCGGCCGGGCGCGAGATCGTCGCGACCACGGCCCTGGCCACGGTCTTGCCCGAGGGCGACGAGTGGCTTGCTTCCGGCCGGCACTGGATCATGAACCGGACCGCCGCGTGGCTGGACGCTCGACGACGGGTTCCAGTACCCGTTCTATAGCGCCCGCGGCCCCAGGCCGTTCACCCGCGAGCATCCCTTCCACATGAACTACCACTGGCGGCGATTCCGCGCGACGGGAGCCGGTGCCGAGCTGACCGTGAGCGACTGGATCGGCGAGACCGGCCCGGGCGGTCCCGTCGGCCAGCAGCTCATCTACAACTTCATCGAGATTCAGCCGTATCTCGACGGGGAGTGACGGCAGGGGCGGCCGGCGAGCGGAGCGAATGGCGGCCATCACCCCGCCCCGGGGGTACAGGCCGTAAGGGCCGACCATTGACGGGCGGTCCCCTCCCGGCTAGCATGGTCGCGGTCATCGGACGACCGGATTCTGATCGTTCTGGGAGCCTCTCGGTTCTACGGCTATTTGCCGGAAAGGGGGAACTCGATGTTTGGTATCCACCTGATCAGTGTGTATCTGTTCGCGGTGGGGCTTCTGACGCTGCTCGTGCTGGTGCTGGTCTGGCAGAAGCAACGCAACGGCAAGACGATCGTCGTGTGGCTCACGTCCGCCGTGGTCGGCATGCTTCTGGGGAGCGTCGGTTCGGTGGCCATTGTCTGCCTTGCGGGCTACCACATAGACGTTATGCCCGGCAGGCCGGAGATTTTCCCGGCCGCTCCCGTGCCCGGCACGGGCGAGGTCGCGATGGACGACATGTCCCGCATGGGCGGACCCGGCATGGGCGGACCGGGCATGGGAGGAATGGGGATGGGAGGCGGACGTCCGCCACGCCCGAAACGCGATCTCACCACCCTCGTGCGAAAGATCGATCTTTTGACGGGCGACGTGGGGCTCGCGCTCTCCGATGAGCAAGTCGGCTCGCTTCTGGGGTGCCTCGCCGACCTCGAAACGGCCGAAGCCATGTCGGACGACGACGCCCAAGCCAAGCACGACGAGATCCTTGCCATGTTGGACGAGGACCAGCAGTCGTGCCTCGACGCGATCAGCCTACCCAGAAGACGCCCCGGTGGATTCGGTGGACCGGGTGGGCCCGGCGGTGGCGGAATGGGAGGCCCTGGTGGTGGCGGAATGGGCGGACCCGGCGGCGGTGAGCAGGCCGAAGACGTCAACCCCTTCCAGGAGGAATCCAACGCCGAGGCCCTCACCCACTTGCGCGAGCGATTCGGAGCCGAGGACAAGCCGGCCGAAGTGAAGCCTGCGGAAGCCAAACCGGCCGAAGTGAAGCCTGCGGAAGCCAAACCGGCCGAAGTGAAGCCTGCGGAAGCCAAACCGGCCGAAAAGAAACCGGCGGAATCGAAGCCTGCGGAGCCCAAGCCAGCCGAGTCGTAGGACACGCTCCGCTACGTCACGGCCGGATACAAGTCCTCCGCCACGAAATCGAGCCCCAGCCCCAACAGCGTCTCCTTGGCCGGGGCGCCGGTTTGGGCGTCCCAGCCCATCGCTTCCAGGTAGTCGGCGACCTGGGCGTCGACGTCCACGGTCCGCCCGGCGGTCGGACCCGCGTCGAGCGGCGGGATGCCGATGGCGCGGTCGGGCAGCCGGAACTCGATGTTGCGCACGCCCTCGCGGTGATTGAACGCCGTGCGCAGGGCGGCGATCCGGGCGCCGCGGGTGAGCACGTCGTCCAGCGTGAACGGGTGGCCGGTGACGCAGGTGAGCGAGTCGGTCAACGCCGAGGGCCTCAGCGACAGCAGGGCGAACATGCACATCCCGGCCGACTGGGCCGCGTGGAAGTAGTTGTTGATGCGGGCGTGGGCCTTGCCTTTGCCCGGGTAGTGGTGCTGCGGCTGGGGCTGCTCGACCAGGCCGGGCGGGCCGGTGCCCAGCTCGAGGATCCAGGTGCTAATCTGCGTGTGCCGGCCCGGGGTGGCGTCCAGCTTGTAGCTGGTGGCTGCGCCGGGTACGAGCCGGGGATCGTGCATGGGCAGCTCCTCGCCGCCCACGTGGATGGCGAACCGCTCGGCCCCCCGCCCGATCCGCTCGGCCGCGCGCTTCGTGCCGTCGGCCAGCACGGCCCCGAAGCCCTCGCGCCGGGCGATCGCCCGAGTGATCGCCACGATCGCTTCGGCACCCGCCCACCGCAGCTCGATCCCGCCGGTCTCCTCAGGGGTGATCAACCCATTCTCAAAACACTCGATGGCGAAGGCGACGGTGCCGCCGGTGCTGATCGTGTCGAGCCCCGCGCGGTTGCAGAGGTCGTTGCACAGGTGGATCGAGGCCAGGTCGTCGTTGAGGCACATCGAGCCGAACGTGCCCAGGGTTTCGTACTCGGGCTTGTGTCCGGCCGTCGCGAACGGGCCTTCGGTCACTTCGGTCAGCCCGCCGCAGGCCATGGGGCATCGCCAGCAGGCGTACTTTTTCCGCTCCAGCGCGATGACCGCGTCGTCGCTGATCTTGCTCGCGGTGGGAAAGTCGCGCTCGCCCACGCCTGACCAGTTGCGGATCGGCGTGTCGCCCTTGGCCACCAGGCCGGCCATGCTGCCGCAGGTGCCGTACTGGCGCATGATGGCATAGCGTGGCTGGTCTTTGAGGAACTCGCGGTGCCGGCTCATCGCTTGCCGGTAGGCTTCGGCGTCGGCGATGGGGACGTCGATCTTGCCCGGCCCGACGATGACCACCGCCTTCAGCCGCTTCGAGCCCATCACCGCGCCGAGCCCGCTCCGCCCGGCCGCCCGATACTTCTCGTTGATCACGCAGGCGAGCAGGCTCATGCGCTCGCCGGCCGGCCCGATGCAGGCCGTTCGGGCGTGGGGGCCGAAAGTCTCGGTGACGCGGTCGTCGAGCTCCGTGGTGTCGAGACCCCACCAATCGTCGGCCGGGAGGATTTCGGCCTCACCGTCGCGCACCAGCAGGTAGACGGGCGTGGGGCTCTGGCCGGTGACGAGGATGCCGTCGAGCCCGGCGGCCTTCATCGTCGGCCCGAACGTGCCGCCCGAGTTGGCGTCGCCCCAGCCGCCGGTCTTGGGGCTCTTGGCGACCACCACGTAGCGGTTCGACGTGATCCCGCCCGTGCCGGTGAGCAGCCCGGCGAAGAAGCCGAGCGTGTTCTCCGGCCCCAGCGGATCGGCCCGGGGGGGCTGCCTCTTGTAGAGCAGGTACGAGCCCAGGCCGTAGCCGCCGAGGTAGGTCAGGTAGACGTCGTCGCTCGGACGCTCCAGTCGCGTCTCTTGGTTGGTCAAATCGACGATGAGGATTTTTCCCATCGTGCCTGGGACTGCCATACGCCTGGCTCCGCTGGAGGAGACCGATCGGTGGTGGATCGCACTGCGGACTACGATGCTCGCAGCTTTACGCGGGCGTGTCAATCGCTCCTGCCGGCGCCCGGGAAAGAGAAGGCCTCGCAGGCGAAGGGGTCGGCCAACTCGTTCGGCTTGATGCAGGCTCTGTCACATTCAGTCGGCTTCAGCCGACTCCCTGTTTGCCACCAGCTTTAGCTGGTGGGAAGCGGGCAATGCCCCCTGCAATGAGCCGGCTTCAGCCGGACTTCTCGTCGGGTCTTCAGACATTCCCATCCCGCTCATCCTCATACGCCGTGATTCGCTCCAATCGGTCCTGCACCCGCCCCTTGGCATGATGCTCCTTCTGGCTGGCGATGTACCGGAGCACCCAGTCCAGATTGTTTTTCCCAAAGCTCACCATTCCATACCCTCGCTGCCAGTATAGCTCCTTCCTGCGGAGCTGTGCATTCAAATCGTGCGAGCTGCCGCCCTTCAGATCCTGGACCAGTTCGCTGATGGTCACGTGTGGCTCGATGTTGACTGCCAGATGCACGTGCGTCTCCGTCCCGCCGATCCCGTGAAAGTAGACGCCCTTGATCTTGCGGCAGCGATCCTTGATCATCCGGTGCACCAGCGGCTCGACGTCCGGATTGAGGGTGGGGCGGTCATCCTTCACGTGCCAGTTGAGGTGCAGGTAGATCTCATGGAACACGTGGCCAGCCATGGTTGAAACCCCTTTGTCGAGAAGCCCGGCTGAAGCCGGCTCGAGTTGTGTGGTGTGGACCACCTCCCCACCAGCTAAAGCTGGTGGCAAACGGGGAGTCGGCTAAAGCCGACTTCCGCATTGCATCCAACTCAAGGCGGAACACTCCATCTGCGCTGCTATTTCTCTTTTCGCGATGCGATAAGCGCCTCAATGTTCTTCCCCTCCTCCTCCGCCCAGTGCTTGCGGCGGCCGAGCCAGCGGAGGTAGGTGGGCACGTGGGCCGCGTCCATCGCTTCGGTGTAATCGCCTGAGAAGGGAACGGCCAGGTCGATCCAGCAGGCGATTCGCCGCATTTCCTGGGGCGAGAGCTTGCAGTCCTCGTGCCCCGCTTCGAGCAGCCGGATGAGCTTGCTTTGCGACGCGCCCACGTGATACGGGGCAAGCATGGGCGGGGCCGATTGCGGGCTGACCCAGCGGCACAGCTTAGGATCGGCCAGCGCCCGGTAGGCGTCGCTCCAGTGCTTGCGGCTTTCGGGATCGAGCGTGCCCGTGCCCTCCAGGCTAATGGTGCTTTTGCCCTGGGCCACCGTCCGGCGGTTGTGGCAATCGGTGCAGTGCCGGTCGAGGATCGGCTGGATGCGCTTGGGGAAGCTGAACCCGCCGGCGCGCCCGGTCGGTGACGGCTCGAACGGCACCAGCTCCTGCGGGCCGGCCTTCATGGCTTGCGTGACGGTGGCCGCGGCGGGCGGGGCCGTGTTCTTGTGCTCGTGGCAACCCACGCACGAGAACCGCTCGCCCGGCTGGAGCGTCGACCAGCTCCGCATCGTCTGCACGGCATGGCCTTTTTCATCCAGGGCCTGGAAGTAGATGGGTGTGCGGGCCGGCACCGTAAACGCGGCGGAGCCGTCGTCGTACACCTTGGCGGTGCCCAGCACGCGCTTCACGTCCCACGCCCCATTGATCGAGATGGGCGTGCTGATCAGGGCCGCGCCGGCCGGGCCCTTGTTCCGGTTGCTCCCGACGCCGGCGGCGCGGAACTCGAGGGCCACGACGCGGAGCCGCCGGATCGTGCCCCGCGCGACGCCCGCCAACCCGGGACCGGCGTACACGTTCTGAACGTAGTAGACGCCCTGCTGCTTGCGGTAGTCGGCATGGCGGGGTCGCGCGGGCGGCTCGGGCCGCGCCACGACCGGGACCGGCTGAGAGCACGAGATCTTCGGGTCGGCCGCCAGAAGCTCGCGCTCCCCCTCGATCGTCATGAAGTAGACGCCGAACGGCTTGCGGGCCTGGTCCCGCGCCTTTTCGCTCCCCTCGGTGCTGAAGGTGACGAGGAACTCAGTCTCGCTCAACGGGTACGGATACTGGAACTGTTCACCCTGGTAGCCGTACATGTCGACCTTGACCGCCTCGGTCGGTCGGACCGGGGCCACGAGCTGGACGCCCTGGTTCTCGCGCCGTCCCCGCCCGGGGTCGACGATCGCTAGCTTGCCCTTCTGGTAGGTGTGATGGCCGGAGAGGACGCAGAGGACCTTGGGCGTGCCGGGGATGCCGCGGGCGTGGAGGATCGTCGTGGGGAACCAGGAGTTGTTGCCGTAGAAGTCCGTTTGGCCCGTGCCGTCGGCGTTCATCTGAAAGAGCGGCTGCGGGAAGAGCTGCCCGCGATCGTTGTAGTCCCATCGGGTGTAAATCACCCGGCCGTCGGGCATCACCTGCGGGTAGTTGGTGTGCACCTGGTCGAACCCGAGCCGCCGGAGGTAGCGGCCGTCGGCGTCGCAGGTGTAGAGGTTGCTCACGTCGGACCACCAGCAGTCGACGATCTGCTGGCAGCGGGTCGAGTTGAAGACGATGTCGCCGCCGGGGAGGTAGGCCCCTTCGTAGTCGGCCACGCCCCGGCCGAACGTGAGCTGCCGGATCGTGCCGTCGGCGACGGTCATCTCGTAGAGGTGGTAGTCGTCGTCGGTCATCGACTTGCGCCAGGCGAAGAGCACCCGGCGCCCGTCGTACGAAACGTCCGGATCGCGCACCAGGCCGTCCGGCTCGTCGATGAGCGTGCGAACCGTCCCGTAAAGGCCGTCCATCTCCACGAGGCAGAGCGCCCCGCCGGGCGGGAACGGGTCGTTGTCGTCGTAGGGCGAATCGGAGACCGCCTCGGTATACGCGTAGTGCTGCCCGCCGATGTCGTGGTGCTTGGTGAAGACGATCTTCGGAAACCGGGCCACGTGCGGGCCCATGCGCGCCCTGCGACGCTCGCCGCACGCCTCCAGATAGAGGTCCATCCACCGCCGATCGCCGGGGAAAATGTTCGCTTCGAGCAGCTTCTCCCGCCGGGCCACGAGCGGGGCGGCGCCCGGGCCCAGCCCGTCGATCACGCGGGAGGCCGGCCCCAGGAAGTTCCACGACGGCCGTGCCCGAAGGTCCTGCGCGAGCCAGTCCAACCGGATCATCAGCTCGAGGCAGGCTTGGGGCGAACGCTCGTCGAGCCGGAGGAGGACCGCGTCGACCGGATACTGCTTGCCGATCGCGGCCAGCCGGTCGGCCGCCTCCTTCCACGCGCCCAGCGCCCGAACGTCGCCGAAGCCGGCGGCGGTCCGGGCGGCCACGAGCGCTTCGACCTGCGCTTCGAGCCGCACCAGCGCGGCCTTCGCCTCGGGATCGGTCTCGCCCGCCGCCTTCACCCACGCGGCGAGCGCCAGCCAGGTCCTGGCGTAGCTGAAGCCCAGCTCGATCGGGTCGGCCGAGCCGACGTAGCCGACGCTACCCAGCTTGGGCGTGCGGCCGTTGAGCTTCCACTCCAGGATCCCACTCGCCTTGCCCTCCGGCTGGCGGACCTCGATCCGCAGCGACGCCGTCACGACCGGCTCGAACGTGACCCGGTTGAACCGATCGCGGGCCACGCCATAGGCGCTCGGCTTGCCCACGGGCACCCAAACGTAGCCCGTGTTGTAGAGAACCGTCCACGCCTCGGGCACCCGGCAGCCGCCGCCGGGAGAATCGTCGAACCAGTAGACCTCGACGCTGGAGACTTCCGTGGGCGCGTCGAAATCGTACTGCACCCACTCGGTCGTGCCCAGACGTTTCCAGAAGGTGAGGCGCGGGATGTCGTGATCGTTCGAATCGCGGGGCTCCTTGCCGTCGCACAGGGCAGGGAGCGAGTCGCTCGGAAAGGCGTACGACGCCGACGGGGTGACCGTCACGCTCGCTTCCCCGGCGCAGAGCGGAGCCGCCCACCACGCTCCGGCCGCAACAAGCAAGCAGACGAGCTGGCACCTCCACGGGCCGCGTTGCCCGAGACGTCGACGTATCATCCTCGCACCTTCCTACTGGCAGGCCCGCGCATCTCCGCGCGTTGATGGCGTCAGAATACTCGGACGAGTTGGCCAGTGCAAGCAAAGTGGCACGTAACGTCACTCCCGTTCCGACGCAGATCACTCTCGTTCCCCGGCTCTGCCTGGGAACGCACTACCGCGAGGCTCCGCCTTGCCCAAGCCGAGACATCCCCGACGACCAACCCGAAAGCGCGAGAACAGCCGGTGGAGCGTGCCGGAGCGATCCGTTCGCACGCGAAGCCTGGGAACGAGCGAGGGAGGAAGGGGGACGCGAAGCGTTTGCTGGTGCGTTCCCGCGCGAATCGCGGGAATGAGGGGAGCGTGCATCACTGGCCCTGCTTGGCGATAAGCTCGCGCACTTCAGGGACGAGTTCGTTGGGCACCTCCATGAAGGTCTGGGAGGAGTCCTCGTAGGCGGCCTCGTCCTCGGCCACTGCCTCCTCCTCCGTCTGCGTTTCGTAGTGAGCGAGGACTTCTTCAACTCGCTCTTCATCCCATCCCGGGGGAAACTTGCCTGGTTTCATTTCCGGCCTTTACTCCTCCTTCCCGGGCAGAGCCTGGGAACGAGGGGGCGCGTGGGTCTCGTGCCTCGACCCACCCTGCGTTTCTGCGCATGTTACGTCTCTCCCCATCATGATGCCCGGTCCGTGCCCGACGATCAAGGCTTCTTCGCACGGGCCTCCACGCCAGAGCCGCCTTGGGTTTTGGGGCAAGGGGGCCGGAAATGCTTGCGCCGAAACGTGCCGCGGCGTACAATGACGGGTATTGGGCAGGAACCAGGGCCGCCGTCGCTCTGGGGCGTTCGGCACAACCGCTTCCGAGCAGAAAGCGAGGTGCGCAGATGTCAGTGGAGACCCGCGTGGATCGGGAAGAGACGTGTCCCCGTCGGCCGGCGTCCGGCTGGCGAAGGTGGAAGGCCGCGCTGGCCGTGCTGGTCGCGTGCGGGGCGTTGTTGTGGCACGTGCTCGCCTGCGTCGAGGGCCCGATGGCTTTCTCCCCCGAAGGCGACCTGGCTTTCGTCGCGATCGACCCGCCGCAGGTGCCGGCAGCGGAGGCGGGCGCGGAGCCCGCGGCCGACAAAGGAGGGATCTGCCGCCTTTTCGTTCTCCCCCAAGGCGAGAGGACCCTCCGCGTGGTCGAGGAGACGGCCGAGCACGTGCTTTGTGCGCCGGCCTACAGCCCGGACGGGAAGAGCCTCTGCTACCTGCGTCTGCCGGCGGAGGAGCCCGAATCCGGCGAGCGGTCCGAGTCGGAGGCGGAAGACGATCAGGCCGAAGAGCCCCCGCCGCCGGAGCTTGTTTCGTCGGAAGCGTGCCAGTTTGATGACCTGGCCTTTCCCTCGGTTTCTGAGTTGGGTGAATTTCTCCAGGAAGTGGGCGACCAGCCCTGGACCGAGGCGACCCTGGTGGTTCGCGACGCCGCCTCGGGCGACGTACGGTCGACCACGAAGATGAACCTGCGGCTACCCGAGTCGGACGAGCCGTTCTCCGCGTTGTGGACCTACTCCCTCAGCAAAGCCCAATACGGCCCGGACGGCGACTGGGTCTACGTTTGCGCCGGGCGGCTGTTGCTGGCGATCAATCCCGGCGAGAAGCAGTTGCGCCTGCTCGCTGCTCCGGTATGGTGGGCCTCCCTTGCTCCGGACGGGAAAGCCGTGGCGACGATCGTGGGCGAGCGGGAAATCGGGATTGTGGCAGCGGACGCCCGGCGGACCGTCTTCACGCGCCTCGAGCCGGGGGTTTCCCTGGCGTCGGCAAAGGGCTGCGCGTGGGTGGACAACGAGACCGTGGCCGCGCTGGCGTCGCGGGGAGACAAAGGCTCGTTTCTCTTGGTGCTGGTTCGTCGCGACGGGACGATCACGCGCACCCTCGAGCTGCCGATTCAAAAGGACGACGGTTGGGTGGAGCTGGCCGTTTCACCCGACGGCAGCCGCATCGCCATAGCGAGCAAGACGGCCTTGCACTTGCTCGACGCCGAGGGCAGCCGCGTCTCGGAATGGACGGAGAAGGGGCTCATCGCTTGCAGCCCGACCTTCTCGCCGGATTCGAAGCAGCTCGCCTGCAAGCTGGTGCCCGAGGCGGACCAAGAGGGCTGTATCGCGATCGCTTTCTTCTCGGCCGACGGGGAGGAGCAGTTTCGGGTCGATCTCCCGCAAGCCGGCGGGTCGGCAAAACCGTAGCGTTTCCCTGTATTGCAGGCAGCCGGGTCGCCGAGAGGTCGACCGCCGCTTCATCCTTACAACGGGTCGGGCAAGATGGAATCGCTGACCGAGCTCTTCCAGCACGTGTGCTCGCAAGGCCGATGCTTCTCGATCGACCAGACGCCGCTGCCCGTGTGCCAGCGATGCCTGGGGCTCTACTGCGGGTTTGCCGTGACGGTCGTCTGGCTGATGCTCTCGGGCATCTGGCGGCGCGGCCTGGCTCCCAACGGCGTTTTGGCCCTGCACGTGGGCGTGTTGCTGGCGGCGATGGCCGGGGGGCTCCACTGGATCGACCCCGGCCCGCGATGGCGCCTGGCCTGCGGACTGTGGACCGGCCACGTGGCCGCGCTCTGGATCATTGGGGGGACGGTCGAGCACATTCGCCTCCGGCGGCTTCGCCCGGGGCGTGACGGCCTCGGACGCCGGGGAGGTTGGACGCGGTCGTCCGCGGTCGAGGCCGCTGTCGCCCTGCCCCTTCTGTTCGCCGCGGCCATGGCCTTCCCGGCGCTCGCTGGGCTGGGCTGGTGGTTTTGGACGCTGCTTGCTGCGATCGGGCTCTTCCTGGCGTGTTCGGCGGTTGCAGGAAGCGCCGCCGTGCTCGCCCTCGGCTTGTGGAGCCGCGGACAAGTAGAAGGGGACTCATCATGCTCAGAAGCAGGAGTGGGCGGCGTCTGAAGGGTGTGTCTTTTCTCTGATTCCCGGCTTTTCTCTGGTTCCCAAGCCGGAGCTTGGGAACGAGGCATCGTTCCCGTCGCCACGCGCCCCCAGAACGAGGGGGCACAACCCTCGACCGTCGGCATCGAGCGTGCGTGCGACCGCGAGGCGTCTTTGCCCGGGCATCACGGTTGAACGGGTGGGATGGGACCCGTATACTGAGAGGCTTAGCGGGTTGCATCCGTGGCCAAGCAGGAGAGAGGGGCGTTGTGGGCGAGGGCCCGCGCCTCTTTGTCGCGATACACGCTCCAGGAGAATCACGACGATGACGATGGACAAGAGCCTTCGGGCGCGGCGCGGGTTGGTCCGCAGCCGCAGCGTGCTTACCCGGGCCGAGCGAATCCAACGCCTCAAGGAGGCCGACCGGTGGACGGAAGGCGAGAGCCCCTTCGGGCTGGACAAGGTCCGGGTGTACAAGCTGGCGATGAAAAAGAAGAAGAAAAAGAAGAAGGAAGAAGAGGGGGAAGAAGGAGAAGAAGCATCGGAAGCCAAGCAGGCGTAGCGGTCCGTCGCGCTCCGACTGCCCGCAACGCCGCGCCGGGCAGCCCGGCGCGCGCGGCTTGGCAGCACGGGTTCTCCCCGTGAACGCGCCCGCCCGAGTCTCCCCGCAAGCTGCTATCTGCCGGACGAGCACCCGCTCCATCGCACCGTCGCGCGCCGCCAATTGGTGGCATCCCCTGAAGAACGAAGGGCGTGGTGGCTTGGCAAAACGGCCCTTCGTTGCGATTGACGGACGTGCCGCGCTGACGAAACCTTGTACAAGCGATTTCTGCACGGGCCTGAACGGATTAGCCTCCAACCACGATCGCCCCTTCCATGAGGCCGGTGATACGCATCCTGGTCGTGTCGGGTCTGCTTGGCGTCGTGTTGAGCGTGCCGGCGGCTAGCGGCTGTCGGCGGAGCGCCACGGAGGAGGAGTCGCGACGCCGGATCGCCGAGGCCTACGGTCGCCTGCCCGGGCTGACGGAGACGCCGGACCCCAAGCTCCGCGCCGAGCTGGCCCGGATCGTTGAGGAGAAGGCCACCCCGGAGCTGTTGACCCGCCCTGAAATCCCCGACGAGGAGAACGTGGCCGCGGGCTTGGCCGGCTTGTTCGCGCCGTTTGAGATCCAGGGTGCAAAGCCCGGGGAAATCTTCGACCAG
>CAZDHR010000230.1:0-11386 GCA_964505295.1 uncultured Planctomycetaceae bacterium
GATCAGGGAGCTGAACTCGCCCACGTCGCTGGACCGCTCTTCGACCAGCTCGATTCCCCGTTCGCGCAGAAGGACTTCGGCGTTGACGATGTTGACCTCCGACTCCATCGCGTGCTGCAACAGGCCGGCGGCGAACGCCGCGGAAAGCAATCGCGTGTCTCTGCCGGCTGCTTCGCCCGTATACCGCATCCTGCAACACTTCGGCCGGGCGGGAACGAGCTGGGCCAGGAGCAGACCCAGGCGGTACGCCGTGTTCAGGTATCCGCGGAGGGCATCGAGCGTCTTGGGGTCCAAGGGCGACATGTTCACCGACTGCTTGATGGCCCCGGTGGTGAAGAAATCGATCAACAGCTCGGCCGCCTCGACGGCCACGTTGGCCTGGGCCTCTTCGGTGCTGGCGCCCAGGTGGGGCGTACACAGCACACCCGGCATCCCGTAGAGCGGGCTCTCGGTGCACGGCTCCGACGCGTACACGTCGAGCGCGACGCCGCCGAGGTGCCCGCTCTTGAGCCCTTCGACCAACGCGTCGACGTCGTAGATGCCGCCGCGGGCGCAGTTGATCAGCCGGGCGCCGGGGCGGAGCATCTTGACTTGTTCGTGGCTGATGAGGTTTCGGGTGGCGTCGTTCAAGGGCGTGTGGACGGTGAGGTAATCGACGTGGGGGAGCATCTCCCCGAGGGAATCGCAGGTCTTGATCCCCGCCTCCTTCGCCCGCTGAGCCGACAGAAACGGATCGTATCCGATCACGCGCATCTCCAAGGCCAAGGCCCGGCTGGCGACGGCCTGGCCGACCCGGCCCAGGCCGACGATCCCGAGCGTCTTGCCGGCGAGCTGGGTGCCCATGTATTTCTTTCGATCCCAACGTCCCTCGATGAGCCCCTGGTAGGCCGGATGGACGTTTCGCGACAGGGCGAGCATCAGGGCGATGGTATGCTCGGCGGTGGAGAGCGTGTTTCCGCCGGGCGTGTTCATCACGACGATCCCCAGCCGGGTGGCCGCTTCCAGATTGATGTTGTCGGTTCCCACGCCGGCCCGAGCGATCGCTTTCAGGCGGCGGTTTCCTTGCAGCACGTCGCCGGTGATCTTGACGCCGCTGCGGCAGATTGCCCCGTCGAACTCCAACAGGGCCGCTCGCAACTCGTCGCCTTTCAGGCCCGTGCGGACCTCGCACTCGATGTTTCCGGCCGATTTCAGCAGGTCGAGGCCTTCTCGTGACAGGTTGTCCAGGACAATAACTCGCGGCATGGGATTGAACCTCGTCGTGCGACTGGGAAGCAGCGTCCGTTACGACCGTTCGGTGTCGAGATCCTGAGGGAAACGTCGGGCCCAGGGGTCTGCCCATCCTACCGTCGTGAGTTGGGTGCCCCCGGCGTTTCGCCAGTGGGTCGGCGAAAGCACGGGCAAGATGCCCGTGCGTCCCACGCACGTCCACCCGGTCGCCGGCTGCGCGCCGACGCCGGCCCGGGGATCCCAACTCAGGGGACGTGATTATACCGGGCGCAAGGGGCTTTGACGATGGGCACGATGGGAGAGGGCGCACCCGGCGCGGCCGGGCCGAAGGGCAGAATTTGACCGGCCGGAGGCTGCCGTCAAAAGGGCTGCGCCGGGGGCCGAATTGCCGCGCGTGGCGGGCGTCGAGGAGTGCCGCGGCCTGTCGAGCCCGGGCGAAGACGGCGGACTATCGCAGGGGGCTCGAGTTGCGGCTCACGATCCGGGTCGATTCGGGCGGGGGCCCGACGGTCGTCAAGGGGGTCGAGCCCACGGCGGACTGCAAGGCGGCGACCCGGGCGGCCACCTCCGGCTGGAACCGGTCTTTCCAGAGAGACTGCTGGTAGTCGTTCAGGGCCAGTGCGTGCTCGCCCATTTGCTCGCGGAGCCTGCCGAGGGCAGCGAGGGCCCGGGCGTTCTGGGGGTCGGACGAGAGGGCTTCCAGCAGATGTTGCTTGGCCGTCTCCCGGTCGCCGAACTCCTCCGTAAGCCGGGCGAGCTCGACCTTCGGCTCCGGCGAGGTGGGATTGCGGTCGGCCCAGCCCTCGATCAGGCGAAACGCCTCTTCGCTCCGTTCCTGCTCCACCAGCAAGACGGCCAGGCCGCGATAGCAGTGCCGATGGCCTTCATCCCGGTCGAGGCACTGATTGTAGTAGTGCTCGGCCTGGGCAAGCTGCGACGGATCCTGGCTTTGGATCCCCAATCGGTGATGCACCGCGCCCAAGTTGTAGTAGCCGTCGGCATTGTTGGGGTCGTAATTGACGGCCAACTGGAATCGCCCGATGGCTTCCTGATACCGGGACTGATCGTACAGCCGAACGCCTTCGGCGTTTCGGGCCTGGGCGGCGACACCACCGCACCCCGATGTGCCCAACAAGCCGAGCCCGGCCAAGACCACCAACCCGATTGCGGGGAGTCGTCGGGCGGGCCCTCGAATGGTTGCCGCGGTCGGTGTGAACACGTCGCTGGCGCCCCGCTTTCGAGATAAGTCGATCGAATGGACCCGACGGCGCAGCACCTCGCGCCGCGGGAAGATGGAAAGGTGGCGGGAGAATAGTGGCCGAGGCGGAATCACGCAAGACCGGATTCCGCCGCAACGAAGAGCCGAACGGCCCCAAAACCCCGAACCGCCCCACGCCGCGGAGCCAACTCCGGGATTCTGGTCATGATAGGGATGTCCGTACCACCCGGAAGTGCTTCTTCCTCCTCGCGCAGTGCGCAGTCGCGCAATAGCCGGGATTATTCAAAAGGGCCCGCAGTGACCCGATTCAGCGGGCCCAAGCAGTCCGAGTCTTCTTCAAACCGCATGAACGCGGTCACTGCCGACTTGCCAGACACGTTCTCAGACCGCTGCTTCCTGCTCCTGCGGGAGATGGCTGTCGGCGTCTGCGGGTAGGCTCTCCGTGGCGGGTGCCGTCGGTTCGACGGGCTCGCCGGCGGGGCGCTTTTCGTAGCCCAGCTTTTTGAGCACTTCGAGGACCTCGCTGCACGTGGGAAACATGCGCCCGCTGGCCCGCTTGTAGTCGTCCAGAGCGTTCATGAACTCGATCTCGTCGGGCGAGTAGTCCCGCTCGCACGTGGTCGGATCGATCTGACGGCGCCGATTCACCTTGACCCGGCGTTCGATCTTGCGGCGCTCCACGGGGACAGGGGTGTCTTTTTGGCGGCGATCCGAGGTCTTGCGGCGGTCCCTGACCGAGCGGCGATCGACCGTGGCCGCCTTCTTCGACTCAGCGGGGTCGGCCGCCGATTTCTTGCCGGCGTCGGTCTTCCGGGCGGAGGTTTTTCGGGTTGTTTTGGCCTTGTTGGCGGCGGCCTTCTTGGTTTTCGCTGCTGCCACAATCCTCTCCCTCGCTAAGCCACGTGAAAAGTGAGCATAGAACACGCCACTGACGGGGATCGGACAAAGACGATGGCAAGCTTGAGCGATCAGGAAACATGGGAGATTTTAGTGGAATAAGCGGAATGCGGGGAAATTGCCGTTCGTGCAAAGATGAGGATTGCGCCGCCACGGGCAGGAGGACGATCTCGCCATTTCTGGGGGGGCGGGCCGGGGACCTCTGCTTCGCACCGCATGGGGGCCGGTCGGGGCGAAAACGAGGGATTGGCTGGCGGCTTCCCTGCCCTGGTCGCCGAAGCACGGGGCGAACTGCCTCGCCGCCCGAAACGCGATGACTGAGGCGGCAGCGAGGTGCCGGCCGGAAGAAGCTGATGGCCGGAGGGGTAGGACGAGCGACGCCCCGGGGCCGGGAGTGGATGGCCGCTGTCTCCCCTCCGGGCGTTTCCACCCAACCTACTAGCCCAGATTGTTCAGAAGGCTTCGCAATGACCCGATTCATCGGGTCCAAACACTCCGAAACGGCTTCCGGCCGCATGAACGCGGTCACTACGAACGGCGCATGCACAACGCGGGCTAGCCGTTTTCGCCGAGGAAACCGGTCACTTCGTGGCAGATGTCGCGGAGCTCGCCGAGGCTGACGTCTTCGAGGCGCTTGCCTTGCTTGTCGAGGCGCTCGTTGATCTTCAGCGCCGTCTCCTGCATCACGGCGTGGGTTTCGTGACTGCCACCGCAGAGGAGGAAGTTCTTCCCGCGGGTGAGCCGCGTGTGCCCATCGTCATTGTCGAAGGCCAATCCCAGAAGGGCAGCCGACTTGCGGTCCGGATTCGTCGGCCTCATCCGCGAGTCTCCCGTCGACGGATTACCCGGGGTGGTTCTTGAAGAAGTTCTTGAGTGTGTCGGCCGCGGCGTCGCGGGGGTTCTCGGAGGTCGGCTTCCAACGCCCCTTGCTCCAAACGCCCGGGACGTCGGATTGCTTCTTTTTTTTCTTCTTCGGCTTTCCGTCGAGGGTCTCCGTTTCGGCGTCGTCCGTCGTTGCTTCGCCCGTGTAGGCCGGGTCGAGCGTCTGGGTATCGGTGTCGCCAAGCCAGCTATCGAGGTCCATGTCGTCGTCGAGGGCCGATTCGACGGTTCGGGCGGCGGCCTCCTGAACGCTCTTAACCTTAGGCTTCTTCTTCCCGCCGACGCCAACCCCCAGCCGGACTTCAAACTCCAGGTCGCCGACTAACAGCCGGTCGCCGTTTTTCAGCTCCAGCTCCCCTTTGACCATCTCGTCGTTGACCACGGTGCCGTTCTTGCTCCCGAAGTCGCGAACCGCGACGTACGCTTCTTCCACGATGAGCACACAATGGTGTCGGCTGACCAGATCGCTACGGGGCCTGAGCTGGCAGTCTTCCGCCCGGCCAATGTAGAACTTCGGCCCCGCCACCGGCAGTTCTTCCCCTGCTCTCTTCCCGGCTACCACGACTAGCTTAACTTCCATCCCGTCTCCTCAACGGCCACGACGTCCGTCCGCCGGACCGATCGCTGATCCCGAGGACCGATCGCTGATCCCGAGGACCGATCCCTAACTCGGGGAAACAGAAAAAGTCTACGCGGAATTCTCAAAGATGCAAGGCCGGGCCCCCGGCCAGAAGGGCCGGACGGACCAGTCTCTCGGGTGATAGAGATCCCGTGACGCAGCGTCCTCCTGGTGCATATCGGCACCCATCAACCGATCGGTTGATTCTCAGTTCCGAACCAATGATCTTACCACAATGGCCGGGCAAGTCAAAAGGAATCCCTTGACGTCGGGTGCTGCGTGGACGGGCGTCCGGCGCGGCCTCGAGGGATGGGCCCTTCCTCCTGCCATCCTACGCAGTCTCGTCCGTCACCAGTTCAATGATATTTGCCGGGGAAAGGTGAAAAAAAACTGCGGACTGCCGCAGCGCCCGGCGCGGGTCGTTTCCGTGGCCGGCCGGACCGGCAACGGCCCTACCGGCGGCGGTCCCTCGTCCATGCCTCGGCTGCGTATTTGGATTGAGCCAACGTGGCGACCTCGCGCCGTTCCGCCTCGGACAGCGGCCGGCTCTCGCATCTCAGACCGAGCCGGCGGCCGAACCCTTCCAGCCAAGCCTCCGCAAGCTGCGCCTCCCGAACCGGCGTCTTCAGCAGCTCGTTCAAACCGGGCAGCTCCGGGGCGGCCGGCGACCGGGCAACGAGCACGCTGCCGTGTTGCAGCACGGCACCGGGCGAGCGCCGCTGGGCGCTGCCGGCCACTTTCGCACGGTCGACCAGGACGTCGCCGGCGGCGCGTCGCTGGAAACAGAGGAAGGGTTGACGCCCGGGGACCGGCCCCCCGGGGGCCGCATACAGAAACGCCGAGACCCCAAGCTCCGAGAGCAACTCGATCAGGCTGGTGTGGACAGCCCGGTAGAGGGCAAGGCGACGGACGGCCAGACGATGCCCGCGAGGCACCACGATGCTGTACGTCAGTTCGCGGTCGTGGACGATCGCCCCGCCCCCGCTCGCGCGGCGGACGACCGGACAACCCCGGCTGGGCGCGTGCCGGTCCCGATCCTCGTAGGCCTGAAAATACCCCAGCGACAACGTGGGCTCGCGCCAACGGTAGAACCGCAGGCAACATCCACCCGTCGCCGCCGACCATTCCATCAGCACCTCGTCGACCGCCATGTTCCACGGCCCCGCGCCCGGCGGATCGATCAACAGGCGGCAGGGGGTCGGGGAAGGATAAGGGATGAGGGATGAGGGATGAGAGATGAGGGATGACGGGTGGGCGAGTTCGGAGCCGTCCGTGGGGAGCTCGGAGCGGGGAGTCACCGCTGGTCGACGGAGCAATTGTCGTTCACCGTTCACCGTTCATCCCTCATCTCTCATCCCTCATCCCTCATCTCTCATCCCTCATCCCTCATCTCTCATCCCCCTCTTCCGACCAAGTGAGGATCGGCTTGCGCGCCGCCCGGACCTCGTCGGGACGACTGATCGGGGTCGTGTGGGGCGCGTCGTGCAACCGATCCGGGGGCTCCTCGGTGATCCGAAACAGCGCCTCGGCGAAGGCGTCCAGCGTCGCCTTGCTCTCGGTCTCCGTGGGCTCAATCATCATCGCCTCACGGACAACCAACGGGAAGTAGACCGTCGGGGCGTGGAAGCCGTAGTCCACGAGTCGCTTGGCGACGTCCATCGCGCTGGTGTTCCGTTCCTGCTTCAGCTTCGACGCCGACGCGACGAACTCGTGCATGCACCGATCGCCGTAGGGCACGGGCAGGAAGTGCTTCACGCGGCTGAGCAGGTAGTTGGCATTGAGCACGGCGTCGGCCGACGCACGACGGAGCCCCTCCGCGCCCAGCGTCCGCAGGTAGCAGTACATGCGGACCAACACGCCGGTGTTGCCGAAGAAGCTCCGCACGCGCCCGATCGACTTGGGCCGGTCGTAATCGAGCCGGTAGCGGCCGCCTTCCCGCACGACGATCGGGACCGGCAGGTACGGGGCCAGCTTGCCCGTGACGGCCACGGGCCCGGCGCCCGGGCCGCCGCCGCCGTGCGGGCCGCTAAACGTCTTGTGGGGGTTGAAGTGCATCATGTCGGCCCCGAAATCGCCGGGCCGCGCCACGCCCAGGATGGCGTTCATGTTGGCCCCGTCCAGGTAGACGAGCCCCCCGGCGTCGTGTACGTGCTGGGTGATCCGGGCGATTTGGGGCTCGAATAGCCCCAGAGTGTTCGGATTGGTGATCATCAGCACGGCCACCCGCTCGTCGAGCTTGGCGTCGAGGTCCTCCAGGTCGACGCAGCCTTCGCGGTTGCTCTTCACCTGGACGGCCCGGAAGCCGGCCATGGCGGCACTGGCCGGGTTGGTCCCGTGGGCCGCGTCGGGGATCAGCACGGTCGAGCGGTTTTGACCCACGTCGCGGAAGTAGGCGGCGGCGACCAGCAGCGCGGTCATCTCGCCGTGGGCACCGGCCGCGGGCTGCAAGCTCACGGCATCCAGGCCACTGATCTCGGCGAGCATCTCCTGGGCGCCGTCGAGGATCTCCAACATCCCCTGGAGCGACGCTTCCGGCTGATACGGGTGCAGGTCGACGAAGCCGGGCAGCACGGCCAGCCGCTCGTTCCGCTTGGGGTTGTACTTCATCGTGCAGGAGCCGAGCGGGTAGAAGTGCGTGTCGACCGACACATTCTGGGCCGAGAGATTCGCGAAATGCCGCACCAGCTCCGGCTCGGTCAGCTCCGGCAGCGGTGGCGGCGCGGAGGCCAACGCCTCGGCCGGCAACAGCTCCTCCACCGGCCGGTCGGGCACGTCACACCCAGGAAGCCGGACCGCCCGACACCCGGGCCGCGATTGCTCGAACAACAGTTGCGTGGCTTGCTTGTTTCGCATGGGGGGATCGGTCTGTTGTCAGTGCTGGGACGAAGCGACTGGATTCGTCCGACTTAGCGAGCACGGTTCAGGATGGGGTCGGAATGCGTGATGGGCGAAGCCGCGAGCGGCTGCAAGGGCGTGGGTCGTCGCGCGTTTGATCCCTCATCATTCATCATTCCACGCTCTCCGCCAGCCGGTCGATTTCGGACTTGGTTCGCTTCTCGGTGACCGCGACCAGCAGGCAATCGTCCAGTTCGGGATACCAACGGCCCAGCGGCACGCCGGCGAAAATGCCGTGCCTGCCTGCCGCCTCCAGACGCTCTTCGACCCGGCCGTCACGAACGCGTACCACGAACTCCTTAAACGTCGGCCGGTCGAAGACCGCTTCCAGCGAATCCCGCCCGGTGAGCTCGTCGGAGGCGTAGCGGGCTTTGCGCAGGCACAGCTCGGCCACCGACCGCATGCCCTGCGGCCCCATCGCGGCCAGGTAGACGGCCGCCCGAAGTGCCAACAGGCCCTGGTTCGTGCAGATGTTGCTGGTGGCCTTTTCGCGGCGGATGTGCTGCTCGCGAGTTTGGAGGGTGAGGACCCAGCACGTCTTGCCGCGGCGGTCGACCGTTTGGCCCACCAGCCGGCCCGGCATGCGGCGGACGAACTCGTCGCGGCAGGCCATGATCCCCAGGTACGGGCCGCCGAAGCTCATCGGGCTTCCCAGCGACTGGCCCTCGGCCACCACAACGTCGGCCCCGTAGTCGCCCGGCCGGGCGAGCAGGCCCAGGCTGATCGGATCGACCGACACGACGAAGAGCGCGCCGGCCTTATGGGCGATTTCCACCATTGACCGCACGTCCTCCAGACACCCGAAGAAGTTCGGATGCTGGACGAGCACGCAGGCGGTCCGGTCGTCGACCGCTCGGGCGAGATCGTCGGGCGCAACCGTTCCCTGCGGCGTGGCGAGGGTGACGAGCTCGACGTCCAGATTCGTCAGGTAGGTGGCCAGCGTTTGGCGGTACTCCGGGTGGACGCTTGCGGCGGTGACGACCTTCCCCCATCGCCGCGTTGCGCCGAGGGCCATGAGCACGGCCTCGGCCGCGGCGCTGGCGCCGTCGTAGAGGCTCGCGTTCGACACGTCCATTCCGGTTAGCTGCGTGACGAGCGTCTGGTACTCGAACAGGGCCTGGAGCGTGCCCTGGCTGGCCTCGGCCTGATAGGGCGTGTAGGAGGTGTAGAACTCGCTCCGCGCGGCCACGAAGTCGACCACGGCGGGGATGAAGTGGTCGTAGCTCCCGGCGCCGAGGAACGAGACGGACTGCCCGGCCGGGGCGTTCTTCGCGGCCAAGCCGGTCATGTGGGTCGTCAGCTCGAGCTCGCCCAGGGCCGGCGGCAGATCCAGGTCGCGGTCCAGGTGCAAATCGGCCGGGACCGTCTCGAACAGCTCGTCGACCGAAGCCGCGCCAATCGCCTCGAGCATCGCTTGGCGATCCTCGGGTGTATGGGAAACGTAGGGCATGGTGCGGTTGTTGGTTGGGGATCAGGGTTGAGGGTTGAGGGTTGAGGGATGAGGGTTGAGGGATGAGGGATGAGGCAGGAACGGTCTTTGGGGGGCCAGGAGCCCCCGGCCTTGTGCCGGGGGAATTCGGCTCTCACGGGCTCGTCACACTCCTGCTCGGGAACCCTGAACCGGGGCGTTCCGCTTTGCCCCAAGCGAGCAGCGACTTCTCGCGAAGCCGTTCCCGGACCGGAGCTTGGGGAGGAGCCACGGGATGTGGGAGCACGAGCTTGGACACCCGCTCCCCCGGCACAAGGCCGGGGGCTCGCGAAACTCTCCCGCGCTCACTCAACCCTCAACTCTCAACCCTCAACTCTCAACTCTCAACCCTCAACCCTCAACTCTCAACCCTCACCCCTCAACCCTCTTCCTCCATTTCCTCTTCGCACTGCTTCTGGTAGGCCGCGTAGTCGAGCAATGCCGAGAGCCCGGATTCGTCGGTGATCTTGATCTTCACGAGCCAACCGGCCTCGTAGGGATCGTCGGCCAGCCGTTCGAGGCCGTCGGCCACGTCGGGATTGACCTCGACGATTTCGCCGTCGACGGGGCTGAACAGATCGCTGACGGCCTTGACCGACTCGATCTCGCCGAACGAGGCCCCGGCCTCGACCTCGCGCCCCACCTCGGGCAGTTCGATATAGACCAGGTCGGTGAGCACCTCCAGGGCGAACGCCGAAAGGCCCACGGTGGCGATCTTCGCCCCGGAAGGGTCCGTCTCGACGTGGACCCACTCGTGGGTCTTGGCGTAGAGCAGTTGTTCGGGAGTCATGCGTTGCTTCCTTTTCGTCGGCGGTAAAAGGGCAGCTTGACCACGCGGGCCGGCGCCGGGCGACCCCGGACGTCGATCACCAGCTCGGTGCCGGGGTCCGCGTGCTCGACGCGCACGTAGCCCAGGGCGATCGGCTTCTCGAGCGTCGGCGAGTAGGTGCCGCTGGTCGTGCGGCCGACCGGCTCGTTGCCGGCCAGGATGGGGCAGTCTCCCCTAGCCGGGCGACGGCCGGCCAGCTCCAGGCCCACGAGCTTCGATTCGAGCGGCTGCGTCTCCAGTCGTTTCAGGGCGTCGCGCCCGGGGAAGTCGTAGCCGGTGAGATAGCAGGTGTACCCCAGCCCGGCCTGAAACGGATGGATCGTTTCGGAAAGCTCGTGCCCATAGAGCGGCATCCCGGCTTCAAGCCGCAGGGTGTCGCGGGCGCCGATGCCTGTGGGGACGGCGCCGAGCGGCTCTCCCATTTCCATGATCACTTCCCAGACCCCCCGGGCGATGGTGGCGCCGACGCTCAGCTCGAAGCCGTCTTCGCCCGTGTAACCGGTGCGGCTGATGATTCCGCCTTGCCGCTCGGCGGCGGGGTGGAGGATGCGGACTTGGGCGCCGTTGTAGTATTTCATCGAGGCCAGGTCGACGTCCACCAGCGGCTGCAACAGGTCGAGCGCATGGGGCCCTTGAATGGCGAACATGGCCCAGAGCCGAGTGACGTCGGACCAGACGACCTCCTCGCCCGGCGCTTCGGCCCGGTGTGGGGAAAGGTGGGCGTCGATCCAGTCGACGATCTTCCGGCGATTCGAGGCGTTGACGACCATCACGTAGTACGGCTGGCCGTGGGCGTTGTGGTAGTAGCCGACCAGGACGTCGTCGAGGATGCCCCCCTGCTCGTTGGTCACCAGGGAGTAGCGGATCTGATTGAGCCCCAGCCCAGCTACGCGGCGCGTGAGCAATTCGGCCAGGAAGACGGGCGCCCCGGGACCTTCGAAGCGGAGCCGGCCCATGTGGGAGATGTCGGCGATGCCGCAGGCCGCCCGGGTGGCCCGGTGCTCCCGGATGATCGAGGTGTACTGAACCGGCATGTGCCAGCCGGCGAACTCGACCATGCGCGCGCCGTGTGCGACGTGCCAGTCGTGGAGCGGTGTCCTTTGGAGCGTTTGACCTTGGGATGTCATGAGCAATCGGGGGAAGTACGCTGAGAGCATTCAGCCGAAGCAGCGTGATTCACCAATTTTAGCGTTTCGGTGGTGGAGAGCCAGAGGGGTATCCGGGATCGGAAGGCGAAGCCGCAAGCGGCTCGCACGAGGCGGTGTCCCGGCCACGTCTGCCGAACGGGACAGCTTAGGGGCGGGCGATCAACAAGTTACCGGTTCTCTGGTGGAACGGTGGAGTAAT
>CAZDHR010000231.1:0-11322 GCA_964505295.1 uncultured Planctomycetaceae bacterium
CCGTGAGCCGCTCGCGCGCGATCGACACGAACAGCACGACCCCGCCGACGATCAGGGAGACGACGCCGATTTTCAGAACGAGCGAGATGCCGGGGTCCTTGATCATCTCTTCGATCGCCTCGAAGGCCGCCCAGCAGAGGACGACGATCACCCCGAGGGAGAAGAGGAGATGGTGCGTTTCACGCACCCTACTTGCGAGCGGCGGCGAAGGTTGCGCAACGTACCGTGAGGTCGTCGTCCGCGACGGCCATCACGTATCGGACCCAGGGCTTGCCCTCCTCGGTCAGCGTGGCCAGGCACGCCAGTTGGATCTGTCGGGTAATTTGGAGAATCCGCCCTTTCAGGTCGCCCACGATAGGTCTCCTTGAGATCTTGCGATTCGTGCTATGAGAAGATACGGCCTCACGACAGGCGGTCGGCTGGTGAGCCGACGGGATTGGCCCGTGGATTGTAGTGGATCGCGGGGAGCCGGTCCATCCACCTGCTTGCGGGCCCCGCGGAGCCCGTCAGGACAGGCTTCGCGCCGGCGCGGTCTGTTGACCGACGCCCGGCAGGGACTACAATCGGGGCGTGGGCCGAGCCATCGCCGCAGGTAGGGAAACTGCGAAACCCCCTCGATCCCGGGAGAAGCCGAACCATGGGTAAGCACACGAACGCCGTCCGGACGGACGAATCGGAGGCAAGGATTTCCCGTCGCTCGTTTCTCGAATTCACCGGCGCGACCGCCGTATTGACCACCGGCGGAATCCTCACCCAGGCCGGCCGCGCTTGGCCCGGCGAAAACACGGCGAAGATCCGCATGGCCGTGGTCGGGGGCGGTTTCGGGGCCGGCTTCTGGTGGCACGAGCACCCAAACTGCGTGGTGACCGGCGTGACCGATCTCCGCGAGGACCGTCGCAAGCGGCTCCGCGATCGCTACCGCTGCGACGCCGTCTACGACTCGCTGGAGATCATGGTCAAGGAGGCGAAGGACGTCGACGCCGTGGCCATCTTCTCCGGCGCGCCGGACCACGCCAAGCACGTGAAGATGTGCATGGAGCGGGGGTGGCACGTGGTCTCGGCCGTGCCGGCGTGCATCCGCCTGGAAGAAGCCGCCATGCTCAAGGAGGTCAAGGAGAAGACCGGACGCAAGTACATGATGGCCGAATCGAGCTACTATCGCCAGGAGTGCATTTTGGCACGAAACCTGTTCCGGGAAGGCGGGTTCGGCGAGCTGTTCTACTCGGAGGTCGAGTACTACCACGATCAGGTCTGTTTGAGCACGAGCCCCCTGTCGTACGAGCCCGACGGCTCCAAGTCGTGGCGCTACGGCTATCCGCCCATGTTCTACCCGACCCATTCGACCGGCTATCTCGTGGGGGTGACCGGCGAGTGGATCACGAAGGTCTCGTGCCTCGGCTGGCACGGCGAGCGGCAGGGGCAGGAGGGGCAGCCGACCGTCGAGGGCAACGTCTACCAGAACCCGTTCTGGTCGCAGGCGTCGCTGATGCACACCACCGGAGGACACATGTGCCGGTGCAACGTCTTCTGGCGGTGCGTGGCCGGGGGCGAGCGGGCGCAATGGTTCGGCGACCAGGCCTCGCTCTACATGCCTAAGGGCGGCGTGCACGGGCCGGTGGAGAACGTGCGCGGAAAAGGGGCACACGCGGTCGAGGTGCCGCAGTATTGGAAGACGTCCGAGATGCTGCCGGAGAAGATGCGGCACGCCTCGGGCCACGGCGGGTCGGCCGTGTTCATCTCCGCCGAGTTCATCAACGCGCTGGTCGAAGACCGCGAGCCGGAGTGCGACCTGTACGATTCGCTGGCGATGACCGCGCCCGGCATCGTCGCTCACCAGTCGGCGCTTAAGGACGGCGAGCAGCTCGACGTGCCGCAGTTCGCGCGGCCCGGGGGGGCATAGGGTGGGTTCTTACACCCACGCTGGCGTGGCAGCCTCGGCAAGACGCAGCACACAGTGACGCGCTCGGCGAAGGTCTCCTGACCTCGCCGTAACCGCGGACCGCAGGTCTCCTTGATTCTGGAGACCTTCGGTCCGGCCCGGTGCGGGATCGTGAGACCCGCGCACAACACGCCGTGTTCGGATTCGTTTGAATTGCCAAGGAAATTTCCGATGCCCGAGTCAAACGACGGAAGTGCGTTCCTTCCCGGACGCAAGCAAGAACGAACCATCACGACCGAGGAAGCATGGCAGGTGCTCTGCTCGCAGAACGTGCAGTACGGGCTCCTGGGGACGCACGGCCTCAGCGAAGAGGGCAACTTCCCCTATGTGGTGCCGATGAGCTTCGCGGCCGACCCGGGGGCCGGCGCCCTCTATTTCCACTCGACCGACGACCCGACGAGCAAGCGCTACCGGGCGATCGGCGAGGACGTCAGGGTGAGCTTCACCGTGGTTGATCCCGCCTCGTCGATCGTCCCGGACGCTCAAGGCCGGCCCTGCAAGTTCACTATGCGCTACCGGTCGGTGATGGCCTTCGGCCGGATCGAGGCGGTCGAGTCGGCGGATGAGAAAGTGCGCCTGTTCAACTTCCTGATGCAGCAGAAGGCCCCGTCGCCACGGCTCGACGAGGTCCGGCCGGAGGACGTCGAGGGCGTGGCGATCTGGAGACTCCGGGTGCAGCACGTTTCGGGGAAGTGGGGAGGGTGAGCGACGCGGGCGCGAAACGGGCGGTGTTGGCGAGCACGTACGGGCGAAGCCGCAAGCGGCTTCCCAGAACCGGATGCCGGCGCTCTGCTCCGGACTCCCTACTCCCCACTCCGATGCCAGAGCGATTCCCAGTAGCGCCGGTCCAACTCATAGGGATCGACCGGCGCGTCGTCGGGCGTGTCGAGCGCGAGCACGGTCCATGCGATCAACAAAGCGGGCATAGCGGCCAGACCGAACACGGGTCGCCTTGCCATGAAGTGGTGCGTTTCACACACCCTACGACTAAATCGTCTCCTCCGCCGATTTGCCGGTGGGTGGGCAGCGAGGCGGAAAGGCTAGATCACCCAGCCGGGTTGTCTACCCGCTTAGCACCGACCCGCGGGGCCTGAGCGGAATTCGTGGTCGGCGGGCGGAGACAAGAGCGGGCGAGGGGACGTACGGCGTGCCGCCGCGCGGGCAGGTCAATCGTCGAGCAGCCCGCCGAGCCACTTGTCGAACCCGTCGGACGAGTTCCCCCCGCGTTTCGGCGGCTTCTGGGTTGGAGGGGGAGGCGGCTTCGGCCGGCTCTCGGTGCTCGGGGCCGAATCGGCCAACGAGGACAACATGTCGGTGAGGGCTTCGAGGCGGCGTTGGCGGGCGGGCGGCTTGCCCGGGTCTTGTCCGGTGTCGATGACCTTCTGGAACCGATCCTTGTTGCCGAGCACCACGTTGCGAAGCGCGTTGATGCACCGCTGGCACTGCTGCTTGGTCAGCTCGGCCTCGTCGAGGAACAGGTCGATGTAGGCGAGCACCTCCCCATCGTTGTGGTCGAAGGCGAACTTGACCAGCTTGTACTCATAGCAGGCGTGCAGAAGGGCCGTGAGAAGCTCGCGTCGATGCCGAGTGCCTTGGGTTTCGATCATTCCCACGGTCCGAAACTGGACGATGCGTCCCTCGCTGGACGTGACTGCGACGACGCAGAGCCTTTCTCCACCATGATTCAGGACGAACGGGATCACCGAGTCCGTGGCCGGCAGAAGCGTGACGCCACACTCCTCCAGCAGACTCCGCAACCGGGATTCGGAAATGGCCATGACTTCTTCCATCCAACGGGGGGCGGATGTTGCACCGGGCCGTCAACCCTCTTTACCGCATAAACAAATAGATCACACCCAACAAGGCCGCCGCGCCAAAGAGCAGCACCCCTAAGGAGAGAATCACGTAGGGCATATTCGACTTCGCCGGCGGGTTCCCGGGGCTATCGCTTCCGGAGCGTCGGAGCTTTGCCCCGGCCGGGGACGCGGCGGGCGGGGGCGCAGGCCGGCTTGGGCCGCGACGTTTCTGGAGATGTCGCTCGATATTGGGCATGACTTCGTCGCAGAGCGCGAAGATACCCATCACCAGTCCCTGGAGTTGCGAGGTGGGAAGCGAGCGGTTGTCCTCCAGCGGGATACAAGCCTCGGCGGTGATCTCGCCGTCGTCGCGATCCCAGCCGAACTTGAGCAGGCGGAGTCGCAGGTTCTGCCGCGTCAGCTCGTCGACGACTTCGTGGAAATGGGGATGGTCGGCGGGGCAGGACGCCCACTGCACGGTCCGCAGCTCGACGTACTCTCCATCCTCCTGCAAGCTGAGCACCACGTGGAGGGTGACGTTCTCGCCTCGGAAGCCCAAGAGGACGTGCGTGTCGTCAACCCGACGGTATTTCAGGCTGGCCCCGTCCAATGCCCGAGTGACTTGGTCGATCGTGATAGCCAATTTCACTCCCCAACGGTCCTGCCAGGAGTTCCGCATTCCGGAAGGGGGCCGTTCCATTTTCGTTGCGCGAAAATGGTGACAGCCGTCAACGTGTTCTCCGGCCAATCCTTACCCGATAACGTACCATGCTTACAATTCAAGGAGATCCAGACGTCGACGAATGGATTCCTGGAGTGCTTTGAGCTCGCCGTAGGCGCCGTCGAATTGTCCCTGGTCGATCTTTGATCGCAGCTCCGCCAAGGCCGGATTCTCCACGCTATCGAGGCCGGCGGCCGCCCGCTCGCGTGTCTCGTCGGCCGGGCGGGACACACGGCCGACCTCCTCCGAGCTGCCGCGCAACTCGACCAAGCCCGGCACGTCCTCCAATTCCGGCAGGAACCCCTCGCCGCCGGCCATCACCGAAGGCTCGCCGTCCACGTCGGTCCCGTAATCGTCGATGGCCAACAGCGCCGCCCCGCTGGCTACCGACTCCGGCGCCAGGTGGCGGACCGTTGCCCGAGAGAAACGCTCCTGGATGCGGCGTGCCACGTCGGGCAAGTGGGTGGTGCCGCCGACCAGCAGCACGTAGCCCAGCTCCTCTTCCGCCACCTGTGTATCTTCCAATACCGTGTCGACGATGTCCATAGCCGCGTCGAGGTGTTTGCCGACCAGGTCGCGGAAGACGGACCCTACCAGAGCCATCTTCACTTCCCCATCCGCCGTGGGGGTCAAGGCCTTCGGGACGGCGAACTCGGCCGTGTTGCCGTCGCGCACGGATTGCTTGGCCACCTCGACGGCGTACTGGAACGCGGCCCAGGGCGGTGAGGTCGGATCGTCGGTGAAGGTGATTCTCGCACGCTTCATGCATTGCATGGCCGACTGAAGGATGGAGAAATCGAGCACGTTGCCTCCCAGAATCGTCTCGTCGGCCGCCTTGGCCAACACGCGGACACCTCGCGGCGTGACGCGAGCGGCCGCCACTCCCAGCCCCGTGTAGCCCGCCGAAAAAACCAGCACGGTCGCATGCTCGTCCGGTTTCATCTCGCTGGTGCCGAAGTAGGCACAGACGGTTTCGGCGTCGGTCGTGACGGCTCCGTCGAGTTCGTTCCGCTCGACCGCCTGCTGGAGCGTGGTTCGGGCGTCGCCGCCGGCACACATCGTGTGGGAGACCAGGAGCCCTTCGACCGGCCGGCCGGCGAACTGCTCGGCCTGGGAGACGGCTTTGCGGACCAGCTCCACGGTGATGTCGCGGGTCATCTGGGGCCTTCCCTCCAGCATGAGCGTGAAATCGTGTCTCAGGCGCTGAAGGATTCCGGGGAAGAAGCGCGACGCGTACATCTCGTTCGTGGCCAGCTTCTCACTGATCGGATAACACGGCCGAAACTTCTCCAACGGGAGGGGAACCGGCACCACGGCCTTCTTTCCCCCCGGATGGACGTAGGCCACCCGGCACGTGGTACTGCCGAAATCGATCCCGAGGCGGATTGCCGATCGGGGTTCGTCTTGGGACATCGGGTTGTCCTCCTCCAATGAAGTGTCAACGTACGGGAATGGCCCAGTCGCGGAGGTCGTCGGCTTGCGGGCCCCGCACCCGTTTCGACAGGGCTTGGTGAATCAGCTCATCGAGCCCCTTGCGGGTGTTCTCCCGTGCAGGATCACCACGCTGGCATTGCTCGCGCAGCTTATTGGCCGCGCCTTTGATGGTAGCGCCCAGCTCGCGATCGTCGCTGGCGACCGTCATCTCCGCCAGGAACAACGTGGACGCGATGCCGCAACCGTCGAACATCGCTCCCATCATCACCGTGCGCAGCCGTTCCGCTTCCTCACGGTTTCCGGTCGTGATGGCCGTCTGAGCATTCTCCAGGTCCTCCTTGAGCTTCAGCCGCACGCCCTCCTCCATGAAGTCGCGATACTCGGTCAGAAAGCTGCGAACCTTCGGCAGCAGTTCCGTCAACGACTGCAGGGGATCGTCGGGCGGCGGCGCGCTGGGTTGATCGAGACGCCACCGGCCCAGGTAGTTGCTCCGCGACGTGGGGTAAGAGACCGTGATATACAAGGTTCGATCCCGCGTGTAGGAGAAGCCGACGTTGAGGGGGTCGCCCACTTTCACGTCGGACGGAATCTGATCGACCTGCAACATGGAGATCTGGCTGTTTTGCGACGCCTTCGATTCGTCTCCCTCGAAGATATGCACCGCGAAGCGGTCGACCGAGGGAAGCTGGAACGTCTCTTCCACGGGCTTAGGGATGGGGTACGTGCTCCCCTTCTTGAGAATCGGCTGGTAGCGGTCCGAATCGTCACCCATGCGGTAGCGGATCCCCAGGGATCGCGGCAGCCGGGACGACACGGTCCCGCCGCCCGCCCGGGCATCGAACGAGTAGGAGCCCGACTGGAGCGTGTCGCCGCATTTCTCGCAGCTCTTGGCGTCCAGGGGGTTTTCGTGCCCGCAGACGCACTTGATGCCCTTGATCATGCTGCCATAGATGGCCGCCCCTCGGGCGATCGCTTCCATCGGATTTCGCGACAACTGGACGCGCTTGTTGCCGTCGGCCTCGAAGACCGCCCGTAGCAGCTTCTGAAAGGCGGGGATGGCGCTGGAGCCGCCGACCATCAGCACGTGGGTGAAGTTTTCCGGGCGCAACGACTCCCCCTCGAAGTACTTCCGCAGCAGGTCTCGCACCCGGTTCTCCAGGGGAGCCAACACCCCGGCAAACTCCTCCTGGGTTATCTCCATCTCGACGTCGAGGATCGAGTTATCCTTTTTCCGGCAGGCGGCGGGGATGACGACCAGGGCGAAGTCCGCGCCGCTGGAGAGCGTCTTCTTGGCCGTCTCGGCGTTTTCCGTGAGCAGGATCTCCAGGCGATAGTCGTCCGGCTGGATCACGCCGTCGTTGCGGATGATCCACTCCCGGATCAATTCGGCCACCCCCCGATCGATGTCGTCGCCGCCCAGGAAGTTGTCGCCGCCGTAGGAGAGGACGTTGAGGTTGCCCCCGGAGAGCTGCACCAGCGAGAAATCGAGGGTCCCCCCGCCGAAATCGAACACGAGGATGCGGGCCCGGTCGACCGATTCGGGCTCGAACTCGGAGATGGCGGCGGCGGTCGGCTCGTCGAGGATCGCCTTGACGTTCAACCCGGCCACGATCCCGGCCTGGCGCGTGGCCTTCCGCTGGGGTTCGAGGAAATAGGCGGGCACGGTGATCACGGCGTGGGTGACGGGGCCTCCGAGCCGGGACTCGCAGTCCCGTTTGATGCGGTGAAGCACCTGGGCGGAGACCTCCTCGGGCGTCATCAGGCTCTCACCCACCCGCACCACCAACGCCCCCTCGCGGCCCGGATCCTCCAGCACCTCGTACGTCACGTGGGCCATGGCCACCTGCACCTTCGGATCGCTGAAGGCCAGGCCCATGAACCGCTTGATGGAGCGGATCGTGTTTCGCGGGTCGCGGCGGGCGTTGTTCACCGCCTGCTTGCCCACCAGGTATTTCCCCGGCTCCGCCTTGGCCACCTTCGGCGGCAGGCTGACCACCGACGGCGTGAGGGCCTCGCCTTCCCGATTGGGCACGATCTCCACCGCCCCTTTCTCGACGACGCGGGCGGCCAGGGAGTTGGTCGTCCCCAGATCGATGCCCACGGAAAAACCTTCGTTCGGCAGATCAATGCCCGCGGAAGGATCTTCATTCGGCGTGCTTTCGTCACTCATGCTATTTGGCTCCCTGTCGTGTTTTCTACAGTTGCGCCATTCTCGCGTCTTGGCTTGCTTATCGACTCAAACGGTAAGTGTGCGAGCCCGGAAATGGGGACAGGCACCTCGCCACCGGCGTTTTCGCGCGGCGTCCAGCCGACCCGGGGTCCCGGAATCGGCTCCTTCGCCACCGATCGCTTACGACTCCCGCTTGAGGTCATTACGCCGTTCCGTTGTCGGCGCGAGGTTCGTTTTCTTCCGACGTGGAGCCTTTCTCTGCCGGCGGAGCGGCATTCTCCGCCTCCCCGGCGACACGCTCCACCTGCTCGGCATCGTTTTCCACCGGCTCCTCCTCGTCCTCTCGCTGAGCCACGTCGTCTTCTCGCTGAGCCGCGTCGGCTTGCGCCCGCTCGGCCTCGTCTTCTGTTTGCGCCGCCGCGGACACGATTACCCGGGCCGGACGCAGGGTGAAGCGGCCGAGCGATGCGTGCACCATCTCGTATCCCATCTCCAACACGCGTAGGATCGTGTCGGGCGCGACGTTCCCGTCCGGCTCGGAGGCCACGACCTCGTGATAGCGGAGGTCCAAAGGCTGGCCGACGCGGGCGGTGGGGCGAACGCCGTGTTGCAGGAGCATGCCGGTGCCCTGCCGGGCAAGCTCGTCGCAACGCCCGGCCGGATCGCCTTCCGGCTCCTCTTGCCAGCGAGCCAGCCCGTCCAGGAAGACGGCCACCTCGCCCAAAAACGACCGGTATCCCTGCCCGAGATACTGCAACGCGCGGTTGAGGATTTCGTTTTGCTGGGTGAGAATCCCGGCGGCCTGCCGGGCGAGCAGATCGCACCGGTCCGCCTCGTCCCCCTCCACCTCGCCTTGCCATTGAGTCAACCCGTCTATCAGCTCGCCCAACTCGCATAGCAGCGACTGGTATTCCTGCCGAAGCATCTGGAGCGCGCGGGCCAACGCCTGGCTCTGGGCCGCCAGCACCTTCTGTTCGGGCGTTGGCTGTCTTACCGCCTCGTTGTCCGGTACCGGTTGGGTCATGGGTTCGTTCCCTCATCGGGTTGATTGGAGATGCCCGACTCCCAGAACGGTTGATCCGGCCGGAGCGTATCCGGCGGATCGAACGGCGCCGCGTCGCGGCCCGTCGGGGCGTCGGAAGGATCGGGCACCCACTGGGCAAGCGTCTCCAGAAAACCCCTGGGCAAGGGGCGCACGGGGACCCCCTCAGGCGGAACGGCCGTGGCGGCGTCGTCGGGAAGGCCGGTGCAGAAGAAGTCGAAAAACAGGCGGTTCCGGCACAGGCGCAGGCTCTCCCACGCGTCGTTCGTCTGCGGGTCGGAAAGCGCATCGGCCATGTCGAACGACGCATCGAGCACCTGCGCCGCCGTGCTGTCCGGAGTGATGCCGAAACGGGCCAAGAGGACGTAGGGAAACGGCCCGTCCCAAGGCAAGCCGGGAGGCACGCTTGTTTTTTCCTGCTTCGACGGCATGGCCGGGTCCTTCACTAGGGCACTTAGTTTCCGGAACTTGCTGCAAATGAGTCAAGTTTGTGGGGTTCAGGATTCACGGGTATAGGTGGAACTCCAAGTCCTGAACCCTGAACCCCGAACCCTGACCACCGCACTGTCGCCTCGGTCTGAGGCGCTGCCTCGCTAGTTTCCATGCTCTCGGTGGCTCGATGCGTCGCGCGGTGGCCGAAACGTGTGGCGTTTCGTCGCGCGCGCGTTCCGGGGACCAAAAATGTGAGAACACGGCAAAGCTGAGAAAGCTATGAGCAACATAGGAGTGGATCGTTTAGGAGTGGCCGAAGAATAACTCCCGCATTTCCGAAGTAGCAGGCACACGGCGTGTGCCTGCTACCGAAATCGGGAACTTGCTTTTCGCCCGATCCTTACCGGAACGTGGGAGGAGGCAAAACCGATGTCAGGGGCAAGGCTGCCTACGGAGGAACACTTTCGGAGGTTGTCGCGTCGCGGACTCGTCGCGTTCGCCGCCCGATGTCTTCGCCGGGTGCAGAGCTTGCCGGGATATCAGGAAGCCCATCAAGACATCGCAGAGATCATCGAGGCGCTGTGGCAGTTTCCCGGAGACCTTTCCGACGAACCCGACACGGCGGCGCACCGCGCGGAGATCGAGCGGTATCCGAACCAGGTGGGCTTACCACTCGTGGTGATCGTGTGCGAGACCGCCTTGCACGCGCTGAGCGAAGCGGGAGGCAACGCACCCCCGTGGGCGCACGGCGTGGCCGTGGCCACCGACCAGGCGACGCTGGAGTGGGGGCACGACGTTTCCGATCTCCTCCGAAACGACGTCGAGGCCCTGTACGAATTGGCGCCGGGGCCGTTTCCAGAGGTCGGAGGACCTTTCGACGAAACCGCGCCCGAGCTCAAGTCCCCCCTTTGGCCGGACGGCGGCGAACCGCCCTGGTCACGACAAGCATGACTGATCACCCATTGGTCGTTCTTGTCGGATCCCGTTTGCATGAGCCAGGAGGCAACGATGAATCGTCAGGATCGGCCGGCCAACGCGCGCAACCCGATCTTCGTCCTAACCGTCGTCCTCGTCATGACTTGGGCCGTGCTGGCGGGGTTGAGTTGGTCGTCATACCGTTCCTATCACAACGCAAAAGTAACCACGGAACGGTGTTTGAGAATTGAGGATCTGCGCGGTTCCATCATTCACCTGGACGAAGTGTTGACCATGTCGGCCCGCATGGCGGCCTTCACGGGGGATCTACAGTGGGAGAAGCGCTATCGCCGTTTCGAGCCCCTATTGGACGCGGCGATCAAAGAGGCTAGGAAACTCGCCCCCGAGGCGTACAGCGGCGAAGCGGCTGCTGAGACCGACGCCGCCAATATCCGGCTTGTCCAGATGGAGAACCGCGCCTTCGATCTGGTGCGCCAGGGCCGTGCGGACGAAGCCAAGGCGATCTTGTTCAGCGATGAGTATGAGGCGCAGAAGGAGGTCTACGCTGAGGGGATGACCCGCTTCGCCAGACCCAAGGAGCGCCATTTGCGGCTTACGGAGTTGCGTGGCAAGATCGTTCACCTGGACGAGGTGCTGAGAATGTCCGCGCGTTCCGCGGCAGCGACCGGCGATTTGCGATGGGAAGAGCGCTATCGTCTTGTGGAGCCTCAGTTGGACACCGCGATCGACGAAGCCATGGCGCTGACGCCTGGGACCCATAGTGGCCAAGCGGCTGCTGAGACCGACGCCGCCAATATCCGGCTTGTCCAGATGGAGAACCGCGCCTTCGATCTGGTGCGCCAGGGCCGTGCG
>CAZDHR010000232.1:0-11320 GCA_964505295.1 uncultured Planctomycetaceae bacterium
CGCCCAACGAGCTGTGGATCGGGCGCCGTGACAAAGCGAACGAGTTGCTGATCCGCGACCCGGCGCTGGTGTCCGACGTGCCGCGCGGCTTCATCAACTACCCCGGCGGCCACAACGAGGGCTTCCCCGACGCCTTCAAGCAGTGCTTCCGGGCGTTCTACGATGCGGTCACGTCGGGCGGCTCGGGCGAGCCGCGCTACGCCACGTTCGCCTCCGGCCACCACGAAGTCGTCCTCTGCGAGGCGATCCTGCGCAGCCACCGGGAAGAGAAGTGGATCACGGTGTAGATCGTAGATGGATGCGATCCGGCCCACCCTACGTCCCTGACAGGAGATCGTCATGAAGCTCGGATTCGTCAGTGCGATTCTCCCCGAGTTGTCGCTCGAAGAGGTCTTCGAGTTCGCCGCCATGGAGCGATTCGCCTGCGTCGAGTTGATGTGCTGGCCCAAGGGTAGGGCCGAGCGGCGCTACGCGGGGATCACGCACGTCGACGTGGACGGCTTCGGCAAGTCCGACGCCGGTCGCGTCATGGATCTGGTCGCCGCGACCGGGGTCGAGATCAGCGGGCTGGGCTACTACCCCAATCCGCTTGCTCCCGATCGGAAGGAGGCGCGAGTTTACGTCGACCACCTGAAGCGAGTGATCCGCGCGGCGAAGCGGCTGGGCCTCACGCAGGTCAACACGTTCGTCGGACGCGACTGGACCCGGTCGGTCGACGACAACTGGTCCCGGTTCCGGCAAGTGTGGCGGCCGCTGGTGAAGTTTGCCGAAGAGCACGGCGTGCGGATCGGGATCGAGAACTGCCCGATGCTGTTCACCGCCGACGAATGGCCGGGGGGCAAGAACCTGGCCCACTCGCCGGCCGTGTGGCGGCGGATGTTTGAGGAAATCCCCAGCGACCACTTCGGGCTCAACTACGACCCGTCGCATCTCGTCTGGCAGCAGATGGACTACGTGCGGCCGCTCGGGGAGTTCGCCGACCGGATCTTCCACGTCCACGCCAAGGACGTGCGGATCGATCGCCACAAGCTGGACGACGTGGGAATCCTCGCCACGCCCCTGGAGTTCCACACACCCAAGCTACCCGGTCTGGGAGAAATCAACTGGGGCCGCTTCCTCTCCGTGCTCGGCGACGTCGGCTACCGCGGGCCGGTCTGCATCGAGGTGGAAGACCGGGCGTACGAGGGCTCGCTCGCCATGCGCAAAGCCGCCCTCCGCCAGAGCGCGACCCACTTGCGGAGCTTCCTGCCGCAGCTCGGCTGAGGTATCTCGGCCTCCTTCGGCTCCTCGCCAGGCGTGACCTCGGGGTATACGTTCTTCGATCGAATCGGATAAGATAGATTGTCAGCGCGTGTTGTCCGAATCGTCGGAAAACAGGTTGGATTTGGCATGATTCGCATCCGCTCTGGAGTCGCTGTCGCGATGGCCGCGACCGTTTGGCTCGGCCTTGCGTCAGACTTTGCCTCGGCGAAGAAGCCGAACAAGAGCGCGGCCCCGCCGGGCCCTCGGGCCGACCAGCCCGACTTCGAAGCCGTGCGCCTGGCGATCGTCGACCTGACGGACACGTTCGGCGACCGGTATCCCCGCGGACGGGAGTACCTGGCCCGGTGGCAGAAGCTGGATGAAGCCAGGCGCTCGGGCGACGGGGCCGTGCAGGCGAAGCTCAACATGCTCCGCTGGGAAGCGCTGTTGGCCAACCCGCTTCTGGATTTCGACAAGTTGATCCTCCTGAAGCGGAAGCGGGGCCAACTGGGCCTGCCCACCAATCACCAGTGCAACACGTGCTTGGAGCAGACCGGGTACGACAACGAGATCGCCGTCCTCTCGCCGGTCCGGCCCGACGGAAGGCTGAGCACGCTCTTCCGACCGGAGCAGGGTTTCTACGTCGGCGAGATGGATCTTCATTTCGACGCCGATCGGCTGCTGTTCACGATGCCGAACGGGCGCACGTGGCAGATCCACGAGATCGGCGTCGACGGCACCGGCCTGCGCCAGGTCTCCCGGGAACAGCCCGACGTGGACAACTTCGACCCGTGCTACTTGCCCGACGGGCGGATCGTGTTCGCGTCGACCGCGCCCTTTCACGCGGTTCCCTGCTGGCACGGCAAGGAGCGGGCCTGCGGCATCTACCGGATGAACGCCGACGGCTCCGGCATGCGCCAATTGTGCTTCGATCAGGACATTGACCTGCATCCCGCCGTCCTGTCGAGCGGCCAGGTTATTTTTAGTCGGTGGGATTACACAGGTATCATGCACATTTACCTGCGTCCCCTGATGGTGATGAACCCGGACGGGTCGCTCCAGCGGGCGGTCTACGGGAGCAACTCCTACTATCCCAACGCGCTGTACTTTCCACGGGCGATTCCCGGGTCGCCGACCAAACTGGCGTGCATCCTGTCGAGCTACCACGGCGTGAACCGGATGGGCGAGCTGATCGTCGTGGACACGACCAGGGGATGGCACGAGGCCGACGGCGTGATCCACCGCATTGCGCATCGCGACGAGCCGCCGGAGCCGATCATCCGCGACAACCTGGTGGGCCCCTGGTGGCCGAAGTTCCTGCACCCCTACCCCTTGAGCGACAAGTACTTCCTCGCGGCGGGCAAGCTCCACCGGAAGGCATCTTGGGGTATTTACCTTGTCGACGTGTTCGACAACATGCTGCCCTTGGTGGTCGACCCCAAGCTGGACTTCTTCGAGCCGATCGCGCTGAAGCCGATCCCCAAGCCGCCGGTTGTCCCGGAGCGGGTCGATCCCGATCGCGACGACGCCACCGTGTTCCTGCACGACGTCTACCGCGGCCCCGGGCTGGCGGGGGTTCCCCGCGGCTCGGTCAAGCGGCTGAGGCTCGTGGCCTACCACTACGGCTACCCCGGGATGGCCGGGCCCGACAAGATCGGCCGCGGCGGGCCGTGGGAGGTGATGCGGATCCTGGGCACCGTGCCCGTCTATGAGGACGGCTCCGCGTCGTTCCGCGTGCCGGCGAACACGCCGATCTGCTTGCAGCCGCTCGACGAGGAGGGCAAGGCGCTGGCGGTGATGCGGAGCTGGTACACGGCCATGCCGGGCGAGAAGGCGTCGTGTGTCGGCTGCCACGAGCAACCGAGGGACGTTCCCCTCACCCGGTTCGAGCTGGCCGCGACGCGCCCGCCCGTCGACGCCGAGCCCTGGTACGGTCCGGCCCGCGGCTTCGACTTCGAACGGGAAGTGCAGCCCGTGCTCGACGAGCACTGCGTGGCGTGCCACAACGGCGAGCCCCGCGACGACGGCCGCACGATCCCCGACCTGCGCTCCGAGCGGTTCGCCACGAACTACGAGGGCTTGCCGATCTCAAACCTCGGGGCGAGGCGACTAGAGCCCGAGCTGCGCGAGCTTCACCAGCAGTTCGCCCCGTACAAGTCGGAGATCAAGCTCATCGGCGATCGCAAGACGCTCTACACGCCCGCCTACGAAGCGCTTATCCCGTTCATCCGCCGCGTGAACATCGAGGACTACGTCGGGCTGCTCGTGCCCGGCGAGTATCACGCCGATACGAGCGAGCTGGTGCAGATGCTCCAGAAAGGCCACCACAACGTCAAGCTCGACCGGGAGGCCTGGGATCGGCTGTTCACCTGGATCGACCTGAACGGGCCGTGTCACGGCACGTGGGGCGAGGTGGCCCCGATCCCCCGCGGCGCCGATCGACGCCGGTGGGAGCTGGCCCAAATGTACGGCGGCCTGAAAGACGATCCGGAGCACGTCCCCGACGTCCCCCGCAAGACGGTCGCCCCCATCGTGCCTGATCCGCTCCCCGAACGCGAGCCACCACGGGTGACGGCCTCCGGATGGCCGTTCGACGCCGACGAGGCCCGGCGGCGCCAGCAGGCCGGTGGGGCGTGGGAAAAGACGATCGACCTGGGCGACGGGCTCGCGCTCGAGCTGGTCCGGATCCCGGCGGGCCAGTTTGTGATCGGCTCGTGCGACGGAGCGCTCGACGAGTATCCGCCCGCGCCGGTTGCGATCGCCCACGACTTCTGGATCAGCGCCTGCGAAATCACCAACGAGCAGTTCCGCCGGTTCGATCCTTCGCATTTCTCGGGCATGTTTATGAAGCGGTCGTTCGACGTGAACGGTCCGGGAGTCAGCATGGACGAACCGGAGCAGCCGGTCGTGCGCGTGTCGTGGGAGAAGGCCCTGGCGTTTTGCCGATGGCTGTCGGAGAAGACCGGCCTGCGCGTGACGCTGCCCACCGAGGCGCAGTGGGAATACGCCTGCCGAGCGGGAACACCGGGCGATCTTAATTACGGCGACCTCGACACCGATTTCGCCCGGCACGCCAACGTGGCCGACAAGGCGATCGTCCCTCTCTACAACGTGACCGGGGGCGTGGTCGTCTTGCAGGACATCCCCGCCGACACGCGGTTCGACGACGGCGGCATCGCCACCGCGCCCGTCGGCAGCTACGGGCCCAACGCCTGGGGCCTGTTCGACGTGCACGGCAACGCCGCCGAGTGGACGCTTTCGAGCTACCGACCGTATCCCTACCGCGACGACGACGGCCGCAACCGGCTTACGAGCGAAGGGCGCAAGGTCGTGCGCGGCGGCTCCTACTACGACCGCCCCAAGCGGTGCCGTTCGGCTTTTCGGCTGAGCTACCCGGCGTGGCAGCGGGTCCACAACGTCGGCTTTCGCGTCGTCTGTGAAGACGCCGCTGCCCTGGCGGCCAGGTAACCGTTCATTGCGCCAAGAAGCTCGGGAAAGGGGGATGTCTATCACGCTCGTTCCCAAGCTCCAGCTTGGGAACGCACTTGAGGGAAGCCGTCGCTTCTACAAGGGCAGAGCCGAGCTTGGCGATTCGGGGGTTCCCAAGCTGGAGCTTGGGAACCAGTGAGACTGGAAAAGCAAGAGTCGGCTTCGAAGGTGTTACGTTGTCAAAACAGGACTTGATTGCCCACGGTTGCGTGCCACTGCTGGCTTGTCTTGCAGTGCCGAAAGCACGGTTGGACCAGCAACCGGGGCCGGCCCGCTTCCGCTGGCTCATCCCGTTCGAGGAGTCTCCATGATGAAACGAGCCCCGGTTGTCGCAGCAGTGCTTGGCGGGTTGTTCGCGTGTGTCGCCCTCAGTCAGGAGGGGGCTGGGAGGGATGGCCCGGGAACGTCCCGCGAGTACCAGGCCCTCAAGTGTCCCGCGGCTCCTTCCCTGGGAACCTGGGCGATCCTCGATTTCGACGGCGCCCGGCGCAAGGTCGATCCCTACCTTTCCTCGCTGGGCGGGGGAGAGCTCGGCACCGGTCGGATCGTCTCGCCCGCGTTCGCCGTGTCGGGCGACGCGATCACGTTCACCGTCTGTGGACACGACGGCCAGGGTGGCGGCCAGGAAAAGAACTTCGTCGCCCTGGTCGACGCCCGGACCGGCGACACGCTCCAGAAGACCGCGGCCCCCTGCTCCGATGCCATGCAGGAGCGGTCGTGGGACGTGGCCTCGCTCCGCGGACGCGAGGTCCGCGTCGAAGTGCACGATGGTGTCGCGGCGGGCGGCTACGCCTGGATCGGCGTCGGCCGGATCGATGCCGGGCCGCCGCTTCAGGTCGACTTCCGCAAGGGCCTGCCGGAGGGCTGGGAGGTCGTTGCCCGGCCCGAGGAGGATCGCTTCGAGCTGGTTCCCGGGGGCGTCCCGTTCCGCCGCCGCGCGGCCGTGTACAGCCTGGTTCCGCGCCAAGGCGCTCGCGAGATTCCGTGCGGCTTTCGGGCCAAGCGGCTCTTCATCCTCGGCGGCACGGCCCAACGCGGCAAGCCGCTGGAGACCTACGGGTCGATCGAGATCGTCTACCGCGAAGGCCCGATCGAGCGGTATCCCTTAACACTCGGGTATACACTGGATACGGAGCTGAAGCTTCTGAGCAAGTCGAAGGCGGTGTATCTGCACGCCTCGGGCGACGTGTTCCAGCACTACCTGGTCATCGGTCCCCGGGCGGAGGTGATCGAGAAGATCGTCCTCCGCGCAAGCGAGGAGCACGACGTCGTCCCGCGGATCACGGCCATCACGTGCCAGGCGTCCGCCTCGAGCGACCACCTGGCCCCGCTGCCGGGCGGCAAGCCCGACGCCGGCGAGGCGGCATGGATCGAGTCGCACACGATCACCGCCAACTCGCCGGACATGGACCAGATCGCGGCCGAGATCCGCCGGGCCCACAAGATGTAAGCTCGCCGCGGAGCAAGGCGCCAGGTAGTCACAGGCAGTCATGGATCGCTCGAAGAGAATGGGCCGGGGGAGCATCCCCCGCCTTCTGCTGACGTTCTCCGCCCCGGCCATCGTGGGGATGATGGTCCAGGCCCTCTACACCGTCGTGGACCGCATCTTCGTGGGGCAGGCGGTGGGGACGTTGGGGATCGCGGGCATCGGCGTCTCGTTTCCGTTCATGCTGATCCTGTTGGCGTTCGGCATGCTGATCGGGTACGGGGGCACGGCGCTGGTTTCGATCCGGCTGGGAGAGCAGAAGAAGGACGAGGCCGAGCGCGTGCTGGGCAACGCGACCGTGCTGCTGGCCGGCGCGGCGATCCTGCTGACCGCCGTCGGGCTGGCCCTGCTCACGCCGCTCTTGAGGCTGTTCGGCGCCAGCGAGCAGATCCTCCCCTACGCCCGCGACTATCTGCAAATCATCGTGCTGGGCTGCGTGTTCCAGGTGATCGGGTTCGGGCTCAACGCGATGATCCGCGGCGAGGGCAATCCCCGGATGGCCATGATCACGATGCTCATCGGGGCGCTTCTGAACATGGCGCTCGATCCCATCTTCCTGTTCGGGTTTGGTTGGGGAATGCGCGGAGCCGCCGCGGCGACGGTCATCGCGCAGGCCGTGTCGGCCCTCTGGGTGCTCAGCTACTTCCGCGGAGGCAGCAGCCTGCTGGCCCTTCACGTGCGGAACCTCCGGCTGCGGTGGTCGATCTGCGTGCCGATCCTGGCCATCGGGTCGCCCATCTTCGCCATGCAGATTGCAGGCAGCGCGCTCAACGCGATCATGAACCACCAGCTTCTCATCCACGGCGGCGATCTGGCGATCTCGGTGATGTGCATCATCCACGCCGTGGTGATGTTCATCGCCATGCCGATTTTCGGGCTGAATCAGGGGGCGCAGCCGATCATCGGCTACAACTACGGGGCCCTGAGGTTCGACCGCGTGAAGAGGACGCTCCAGACCGCCATCGTCGCCGCCTCCGGGACGACCTGCGCGGGGTTTCTCGTGGTCATGTTTTTTCCCGCCCAGTTGGTCTGGCTGTTCAATCGGGACGACCCGGCGCTGGTACAACTCGGAATCCACGCGATGCGCATCTGCCTGGCGATGCTCCCGATCGTCGGGTTCCAGATCGTCAGCGCCAGCTATTTCCAGGCGGTCGGCAAGCCGAAGCAGGCGATGTTTCTGAGCCTTTCGCGACAGGTGCTCCTCCTCATCCCGGCGATTCTGATCTTGCCCCACTTCTTCGGGCTCGACGGCGTTTGGGCGGCCATACCGACCGCGGATCTGGGCTCCTCGATCCTGACCGGCACCTGGCTCGCCTTCGAGTTGCGGCACTTGCGCAGGCGACACGCGGAATCGAATGGGGCAAAGCCCGAGCCGGCGGTCTTGCCCGAGTAGCCCCAACGGCGCCGGCACGCCCTTGTTGACGCGCTTGGTGGACTTGATTAGACTCCACGACGCGGGACGCGCGTCCGCGGTCGGGCCGGCGAAGGCCGACCGCCAAGCGACGGAACGGAAGCCGGGGCCGGCGGGAATGGGGCGGGAAGCAGCAATCCGGGCGTCAGTTAGTTCACACTAACAAGAACAGGCAACATGCAGGGAGTATGTCACGTGGTTGCGAAGGCGCATGAGACGTTGTTGGTCTCGGTCGCGGTGCTTCTGGCCGCCGCATTTGCCTACCCGGCCGAACTGCCCTCCGCGGCCGACGCGGAGAACGACTCGCCGTTGAGAACGTGGAGTGATTCCACGGGCCGCTATCAGACGGAGGCCGCGATGGTCGATTACGCCGACGGCAAGGTCCGTCTAAGGAAGACGGACGGGCAGATCCTTGCCGTCTCGGTGAGCAAATTGAGCCGAGCCGACCAACGCTACATCCGCCAGGAGCTGGTTCGCAGGAGAACCGCCCAGAAGGAACCGAAGTCGGCGACGACGGCCGCCGCACCTTCCGGCGACGAGTGGCCGGGCTGGCGCGGTCGCCTCCGCGACGGCAAGTCCCCCGACCAGGGCTTGCTCAAGGAGTGGCCCGCCGGCGGCCCCGAACTGCTGTGGCAAGTCGATTCGATCGGCAACGGGTTTTCCAGCGTGGCCGTCAGCGGGGGGCTCATTTACATCACCGGCGACCTCAACGGACGATTGATCCTGTTCGCCTTCGACCTCGACGGGAAGCCCCGTTGGAAAAACGAAATCGACGCCGCCTGGACCAAGAGCCATCCCGGCGCACGATCCACGCCGGTGATTGACGAGGGGAACCTCTACCTCGTCTCGGGCAACGGGCTGGTCGGCTGCTACGACGCCGCCTCGGGCCAACCCAGATGGGGCCGGCAGATGCGCGAGTTCGGCGGCAGTCCGCCCACCTGGGGATATGCCGAGTCGGTGCTGATCTGCGACAACCTGGCCGTCGTCACGCCCGGGGGAGAAAACTGTATCGTCGCGCTCGACAAGACCAACGGCAACCCCGTTTGGAGCAGCCAGGGCTTCCAGGCGGGGGCCCAATACAGCTCGTGCTATGCCTTCACCTGCGAAGGTGTGCCGATGATCGTCAACGGCACGCACGGAGGCATCGTCTGCGTCGACCCCCAGAGCGGTCGCACCCTCTGGGCCAACCCGTTCAGCGCCGGCAATACGGCCAACTGCCCCACGCCCGTCTACTCCGACGGATACGTCTTCTGGGCCAATGGATACGGCAAAGGGGGCATCTGCTTCAAGGTCACCGCCGGCCGCGGCCGGGTCTCCGCCGAGCCGGCTTGGACAACCAGGGACATGGTCTGCCATCACGGCGGCTACATCGTCCACGAAGGCCACATCTACGGCAACCACAACAACGGCTGGGTCTGCCTCGATCTCCGGACCGGCGCGAAGAAGTGGGAGGAAAGGGCCGTGGGGAAGGGGTCGGTCTGCTATGCGGACGAAATGCTCTACCTGTTCGGCGAAAAGGGCGGACGGGTCGGCCTGGCGACCTGCTCCCCGGACGGCCTCCAGATGAAGGGGAGCTTCAATGTCCGAGGAGAAGGCCCCAGTTGGTCTCACCCGGTCGTCATCGGCGGTCGGCTCTACGTCCGATACGACACCCACCTCTACTGCTACGACGTGCGCGACAAAGGCTAGGACAAAGTAGGGTGCGTGAAACGCACCATCACTCTACTATACGAACTGTACGCCGACGAGCTTTCGCACCTGCGCTACGGCGGAGCCGAGTATGGTGCGTTTCACGCACCCTACCTTGCTGGCAGGGTGCGTCGAGGCACGAGACCCACGCCGGCAGGTTGCATTTCCCATGGAAGCGCGTGGGTCTCGTGCCTCGACCCATCCTACGCCTTCTTGACCAGTTCGCAGAGGAGACGATCATGCACCTTGCCGCACGAACGCGTGTTGCTGCCGCGATCGCGTTGTTCGGGAGCTGTCTTGCGGGGACGGCTGCAACGCCGGCGGCGGCGCACGGCGCCGAAGACACGCCGCGGTCCGTAGCGATCTTCAGCCAACTGGAGTTGGATCAAGGCGGGAGCGAGACGGTCCGGTTCACCGCCCCGCCGCTGCCCGGGGGACGCGACGCGGTGCTTGTGCTGAAAGCGCGGCTCGACACGCCCCGGGTGGCCGGCCACACGCCCGCTTTGCGCCTGGAGCTCAACGGCACCCGGCTCGAAGGGCGGCGCCTGGTGAACAAGCCGGCCCGCGCCGCCTCGCGCGCGGGACGCATCTACTCGATGGCCGCCGGCGACCGGATGACCACGTTCTACAGCCCCGACTTCACCAGCCCCGACGAGCATTCGCACTATGGACTCCAGGATGGCGTCAAGGCGTGCGAGTTCGAGCTCCGCGTGACCGACCTGCTGCGGCCCGGCGAGAACGAGCTGGTGCTCCGGAACGCGGCCGACCCGCGGGTGCAACGGGTGCTGGTCGTCGCCGAAGCGAGGCTCGAGCTGCGCGAGCCGCCTCCGCCGCCTCCCGGGCCCGACGCCGCGCCGACCGGTCCCTTGCCGCGATACGAGCCGAGGGCGACGTTCGACACGGACTACACGGCCCGCGAGCTGCCGGAGGCGAAGATCGAGGTGGTCGTTGCCGGAGAGCCGTTCGTCGTCGAGAGTCGCTTCTCGACGCCCAAGCCCGAGTGGACCCACGGCAGCAACGCCTACTTCCGGCACGAGCGCCGCGTCGAGCAGCGTCCCGAGGCGATCCTGGTGTTCGACACGTTCACCAACCTGACCGCCGAGAACCTGGCCGTGATGCACCGGCACGCGGTGCGCCTCGGCGATCGGGCGACGCGAGTCCGGCTCTCGGGCTTGGTCCATCCGAGCGGCTCGGGCAGCGTCGCCGATTCCTCGAACCCCACGTCGTTCGTCGCCACCGCGGCATCGGGCATCGGGTTGATCGCCCTGGACGACGTCTTCCGGCTCCACGCGACCAACTCGGCCGAGGACGGGAGCGTCGCGCTGGCCGACAGCTACCTGGCCGTGAAGCCCAAGGCGACCCACACGGCCGAGTGGGCGATCGTACCGTGCGACGTGCCCGACTACTGGCGGTTCATCAACGTCTGCCGCCGTCTGGTCGGTGCCAACTTCACGATCCCCGGGGCGTTCGTCTTCCTGAGGGCCGATCACCACACGGCCGCCTGGACCGACGACCAGGTCCGCGACTTCCTCTGTTTCAAGGACGCGCGGTACGCCTGCGCCTCGATCGGGCGCTACCAGGGCCGCTACGCCCACGGGACCGCGTTTCAGCGGGTCGACCACGCCCCGTACCGCGAGGCGTTCGCCCGGCGTCGCCGGTTGGCCCCCAAAGCGAATAATCTCGTCTACTTCCATTGCTTCCTAGACACTACGGACGAAGCTCCCGAGCAATACGCCGACTCGCGGACCCTCCTGCCGGGCGGCGAGCAGGCCGACTACGGGATGCCCCACCAGCGGCTATTCTTCCCCACCGAGTCGAACTCGTACGGCCCGGCGATCGCCCGAAACGTCGACGTCATCCTGGACCAAATCGGCGCCGAGGGCGTCTACTGGGACGAGCACGAGTACAGCGCCCGGCAGTACCATTACGGCGAGCCGTGGGACGGCGTCTCCTGCGACGTGGACCCCCGAGGGATGACCATCCGCCGGCTCAAGTCGTCCGTC
>CAZDHR010000233.1:0-11287 GCA_964505295.1 uncultured Planctomycetaceae bacterium
TCAACCCTCAACCCTCAACCCTCAACCCTCAACCCTCAACCCTCAACCCTCAACCCTCAACCATCAATCCTCAACCCTCAACCTTCAACCCTCAACCCTCATCCCTCATCCTTCCCTCCGCGTCGGCGGACCGCTTCATTGGAGCCGATTTGAAACGGCGACGCCGCTGAAGCAGGCACTCTTGCACGCGGGCATGTGCTCGATCGGCCGCTTCTGCCGCACGCTGGTTCGGCGTCTTCTGCAACGTCGCCTAATCACCGGCGGGCGCGAGTGCCCCATTCGTCTCACCCGATCGTTCGAGTTCTTGCCCGAGGCCGGCGCCGAAGACGCCCCGAGCTTGCGGATCGAGGACACGATCGAGCTCACGAGCCCCAAGATCCGCGTCCGGCGGATGGCTTTCGGCACGGATCACCAGGCCGCCTACGTGGCCGCCTCCGGCGTGTACCAGGAGGGCGTGCTGGCGCCGTGGGTCGATCTGGCCCGGTACGTCGATGAGCTCAACGTGCGGCGACGCGTGACCATCGTACGCGAGATCTGAGGCTCGTTCCGGCGGGCCTGACACGGAGACGATCTCCGGTCGCGCCGGTGCGCGCTGTTGCTCAGAGACCACTCGCTGCGGAAACTGTCCGCTGGGGGCCCTGCCGTGCATGGCGAGCCCCCCGACCACAAGGCTGCTTGCCCCTGACGAAGCGATTCGTCCCTTTCGGGCAACGAGAACCACTGCCGTAAGTCGTGCTATGGTGCCGCTTTGCGCCTTTTGCGCGACGGTTCGTGCTCCGGCCGGTCGTCTGCCGGACGGAGTGGGCCGAGGTGCTGCCGGTGGCCAACTCTCCGAAACCGGGCATCCACCGGCTTGCCGCCGTGGAGCCTCGCCCCTAGACTTGCCTCGACGGTTACTCACTCGCTCACAGGTGTGGAAACACCTGAGCAATGTCGGGCGGCTTGCGGCCCGGCATTCGGCGCGAGATCCGTGCGCCGGCTTCTGCCGTCGCTTGCCGGGGCACAGAGTCGACTCCACGCCGCCCTGACACGGCGAGCCCCGCGCTCGATCCACCCAAGAACGAAGGAGACCGATGATGAAACGACGACCTTTGGTGACGCTGACGGTTCTGACCCTGATTGCCGGTACCGCCTCGATGGCGTTTGCCCACTGCCAGATCCCGTGCGGGATCTACAACGACCCGGTCCGGTTCGCCCTGTTGGAGGAGCACGTCACGACCATCGAGAAGTCGATGAAGCAGATCGAGGGGCTTTCGAAGGAGGCGCACCCGAACTGGAACCAGATTGTCCGCTGGGTGGGGAACAAGGAAACCCATGCCGACGAGCTGACCGAGATCGTCACCTTCTATTTCATGGCCCAGCGGGTCAAGCCGGCCGATCCCCACGATAAGGCCGCCCATGCCAAATACGTCAAACAGGTCACGCTTCTGCACCAGATCGTGGTCCACGCCATGAAGGCCAAGCAGACGACCGACCTGGAACACTGCGAGACGCTCCGCTCGTTGATCCACCAGTTCCGGGCATCGTACCTCGGCGAACACGCCCACGCGACGCCACAGCACGAGCATGCCCCCGGCGAGCATAAGCACCGGTCTCACTCGCACCAATGACCGTCGCGCCTGCGGCTCGGCGTCGACCGTCGGGAGAACGAAGAACGCTCAGGGGCGTTCGGGCCCACTGAGCTGATACACGCAGAACCCATCGCCCTGGAGTGCGGCCGGGTATGCCTCGAAGCGTGGTTCGCTTGCGGCGCGATCGTCGAGGCCGATCACGACCAGGTACCGCGCGCCTTGACGACGACACTCGGCCAGCACGGCGCCCAACTCGGGCGTGTCCGGCGGCACGGCCCAGCCGGGTCGATTGCAGTAGTACACCAGGTCGATCGTGGTGCCGTGCATCGTGACCACGGGCTCGTCCGGGGCCGTCAGCTCTTGGACGGCCCGACCGGCGGCCACCACGGCGCGATCCTCCTCCGGCGTGACGAACGCCGGCTTCACGGCGTACCTCGCCGAGAGGACCAACGCGATCAGCAACAGGGCCACGGTGGCGATCCGCCCGGGGCGCATCCGCTCCCAAGCCACCTTCCACCCCAGCCCGGCCACCACGCAAAGCGGCGGCAGCACGGCCATGGTGTAGTAGTTCATGTCGTAGAACTTCCGCGGCAAGGCCGCCACGAGGATGGTCATGGCCAGGAGCCAGGCCGCGTGCCGGCGCCACGCCCGATCCGTGAACCCGATAAGAAGCAGCGCGAACCCCAGCGGGGTCAGGATCACGCCGGTCAGGTCGTCGAGAAGCTGCCGGTAGAAGTCCGGCGTGCGAAGCAGCGGATCGGGCGGGCGGTACGCCTCGGCGTTTCCCTGAAGGCAAGAGTAGACGTGCGGGGCGTGAGGGCTCCCGGGAGCGGCCGTCCGTATGGCGTGCACGCACCACAGGGCGACCGGCAACACGGCCAGTGCCGCTACGAGCGCCGCCAGGATGCACCGTGAGCGCCGCGTACGGCCGTCCGGCGACGGTCGGCCGGCGAACCGATCGCCGAACACGACCATCACGCCCAGTGGCAGCAGCAACACCACCAGGTAGACCTTGGTCAACAGCAAAGGCGCGAACGAGAGGCACGCCGCCAGAATCCACGCGGACCGCCCGCCTTCCAGCCAACGATCGACCGCGTAGAACGAAGCAATGCTGAAGAAGACGATCGACGCGTCGAGCATAAAGCTCTGCCCGTAGATGACGCTCACAGGCGACAGCGCCAAGACGAACCCGGCCCCCAGGGCCGCGCAGCGTCCGTGCCACCGCCGAACCAGCAGAAACACCAGCGCGACGGAGCCAACGCTGAACGCCACCGCGGTCGCGCGCCCCCACACGTCGAGCGAGCCGCCGAACAGCTTCCAGAGCCCTCCGGTCAGATAGGCCGAGACCGAAAACTCGAGCATGTGCAGCGACCGCTTGCCGCCCACCAGGCAGTCGAGCGTGGGATAGAGGATGCCCGCCCGGCCCTCGGCCCAGTTCCGGGCGATCATGGCGTACATCACGTTCTTGGTGGCGAAGTTGCCCAGCAGGGGCCGGGTGATGCCGGGCAGCCGGACGGCCGCTGTCAGTGCCAGCAGAGCCCAGAACGCGATCGGGGAACGCGGACTCTGGGAAGCATGGGGTATTTGCAAAGAAGGCTGACTGTCCGACACCGGGCGTTTCCGGGAGGAACGTGGAAAAAGATGCGGGTTAGAGAGGATTTCCGGCCGAATATACCGATGCATTGTCTCCTGTCAAGTTCGGGGTGGAATGCGTGAGGCAAGATAGACAATCTGCCTCAGCGTTGGGAGGATGGTCTCGTCCAAGAATGGTCACGCCCACAGCTCGGCGCGACACGGGCATTGCCCGGCGTCCGAGCGGGCGAAGGCTGAAACGGGTTCGGAAAGGTTGGTCGGATGTCTCGCGGAACGCTTGCCTGGACCTTGCTCTCTCTGGTCGTGATGGCGGCCGGTTGCCGAATGTGCGCCTCACCGTACGATCGCTGTAGCCCCACGTTCACCGGGCAATGCGGGGAAGACTGCGCCCCGATGGCTCGGGCGGGCTCCATTCTCTCGGGATACTTCCCTCCGATGTATCCCGATGAATTCCCACCCGACCAGGTCCCCGATCTCCCGGACCTGCCGGACGATCAAGTGTTGCCCCCTGGGGTCGCCTTTTCTGCGACCGACAGCCAGCTTGTGGCCGACAGCCCACTCGTGACCGACAGCCAGCTCGTGATCGACAGCGGGCTCGGCGAGGCCCCGCCCGAGGAAACGCTGGCCGTCGAAGAGGTCCGGCCTTCACAATCGCAGGGCTGGACGGCCGTGAGGCCGTCGGAAACGCGCATCGAGTGAGGCAGCGGCCACCCACGATGCTCCGATTCGAGGCGTGCCGGCGTCGAGCGCGTGTCCCATCGCTCGCCGGGGCGCCGCCTTCTGTCGCTTGAAGCCGTGACCGAGACCGCATCACGCCGTCCGAAGCACCGCCCCGCTGCCCGCCGAACACTCTTCGAGCAAACCGACGCCTGTTGGGCGCTGCTCGCCTCGGGCATCGCACGGTGTCATGCCGACCTGCCCCTCGGGGGGCTCGAGCTCGCCGCCCGGCACGTCGTCGAGCTGCTCCTTTTTCTGCGACTCGGTGAAGCACGCGGCCTGTTCTCTCGCGCCGAGCTGGACTCGCTCATCAAAGGTCGCGGAACGGATCGCCCGCTCGGCGATTTGCGCCGGCTGGCGGAAGGGCGGCTCGGCCCCGGGCTGTTCCGGGTGGAAGCAGGCCGCGATCCGGGCCACCTCGGGCAATCCGGCCCGACCGATCTGCGGATCGACGCCGAGGCGTTGCGGGCCGTTGTCTCTCGGTTGTCCGACCCGGGCTTCGCAGAAGCCCCGGGCACGTGCCGGCCGGAGCTGTTGGGCGCAATTCACGAGCGGCTGCTCGGCCGGCGGCTTCGTCCGGAGGCAAACGGCCGATTTCGGATCGCCCGGAGCCCCAACACCAGGAAGAGCGGCGGCGTCTATTACACGCCGGAGTACGTCACCCGGTACATCGTATCGCACGCCGTCGGCCAAAGGCTTGGACACGAGCAACCCGGCTCGGCCGGCCCGTCGGACCTCGAGATCCTCGATCCGGCCTGTGGGTGTGGGGCGTTCCTGCTGGCGGCGTGTCGCTGTCTGCTCGCGTGGTCGAGGCGACACGGCGTGCCCGACCCGGCTCGACACGTGGCCAGGAAGCTCCACGGCGTGGACCTCGATCCGGACGCGGTGCTTGCGGCCCGACGGTCCCTCTGGCTGGAGATGATGGGGGCTGATCCGGCGGGGTGGGACGAACGACGGCGGACCGTGAGTCGGCCATTGGTCGACGTGCTGGCCGAGAACGTCCGCTCGGGCGACGTGCTCACCGACTCGGCTCCGGAACTGCGCGACGGCCGATTCGACGTCGTCATCGGTAATCCGCCCTACCGACGAGAGCGAAACGGCAAGCGCCTTCTCGACCGGATCGCCGCGATGGAGCTCGGCCGGCGCTATCGAACGCCGCGCATGGACCTGTCGTACTACTTCGTCCACCGTTCGCTGGAGCTCGTCAAGCCCGGCGGAACGGTCTCCTTCATCGTCGGTTCGTATTGGACCTCGGGGCAAGGGGCGGCGAAGCTGCATCGCGTGTTGCGCGAGTCGGCCCACGTCGAGGAGATCTTCCTGCTGGACGGGCTCAGGGTCTTCGACGGGGTCTCCGGCCGCCACATGATTCTCCGCGTTACCAAGGGGGCCGGCCGGGGCCCAACGACCATCAAGCGGCCGGGGGCGACGGGCCACGTCGATGCCGAGCCGTTTGTCCGTGGCACCGCGCCGGTCGTCGTTTTCCGGAAAGACCGGGAGCAGCTCTTTCGCGGCGGCCGGATCGACGTGGAGCCGGCGTGCGACGAGCTTCTGGCCAAGCTGGCGCGAGGGACGCCGCTCGGCGCGTTGGGCAAGGTCCGGCAGGGGATCGCCGAGAACCCGGCCAACGTCACCCGAAAAACGAACGAGCGGCACGGCGGTCGCTGGGAGCCGGGGGAAGGCGTATTCGCGCTGAGCGGTGCGGAGCTGGCTCGGCTGAATCTGCCGGCGCGCGAGAGGCGGCTGATCCGGCCGTACCACGATCTGGGCGACCTGGGCCGATACTTCCTGGCCGCCGAGCCCTCGCTCTGGTTGATCCACACGACGGCCCGGACCTGCCCCGAGATCGACTGCTACCCGGCCGTCCGTGCCCACTTGGCCCGATTCCGCCCGATCATGGAGGCCCGGCGGGAGACGCGCCGGGGTGCGCGTCGGTGGTGGCAGCTTCACTGGCCGCGGGAAGAGAGCCTGTGGCGGTCGCCGAAGATCGTCGCCCTCCAGATGGCCGCGCGCCCGGCGTTTGTGCCCGCCACGAAGCCGGTCTACGTGCCCTTTAGCGCCAACGTGTTCGTGCCTCACGCCGACACACGGGAGCATCTTCACTACCTCACGGCCCTGCTCGATAGCCGGCTCTTGTGGAAATGGTACGCGCACCACGCCAAGCGCCGCGGCGTGGGGCTGGAGATCAACGGCCACGTGCTCGCCCGGACGCCGGTTCGGAGGATCGACTTCTCCCACCCGGCCGACCGATCGCGCCACGACCGGCTCGTGGTCCTCGTCGAGCGGATGCTTCGCCTGAACCGGGACTTGCGCGAAGCACGCGACGCGGAGCGCGCAGAGATCGCCGGGCGTATCTCCCACGTCGATCGCCAGATCGACTCGCTGGTCTACGAGTTGTACGGCGCAGACGACGCTGACGTCGCCATCGTCGAAACGGGTACCCGGCGAGCGGCGTGACGCGTACCGTTCTCTCGGTTGCCTCCAACTGGGGTCAGAGCTTGAATAGTGAATAAGCGCAACCGGCACGCAAGGCCGAGATTATCGCTATTCATTATTCAAGCTCTGACCCCTACCCCCGACCTTTACAGCAGCTCCGTGATCCCCGGCAGCGGCAGCGGGTAGTTGCCCGTCTCGTCCGGCACGGTGGGCGGGTCCATGTCGAAGCTGGCCTCTTCCGGGGCGGGGCCGTACTGGAGGTCGGAGTGGTAGGCCTCGTCCCATTGCACCGGCTTGCCGGAGTAGCAGGTCATCTGGCCCAGCACGCCGACCATCGTGCTCGTGGCCATGTGGTAGCCGCTGTTGAGCGGCTTGCCTTCGCGGACCGAGTCGATCAGGGCCTTCTGCTCGTCGTCGTAGGGGTTGTTCTCGGGCCCGTCGTACTGCCAGTTCGTCTCACCCTCGACTCGAGGCTTGCGGCGCGCCAGGTAGCAAGTGCCCTTCGTGCCCATGATGATGTCGGACGAGTTGTTGTAGCACCCGGCCTGGGTCCGGCAGAGGGCGTACAGTCGGGCGCCGCTCTCGTACTCGTACACGGCCGTGTGGTGGTCGAACATGTCGCCGTAGACTTCGCCGAACGAGGAGCTGCGCCCGGCCAGCCCGAAGGCCCACTTGGGCATCTCGTCTTGCATGATCCAGGAGATGCGGTCGACGTTGTGCACGAGCGATTGGGGCACGTCGTCGCCCGAGAGCCAGCGGAAGTGATACCAGTTCCAGAACTGATATTGGATCTCGCTCAGGCTGGGCTCGCGGGACATGACTCGATACGGCGCCCGAAGGAACATCGACTGGGCGGCCACCACGTCGCCGAGGATGCCGTCGTGGATCCGCTTCACGGTTTCCCGCCAGCCGGCGTGGAACCGGCTCTGGAGGCCGGAGACGATGCTCAGGCCTTTCTGCTCGGCCAGGTCGGAAACGGCCTTGACGCGCCGGACGCCGACCGGGTCGATGGCGTGCGGCTTTTCGACGAAGACGTGCTTGCCGGCCTTGATCGCCGCTTCGGAGTACATGGGATGGAACTTCGAGGCGCAGGCGATCAGGACCACGTCGGCGGCGTCGATCACCTTCTGGTAGCCGTCGAAGCTGGCGAAGCAGTGATCGTCGTCGACCATCACCTGGTCGGGGTACTGCTTCCGGAGGTTTTCGCGCGAGGCCTTGACGCGGGTGTCGAAGACGTCGGTCATCGCCACGAGCTTGACGTAGGGACCGGCCTTCAAGCTCTGGGCCGCGGCTCCGGAGCAACGGCCGCCGGCGCCGATCATGCCGATCTTGATCACTTCGTCGCCTGCCGCATGCGCGCCCCGGGCGATCGAAACCGTGCCCAAGGCCGCCGCGCCGGCCGCCGATCGCTTGAGGAAATCGCGGCGGGTGGTCTCGGGTGTACGCGATTGGCTGTGGGTCATCATGGGGCTTCCTCCGTTGGGTATGGGTCAATCAGTCGGTGGTGGGCAACAAGTATTCTAGGTGCGCCCGTGGGGGGCCGCAAGCTGGTCGAACAGAAGCGGGGACGAATTCCCATCGTGCCTGCCCGGGGCGTGTTGACAGACGGGCCCGGCGGTGCTACCAACTACTGCCAGTACGCCGGGCTGGGCTACGGCGTGTCGCACGACGTGGCCTCGTCGCTCATCGAGCGGAACCTGTTTGATTTCAACCGCCACTCGATCGCCGGCACCGGGCGGCCCGGCTGCGCCTACGAGGCCCGGCACAACGTCGAGCTGGGCACCTCGCTGAGCCACTGTTTCGACATGCACGGCGGACGCGACCGCGACGACGGCACCGAGGTGGCCGGCACCACGATTCTCGTGCACCACAACACGTTCCGCGCCCCGACCACGCCGATCGTCATCCGCGGCGTGCCCCAGGACAAGTGCGAAGTGTACGGCAACTGGTTCCCTCGCCACGAGAAGCCCGAGGCGGCCGTCCGCGCGTCGGAGAATACGCTCGTCCGCGACAACGCCTACGGCGCAGAGCCGCCGCGCGTCGTGGAGTGAAGACGTGCGTCGGAACGAATGGGTTAAGAATGGGGGTGCTTCTTTGCGGTCGGCATACGGCCCTGCCACGATGCGGATACTCGGGCACAAGATCGCGAGGATTCGATCTCCCAAGAAATATCGCCGTACTTAGCCCTATCCAGCGGCGATCATCCTTCGACCGGCGCGTTCACCAGCACGCAGCCGAGGACGCGCCCGCCGCATTTCTCGATCAGGCGAACGGCCTGCCGGGCGGCGCGGCGGCCCGTCTGACCGAGATCGACCACCAGATAGGTGCCGTCGCAGAGACGGCTCCAGGGCGCAACCTCGGGATGGGCCAGGGAGGGCGCGTCGATCAAGACGAGGCGATAGCGATTTCTGAGCGCGTCGAGCACCGAGGCCAGCTTCCAGCCGGTCCGCGGAGAGCCGTCGTCGGCGGGGAGTTGCCCGGCGGGAAGCACGCTGAGCCGCGGGACGCTCGTCCGGCGCACCAGCTCGCGCCAGTCGGCCCCGCCGGCGAGCACGTCGGCCAGGCCGCGAGCGGCCCAGATCCCGAGACGATTGCCCAGGGCGGGGCTTCGGAGATTGGCGTCCACGGCCGCAATCTCCTCGTCCGCCATTTCCGCAAGGACCACGGCCAGCGACGCCAACGTACTCGTCTTGCCTTCGCCGTCGCCCGGGCTGGTGAACATCATCGCCGCAGCGAGGCCCGGCGACCGTTGGGCGAGGACCCTTTCGGCAAGCTCGCGGTACGGCTCCTTCTCGGCGTCGTCCAACGGGCTCAACGGCCGCGAGAGGGGGCGACCGGGCTCGAGCGAGGTGCCCGGCGACGCTTCCAGAGTCGGCTCCGACGCGATTGCCTTGGCCGGCCGTTCGTCGGTCCGCTCGGGCGGAGGAGGCCGGTGGCCCGGCTTGTCGGGCAGGGTGGGCGGCGGAGCTTGAGTCGGCTCCTGCGCCGGCAACCTTGCCGACTGGCCCAGTCCGAACGAATCGAGCTCCTCGGGCAAGATGGGCTCGATCGCCGGCGGCGTCTGGGGTGATTTTGCCTGGATCTCCTTGAGCGCTTCCAGCATGCGGCTCATGGCGTGGCCCTTTCGGTTGCCGCTAGGACACAATCGTCTTGGTTCTCATCTCCCGCCACTGCTCAGCCGCCGCGACGGAGCCGGGCGAACAACTGACGGTACTCGTGTCGGCGGACTGCGGTGGCCGGAGGTGCCGCGACCGGCTCCAAGTCGTCGTAGCCCTCCTCGACGACGATGATGTCCTCGTCGTCCGGCTCCATGGCCTGACCCTCTTCGGCCGTCTCACCCGGCTGCTGGCCGAGCATGGGAACGGTCTCCGGCTGCTCGTGCCACCTGACGGGGGCGTCCTGATCGTCGGCCTCGTCGACGCGCGTTTCCGCGGCTTCCCGGGTTGTCGCCTGCTGCCGGCGGTGCTCGGCCGCGGCGCTCTCGACGCAACTCTCCTCCGAGCCCTCTTCCGCAGGAGGCTGCGGTGGTTCGCCCGAATCGGTCGCCTCCTCGAGTCCATGCCGGTCGACGATGACCTCTTCCTGTTCAAACTTCTCGCTGAACGGGTCGTGCGGCCCGTCGAACACAAGCTCCATCTCGGGACCGATCGACCCAACCGGCTGGAAGTCGTCGTCCAGATGGGAGACCGCCTGCTCGATTCGCTCGACCTGTGCCACGGGGTCGGGCTCCTCGGGCCCCGGCGAGATGCGGAGCATGGGGACCGAGGCCGCTTCATCCGCGATCGACTCACCAGGGCCTTCCTCCACGCGACCGCCAGCTTCCTCCACGGCCTCGGGCTCGTCGTCAAGGCCGCCGAACTCGACGATCCCGCCTTCGATCTTCTCCTCGCTCGAGTCCCCGTTCCATGGTGTGGGCAACTGCTGGAGGTCGGCCCACGCCTCTTCCACCACCGCCCGATCGACTTGCTTGTGTCCGGCGGCGCAGGCCAGCAACAGCGCGTGGTCACAGACCTGGTTCACCAGGCGCGGCACCCCGTCCGTCGCCTGATAGACGGCATGGCACGCGTCGTCGGAAATCACCTCGCGGCCCTCGCGCCCGGCCCTGCCGATCTGGGCGTGAATGTACGCCTGCGTCTCTTCCCGGTTGAACGATTCGAGGTAGCAGCGGGCCACGATCCGCTGGCTGAACGACTCCAGCTTGGGACTGGCAAACCGCTCCTCGAGCAGGGCACCGCCGGCCAGCACGAGTCGCGCGGTGGGCTGGCCGTCGGAGACCAGGTTGGTGATCATGCGGATCTCGTCGAGAAGCCGCAACGGCAGCGTGTGGGCTTCGTCGGCCAACAGAAGCATCCCCTGCGGACAGTCTTCGCCGGCCGTCAAATGGTCCATCAGCGCCAGACGCAGCTCCCCCTCGTCGATTCCCCGGTAGGGCTGGCCCAACTCGAACAGAATCGCCTGCAACAGGGCCCGACGGGTGCCCAACCGGCCGCTGGCCAATAGGACCACCTTGAACGAGTCCTTGAACTGCTCGGCCAGCATCATCGAGAGGAGCGTCTTTCCGGTGCCCGACGGCCCAACCACCATGCCCACGCCCTCCGCTCGCTCGATGCAGCGGGCCAGGGTTTGTCGGGCGGCCTCGATCGTGGCCCCCGGGAAATAGTGGTCAACCTGCGGTACCGAGGCGAACGGCCGAGTGGAGAGGCCGAAGGAGTCTTCGTACATAACCTAATATCCCCAGTTTCCCTTCACAGTGGAGTCTGACAAATGCTGGCGGCCACCGAGTATGGACACACACGTTTCTTGAGATCGGCACGACCCGCCCACCCGCTCCACTTCGTATAGGCCGGCCGGACTGCTGAGAAAAGGTGACAGCCACCAAATCTGGAGATGCTAGGAAAATGGGGATAGCGGTTCTTTCTTTGGTCGTCCACGTTGCCGGACGGTTGAGTTTAGGCCGAGTTCGTTTGCCGTTT
>CAZDHR010000234.1:0-11235 GCA_964505295.1 uncultured Planctomycetaceae bacterium
GCATAGGAGACCCAAAATCACTCAACCCGTCAATAGAGATCTGACACGGTACTAGGCCGCTTCTCGACGCGCAAGCTCGCCGGCTTCTCTTGGTTCTGCCTGCCGGACCTCGACCGTCCCGGACTCCGTCATCCGCGACAACAACCGCAGGAATCGCGCCGCGAGCTCGTCGCGGTTGAAGTGCTTCACTACGTAGTCGCGAGCCGCTTGGCCCTGCCGGGAGGTGAAATGTGGATTGTCGGCCAGGGTCTCTACCGCCTGGACGAGCGACTCGGCCGATTCGGGTTCCATCTCCACGCCTGCCCCCGCCTCCATCACGATGTCCCGTGCCTCGCCCCGCACTCCCATGATGACGGGTCGCGCCATCGCCAACGTCTCGAAGATCTTCGAGGGGATGACGGTTCCGAAGAGATGACATCCCCTCAAATGAACCAGACAGGCCCGGGAACTCGCGAGAATCGCCGGGATCTGCTCCTTGGGTTGCCGTCCGGTAAAGGCCACCATGCCGTTTAACCCGGCCTGGTTCCCGTCCTCTTCGAGCCGTTTTCGATGGCTGCCTTCTCCCACCAGGCAGAAGGCGATGTCGTGTCGGCCTTTCTGCCGGAGGATCTTTGCCGCCTCGAGCACGACCTCCAAGCCGTGCGCCATGCCGATCGTTCCCACGTAGGAGCAAACAAACTTGTTCTGCAAACCCCACGTGCGAAGGAACTCCGCATCAGGTTCCCTGGGAACGAAGCGTGCCACGTCGACTCCGTTCGGGATAACCGAGATGCGATTCGGGATGCTCACTTTCTGGAGGATGTTGGCTCGGTACCCTTCCCCCACCGCGACGATGTGGTCGGCGGATTGGTACATCCGTCGTTCCATCATCTCCAGGATTCGGCGCAGCCAACGATTTCGCATCGCGCCCACGGCCCAAATCGATTCCGGCCAGATATCGCGGATCTCCAGGACCAGCGGTATCCGTTTCAGCCGGGAGACCAGCACACCGGCCCACCCGCAGAAGAACTGCGGAGACGTGGCCACGACGACGTCGGGACGCGGCAACCGGATCGAGGCCAGAACCGCACTCAACATGAAGGAAAGGAAGTTGACGATCCGCCGCACCGTTCCGTGATTCGCCGCCAAGTGGGTCCAGACTCGTACGACGCGTACCCCGTCGACGAACTCAACCTGCCGGCGCAGTCTGTTCTTGTAGCCGGGATAGACGGCCCCGGTGGGGCAGTTCGGTACACAAGTGACGACCGTCACGTCATGCCCCGCCCTGGCCCATCGTGTGCAATGCTCGAACGTCCGCGTCGCGGGAGCGTTAACTTCGGGTGGAAAATAGTGGCTCAGGAATAGGATACGCACGACGGAAAAGCCTCACAGTTCTGTCCAGTCCGGTAGAGAAAGAGGAGGGGATGTTATCGACCGTGCAAAGCCCCCGCAAGCCCAATATGTGCCCCCTGTTCGGGTGGCACGAAGGCGCGATGGAGGAGATGGTCACCTTCCGTGCGGATGGCCGGAAGACCGTATCTCGATGGCCCCTCCAACCGAACGGCCGCGCCGAGCCCGGGCCGACGTAGCGTCGGACGAAGGATGTCCCCGCGAGTCGGCCGAGCCATGTAGACAAGCTTGCCGGTCGACTCCTGAAGACCTCACCATCGGGGGGAATGCTTGCCACAGGAATTCGGCTTCGTCCTACGACATCTACCAAAGGCGTTTCCTGCTCACCGCAGACTACCTAAACGCTCGCTCAAGCCCGGGTTTTTTGGAAGACTTTTCCGATTAAGCAGGATTTGACGGCGCAAGCTGCCGATGGTGGACCCTGTTGAAACCCTTCCCACGCCGCGCGACGGAACTGCGTGCACGCCAAATGTCGACTCGCCGGGCGGACACATCGCCGCCGTCTCAGACTCCTCTCCATGGCCTTGCTTCCCAAGAACCACACTTCGACCATGCTCTCAACCGCCAAACGACAGGGACGTTCCGTAGTCGCAGGAGCGCTGGCTAGATCTCTTCTGCTCCTGTTGGGTGTCACCGGCTGCGCGCAGCGTTGCCACTACTACGCCGGGCGCTGTCCAGCAGAGCTTCAGGCTCCCCCAATCCACAATGCCCAAACTGTCGATCTTTCCCGCTTTGCCGGACCTCCCGTGAGCAACGAGCGGGTCGCCTGTGGCGACGTGTTGGAGGTGTCGCTTGCCGCCGGCTTGGGCGCCGACGCCATTAGCCGGTTTCCGATTCGGGTGGGCGACGACGGGACGGCCTTTCTGCCAGAGATCGGCTCCCTCCCGTTGGCCGGTCTGGACTTGCCGGGGGCTGAAGAGACGATCGCGGCGGCCTGTGTCCACCGCGGCCTGTATCGTCAGCCTCAGGTGACCGTCACTATGAGGCGCCAGCGTGTAAATCGGATCACGGTAGTGGGGGCGGTGAAAGAGCCGGGTATCCATGAACTACCGCGTGAGGCCAGCTACCTGATGGCTGCGATTGTGGCCGCGGGGGGCCTTGACGAGGATGCCGGAACCAGCGTGGAGATTCGGCGCCCTGCGGCAGGGAGTCGACTCGCCTCGGACGGGCCGTCGTCCTCCGCGGAGTCGGCCGTCCAGTTCGCCAGCCAGGGAAGCGGCGTCCCGCAACAGCGCGTCGACCTCGTGTGTCTCGATCTGGCGAACTCGATCCTGGACGGAACGGCTAGCAACTATCTCGACGACGGCACGGTGGTCCGAGTGGAGAGAAGGCATCCGGCCCCCGTTCAAGTCGTCGGTTTGGTGCAGAAGCCCGGACAGTATGACTTTCCTGTGAACCATGAGCTTCGGGTTTTCGGCGCCGTTGCCGTGGCGGGCGGACTCTCGCACAAGCTGGCCAACAAGGTATTCGTGATCCGGGACCGTCCTGACGGAGAGGGCACCGCCGTGATCGAAGTCGACCTCCGGACAGCTAAACACAATGCCCAAGAGAACCTGCGGCTGGCGCCCGGCGATATCGTAAGCGTCGAGCAGACCCCGCTCACGGTGATGATGGATGTGATTGAGGCAATCCCGTTCGCCATCGGCGCCACCATGCCGATCTTTTAGACGCAGCATTTCCGACCTTCCGGATTGGTGACGGGCGTCAAAACGCCAAAGTATATCGGGGTCCTACCCAGAAGGGCTGTAGCTAGCATGGAGGAACAACCGTTGCTCAACCCGGCCGCGATCGCTCGCTCGCCTGTGGAAGTCAACCCGTTGCATGAGGCGGTGCGGTTTCTCCGCGCCGTGCGTTGCCGGAAGTGGGTAGTCGTCACGGCCCTTGCAGTGGGTTGCTTGCTGGGTGGCGTTTACTATGCGTCAACGCCGCGGGTTTATGAGTCGCGGGCCTCGCTGCTGGTCCTTCAGACGGGAGCGGAGAACTGGACGGCGGGGATGTCGGGCGAGCGAATCGTCCAGGATCTGATGCCGACCTACCAGAACATGCTTGCCAGCGAGGAGGTGTTGGAGGCAGCGATCGCGCTGCTTTCGCTGGAGGATCGAGTCGATTTCAAAGACGTTCCCCGCAGCGAGTGGGTGAAGACTTTGCGGGGGAATCTTACCGTGAGTGCGGTGCGGCAGGCAAACATCCTGGACATTGTCTATCAGTCGAAGGACCCCGATGCGGCGGCGGCGGTTGTCGACAGCCTCCTTTCCGCTTACCTGGCGTTCATGGACAAACTACACAAGAGCACGGCCCGCGAGATTCTCGACATACTCACCGAGGAGAAGCAAGCCCTGGAGGAACAACTGCGTGAGAAGGAAGCCCAACTGCTCGCGATGCGCGGCCAGGTGGGAGATCTGGTGATCCGCGATGGCGACCAGAGGATCAGCGTGGTCGTCAAGCGCGCCGTAAGTCTCAGCGATTCGCTGATGAGAGCGCATGAGGAAAGGCTCGAGGCCCAATCGCAACTGAGGGCAATCGAGGCGGCCATTCGCAACGGAGAGGATCTCCAGCAGCAGGTTTTCGCCATGGCGGACTCGGTCGGCCGCGAGGTGCTGCTGCAACGGCTGGGCCTGACCTCGAGCGACGCCTACACGATCTCTCGCATGCACCAACAGTTGCTCGAGAACGAGGCCAGGTTGCACGCGGAGTTGCAGCTCTACGGACCGGCACATCGCAAGGTCCGTGAGACGCAGGAGAAGATTCGGGTGGCCGAGGAGTACCTGAGGAGTCGGCATCAAAGCGAGATGGCGAAGCTACGGGAAATCAGCGACCAGGAATTGGCCCCGATGTTGATCCAGATGGCACGTCAGAAGTTTGAGCAGAGCGTCGAGCATGAGAATTCCATCCGTGCCAGCTATGAGGAAGAGAAACGCAGCGCCATCGAACTCGACCGCGGCGTTGCGGCGCTCGACATCCTGGAACTCGACTTGAATCGGCTGCGAGGGTTCTACGACGTGGTGCTGGAGCGGATCAAGGACATCGATCTGGGCGAGGAGAGCGGCATGGTCAGGACCTCCGTGCTCAGTCGTCCCAAAGTCCCCCTTTCGCCGGTCTGGCCCCGCCTGATCACCGTCGGCCTGCTCGCCAGCATGATCGGGCTCGCCGCGGGACTGGGCGTGGTCTACGTGCAGGATCGTCTCGAAGATCGTTTTCGTTCTCCCGAGGAACTGCGACAACAATTGGGAATTCCGGTGCTTGCCATGGTGCAGCAGCTCGAGTCGCTTCCGGGCACCGGAGTGGATGCGCTGCACGTTCACACCTGCCCCAAAGCCGCCGAGAGCGAGGCCTTCCGTACCCTGCGCACGGCTCTCTCCTTCGCCCGGGACGGCGTGCGGAGCCTGGTCGTATCGAGCAGTGAACCCGGCGACGGAAAGACCACGATCGCAGCAAATCTCGCCACCGCGTACGCCCAATCGGGAAAGCGCACCCTGTTGATCGATGCCGACATGCGCCGTCCCGGGCTGACCCCGCTCCTTGATTTGTGGGGACCCCAGGGCCTATCGGTGGTCCTCCGTCAACAGACCCCGATCGCTGAGGCAATTGCCGCCAATCTCCAACCGTCGGTGCTGAAGAATCTCGACGTGCTTCCGTCCGGGCCCCGGGCCGCCAATCCGGCGGAGCTGTTGTCCGCGGAGCGATTCCAGGAACTTCTGGCCTGGGCCGAAACCATCTACGACCTGGTCCTTATCGACAGTCCTCCCGCCCTCATCGCCGACACCGCGATTATCGGTCGGCAAGTCGAAGGCGTCCTGCTTGTCGTCGAGCCCGAAAAGAACCCGCGGCGGCTGGTTATGCGAGTTGCGGAAACCCTCTCCACCCTGCAAATTACCGTTCTTGGGATCGTCGCCAATCGCCTGAGCCGTGACAGCGGCAACGACTACTACGGCTACGGCTACGGCTACGGCTACGGCTACAGTTACGCCTACGGCTACGGTCATGGTGAGAATGATGATGACGACGACGACGCGACGAACGGGCGCGAGCCGCTCAGGCGCCCCACTCGCAGACGTCGGGAAAAGGCCGCGTAGGGCGAACCCGACGTGTACGTCTCCGTGAAAACCGTTTGGAGAGCCCTCGACGATGGCGACCGAGGCTGACCACAACGCACGGTACGGGATGCCGCCGCGTCTCGGCGCATGGGGAGGCGAGTGCCTCCCGACGCGATCGCGACTCGCGGCCTTGCTCCTGCGGGCCGTCGACGCCGGGCTGGCCGCCGCCGTTTTCCTGGTGCCGTTGATCATCGGGGGCCGTGTAGCCCTAGGGCAATTGGTTTTGGTAACCCTGTCGCTTTGGATCGCGCTTTGCTGGTGTCTCAGGCAGGGCCTTGCATCCCGGGCCGCATGGGTCCGCTCTCCGGCCGGTCCGCTCCTTTTGGCTGCACTGCTCCTCGTCGGCCTACAGCTCGCGCCGCTGCCGCCTTCGATCCTGAGCACGCTGTCGCCCCAGATACACGAAACACTGCCGCTGTGGAGCCCAGACGCCGATTCCTCGTCGTCCCTCGGCGTTTGGGCCACCCTGTCGCTGACGCCGGCAGCCACCCGAGACGCCTTCGTCCTCTTGCTGGCCTTTGTGCTGCTGTTTCTCGTCACGGTGCAGAGAGTGCGACGCGTCGAAGACGTCGAGCGTTTGATACGTTGGATCGCCGTCGCGACGGCTGCCATGGCGGCTTTCGCGCTGGTTCAGCACTTCGCCCATAACGGGAAGTACTTCTGGTTTTTCGATTATCCCTACTCACGTCCGGGAGGAAATATCAAGGGTAGCTTTACCAATAGGAATCACTTCGCCCAGTTCATCGCCCTCGGGGTCGGGCCGCTCGTATGGTGGATGCAGGACGCGGCGCAGAGCCATCGCCGCGGGCGAGCAGATGACGGCTTTCGCTCTGCGAAGCACCGATCCCGGGTGGATACCTTGGTAGCGCTCCGCGGCGTGGCCTTGGCTTTTGCGGTTTTCACAGGACTCCTATCCCTGTCTCGCGGGGGGGCGGTGGCCATGCTCGTTGCGGCCTTGGTTTCCATGCTTGTTCTCTATCGGGGCTCGTTGATTAGCCGCAAGTCGGTTTTGTCGATGTCGGCGGTCGGGCTGCTCGTGGGAGCCTGTCTATGCACCTACGGCCACCGGTCGCTGGTAAATCGATTGGGTGATTTCCGGTCGGTAGAAACGCTTGATCGAGGGCAGGGGCGGCGTAGCATCTGGCAGGCCAACGGCCGGGGAATTGCCGACTACCCATTGTTGGGGACCGGCCTGGGGAGTCACCGCGAAGTGTGCCCCATGTACCTGCCGAGCAAGGGCCGCTTCGAATCAGTGGAAGCCACTCACGCCGAAAACGGCTACCTGCAAGTTGGTCTGGAAACGGGTGTCGTGGGGTTGTTGCTTCTCGCGACCGCCATCGGGTTCTGCGTGCACTGGTGCGTCGCGTGCCTGCGGCGGCCGCTGCCGTCGAGGGTCCTCCTCTGTTTCGCCGCGATTGCACCCAGCCTTGCCGCGAGCTTCGTCCATTCGTTGGCCGATTTCGTCTGGTACGTACCCGGATGCATGGTCGCGGTCGTCGTGTTGGCCGCTTGTGCCTGCCGCTTATGGCAGTTGACCGGCCGAGGCAAAGACGCGTCGGCGGGCCTCTTCTGGATGCCCCGAGCCGGCTGGCTGACCGCGGCCGTGTGTTTGGCGGTTCTCGGAGTTCCCATGGTGCAAAATCGGGTGATGGCCGTGCGGGCCGAACCTTTCTGGTACGGTTATCTGGCAGCGAGCAAAGACTCCGCTGGAATTTATGAGGTGGGATCTTGTCAGGACCTCCGATGGATGGAGGGGCAATTGTCCCGCGTGGTCGATCGGCAGCCCGATCACGCCCGGGCGCACTCGCGATTGGCCGCGGTTCATCTCCGGCTGTTCGACCATCCGCAAAATTCCGCGATTCACCCAATCGACGTGAGACAGGTGCGCGAGGCGGCCCTGGCTTCCCGCTTCGAGTCTGCCGCGGCCATGGAGGAATGGCTGGGGCGGGCATTTGGCGCACGATGTTGGCACCTCCACCAGGCATTGCACCACGCGCGTCGCGCCGTGGCCCTGTGCCCTCTACAGGGAGAGGCCTATCTCTACCTGGCGGACGTTTCCTTCCTCGCGGGACCGCAGTTGCCCGCAAAGGCCGCCTGCGTGAGTCAGGCGCTCAAGGTGCGGCCCTTCGATGGGACCGTGTTGTTCGCCGCGGGACAGGAGGCCGTGCTCGCGGGTGACTTCGACCAGGCGCTGGCGTACTGGAAGCGGTCGTTCCAGGCCGGTCGTGTTCACCAAGATCTTTTGCTCCAGCGACTGGCGGGCCAGGTCGACGCCGCGTTTCTCCTGGAAGCTTTCCAGCCCGACCACAGGGCACTCAGAAGACTGATATCGCTCTACCGCAAGCGCAGCGCCCCCGATGAGTTGCGATTCGTTCGGCAGCGTTACGCGGAGGCGTGTGAGAGCCGGGCTCGCAGCCTGCAAAGGGAGAACGCCGCAGCGACGTGGGTGGAAGCTGCCAAGACGCACGGCGAGTTGGGAATCCAGTCGGAACGCCTCCGCTGTCTGCGCAGTGCCGTTCGTTGCCATGCGTCTGACTACGACGCGCGGTGCGCGCTGGGGGAGTGCTTGTTCGAGATGGAAAGCCTTGACGAAGCCGAGAAGCACCTCAGTTGGTGCTTGCGAGAGAAGCCTCAAGACAAGAAGGTGCGCGCGCTGGTGGAAGCCATCGTCGAACGGCGACTTCGCATGGCGAGCCGACCGACCGCGAATGGGGAGGTGGCTCCGCGTGTCGGATGGTAGCGTGGTAGCGGGATGATGTCCCGCCGCCGGCCTTTCGGAGAAAGAAGAACCCCGTGCCGTGATTGACCCATCGCCCGGTTTCCGCCGATTCGGAGCGGCCGCGCAGCGCACAAGCTCCACTGCCGGCCGAGCCTACGTATTTCGGAGCGATTGCCATCGAAAGACGGCCGGTCAGTTGGGAGCGCCAACAGAGGAAGTTCGTCCGGGACGCAAATTCGGCAGAAAACACGCCTGGAGAAACTCTGCCGGCCTTGCCAGTCATGCCGCGGGTTTCGCTTGGACAAAGCATTCGACAACCATCGGGCGATAAGGTGACAAGGTACGATTACGCGGCGCATCCACTCCCCCCAGCAATCATTTCTTGCACGAGTAAGGTGTAAATGCTTCTCGTCGGACTCATGTCGATCACCATCGCTCTGGTGCTGACGCCGGCGATCCGAGCCTTGGCCTGGAGAGTCGGCGCCGTGAGCTGGCCGGACAACGGTCGAAACCGGCACGTCCGGCCGACCGCGCTCTGGGGGGGAATCGCGGTCCACGGGGCCTTGCTTCTGAGCCTTGCCGTATACTGCTCCACGGCACCGAACTCGATCAACGCCCTGTGGTTGCCCGTCGGCCTCGGTTGGAGCGGCACCATGCTTTGCTTGCTGGGATGCTGGGACGACCTCCGTGCCTTGTCCGCCCCTTGGAAGTTGCTGGGGCAGATCGTGGCGATCCTGCCGACCGTGCTCTGGGGATGCTGCGCAGAGCGAGTTGTCCTCTTCGGATACAGCGTCGAACTGGGGTGGCTGAGCGTCCCCGCCACCGTCGGCTGGTTGGTGCTCGGAACCAACGCCTTGAATCTCTTGGACGGCATGGATGGTTTGGCGTCGGTCACCGTCATCCTCATTTCGGCCGCCGTCGCGGTCATTGCCGGGGGGCAAGGCCATTTCGAGGTAATGCTCTTGGCGCTGGCCTTGGCGGGAGCGTTGGCTGGATTCCTTGTCTTCAACCTGCCGCCTGCCCGGGTCTACTTGGGTGACGCCGGAAGCCTGCTGATCGGGTTCCTTCTGTCTCTGCTTGTGCTGCAAGTCTCACTCGACGGCCCGATGACGGCGAACGTCGGCGTGGCGGCCGTCTTGCTCTTTGTTCCGTTGCTCGATACGGGACTGGCGGTTGTCCGCCGGACTTTGAGGGGCTGCTCCTTCCTGGTCGCCGACCGCGGCCATATCCATCATGGGCTTCTTGATCAAGGCTACGGCATTTGGCAAGTGCTCGGCATGATTGGTGGGTTCTGCCTGATAACGGCGATCATCGCTTGGCTCATGGCCGTGTTGGGGTGGGAACTTCTGGGTTGGGCCGTTCTGGCAAGCATTGTGGCCGTGGCGGTCAATAGGCAACTCGTCGGTCACGTGGAGTGGCGGTTAGCCAGACAATTCCTCGCGCGAACCGCGGCACGATGGCAGTGGCGCGCTTCGCGTGAGGAACGGTTGCCACCGATAGCACCGCAGAGCCGCTTGCGAGGCGACGATCCAGCGCCTTCCGCCGCACGCCATGCCCCCCCCCTTAAGGGTGTCCATGAATGGGCCGATCGGCTCCCCCTCGAAGCCCCCGACGCACCATTTCGGACTGAACCCAACGCGCCTGTCGACAAGCCCAAGAAGGCAGCGTAGGCTCCCGCAGTAGAATCAAAACAGGGGGATCTGGGCAACGAGCAACAAATGGGCAATACAGCGGCCGCAACCGGGGAGTTTCTCGGGTATATCGTTTGAGACACTCACTCCGAATCAGCGAGGTCCGTGAGGTTCAGGCTGCCGGGCTAGGACTTGGGCTTCCACGCTTGCACACACGAGTCCTGAACCCTGAGCGCGGAACCCTCCTGTCACTCTGAGGGCCAGCCTAACTGGCGTTGCTCTGTAATGTTTGTTCAAGTTATCCGTATCGGCACGTCGATACTCCTCTCGGATCATTCCCTCTTGCCAGGGAGAAAGTCAACCATCACTGCGCCCTGCCGACCACACACCGGTCAGGGCTCGGCGCATCTACTCGGTGACAAGTGTTCGTCCCTTTTCTGAACGGATGCCAACAATGAGACGCACAATAGCAATTCAACGAGTCGCCGTATGGCTTGCCGTGGTGGGGTTCTGCGTGCCTCAGGCGGCGTTCGCTGCAGCTCCCTCGGCCAAGCAGGCCCCCGTCGTCATCGACGTGGCTCTGCGAGACGGCGGCGTGCTGGTCGGACAAGTGGTTCATGCCCAGGGATACCCCCTGGCAAAGCTTCCGGTCGTCCTCCGCAGCGGAGATCAACAGCTCGCCGTAAGTAAGACGGACGCTGCCGGGTTGTTTGCCTTCCGCGGGCTGCAAAGCGGCGTGTATCAAGTGGTGGCGGCCAAAGGCCAGCAAACCTATCGGGTTTGGCCTAAGAAGGCCGCTCCCCCGTCGGCCAAGCCCGGGGCCCTGATCATTGTCGGAAAAGACACGGTCCGAGGCCAACGTGCTGCCCGGACGTTCCGGAACATGATGGCCAACCCGTGGGTCATTGGCGGCATCATTGCTGTGGCGGTGGCGGTCCCCGTTGCCATCCACAACGCCGATTCGGCCTCATAGCGCAGTCGACTTGGTTGGCCGCATCCGGAAATGGCTGGAGCTGGTGGTCAATCGTGCTGAGCTTGTGTGGGCCACCCACACGAGCGACATCGGGCAGCGTGCCAGGCGGCCCCCCCCAGCGTTCGCGGCAACGCCAGCGACTGGTCATCACCGGCTGGGAGGGAGTCTCGTCTCGATCTTGTCGGACGTCATCTGGACGTCGCCATGGCCGATGATCGTTCGGCGTCGGCTCGCCGCTTGAAATCCGGGCCTCCGAGGGAAACCCTCGCCACCAGACTGCCCATGCCGAGCCCATCGCCACCGAGTCGTGTGCCTCCAGCGAGAGGAACGTGGCTGGCCGAGAGGCGCTCTTCTAACTGCCTGCGCAGAAGCAAGTTCAGACCTCCTGACATAGGCCGGAATCCTTCGAGGTTTTCATCGGGTTCGTGG
>CAZDHR010000235.1:0-11219 GCA_964505295.1 uncultured Planctomycetaceae bacterium
GAAAACCACCAGCCAAACTGCTAGCATTGCTGCCACGACCTGGGATCAGACCCGGCCGAAAGGCTTGATGCGCCGCTCGGAAGAAGTATGCTGGCGGGTTGGGGGGACCGGCTTGGATTCCGGCCGGGCACCTCCGCCGCGTGAGCCCGTCCCTCGTCATGGATTTCGACAACGCCGCCAAAGGCCCGGAGATGATCGAAGAGGCCATTGCGAGCGCCGAGAAGACGCTCTGACCTTCAACCGTTACCAAGGGAGCAACGATCGTGGAAAACTCGACCTCACGACGTTCATTTCTCCAAGCCATGGGCTTGGGTGCCGCTGCGGTGGGAATGACCGGCGCAGCCCGGGGCCAAGAGAAACCGAAGATTCCAGGTTTCGAAGAGGAGCCCGTCGACACGAACGCCTCGAAGCAATGGAAGCCCGTCTCCGATCGCAAGGTCCGTGTGGGGATCGTCGGGTACGGCACGTGCCGCTTCGGCGCGGCCTTTGGCTTCCAGGACCATCCCAACGTCGACGTGGTCGCCGTTAGCGATCTGTTTCCCGATCGCTGTGCCGCACTGTCGAAAGTCTGTCGCTGTGAAAAGACCTATCCGTCGCTGGAGGAAATGGTCAAGGACGACAACATCGAGGCCATCTTTCTGGCGACCGACGCGCCGAGCCACGCCCGGCACTGCATCGAGGTCCTCAAGCACGGCAAGCACGTCACCTGCGCCGTGCCGGCCGTTTGGGGCTCGCTGGAGGACGCCGACAAGCTGTTCGAGGCCGTGAAGACGAGCGGCCTCACGTACATGATGATGGAAACGTCCTGTTTCCATGCCGACTGCTACGCCATGCGCCAGGTCTATCAGGCCGGTGGATTCGGCCGGCTCGTCTACTCCGAGGGCGAGTATTACCATTTTCACTCCCACCAGATCGGGTCGTACAAGGACTGGCGAGTCGGCTGCATTCCCTTGTGGTATCCCACGCATTCGACCGCCTACTACGTCGGCGTGACCGACAAGCCGTTCACGTCGGTTTCGTGCACGGGCTCCAACGCGGGTTTCCCGTCGTACCAGCCGGGCGCCAACAAGTACGGCAACCTGTTCACCGACCAGATCGCGCTGTTCGAGACGGCCGAGGGGGGCACCTCCCGCATGCTCATGTGCAAGGGCATCCGCGGCAAGGTGGTCGAGACCGGTCGGGTGTTTGGCGAGCAGGGCTGGATGGAAGGGACCGAGTACCACGGCGTCATGGAGAAGCTGCCCGACATCGAGCGCCCGCCGCTTCCGCCCGGCGTCAAGCCCGGGGGCCACGGCGGCTCGCACGGCCAACTCTCCAACGAGTTCATCCTCTCCATCATCGAAGACCGCACGCCCCTGGTCAATATAACCCAGGCGCTCAACATGACCGTCTGCGGCATCGTGGCCAACGAGTCGGCCCTGAAAGACGGCGAACGACTCAAGGTGCCGCAGTACAAGATCTGAATTACCACAAGGCGTCTTCCCGGGAGATAGAATCATGCCACGCGCCGCCGATCGATCCGCCCCACGCTTTGCTGCAGGCAAACCCACGACGCCACGACCACGAATCACTCGCCGCCGGTTTTTGGGGGTCACGGCGGCGACCGCCGGCGCGATGCTGAGGCCCGGCGTGCGCAGGCTGGGCGCCGCTCCAATGGCGGCCCCGCCCGACTGCCCTTCCACCGATCACTTCTGGTATCGCCTGGCACCGCCCGGCCCGTACATGGATTCGCAGCGCGACAACAAGGCGTTCGGTTTTGCCGACGGGACCGTGTTTCTGTCGGAAGACAACGGCCGCACCTGGCCCCACCGCACCGCGTTTCCCGACGCCGACAAGCTCACGTTTAGCTGCATTCTGAAGAACGGGAACGTCCTGTTCGCCACCGGCCCGAGCCTGTACCTCAGCACCGACAACCTGAAGACGTACCAGCCCGTGACGGTCAAGGACGCCCGCGGTGAGGACTACGTCCCGCATACGCCGCAAAACGCGGAGCACCCCGGCTGGTACTTCCACCCCCTCAACGGCGTTCATACGTGGGACGTGGACGGCCGGGAGATGGTCGTATGGGGCAATTACTGCAACGTGCTCGGCGGGGCGACCCCGATCAACATCTACTACTCGACCGACAACGGGCATACGGTGAAGATCGCGTACGCCTTCGGGCAGAATCCCTACTATCGGGACAACGGCTCGCGCGGCGGTGGCCCGACCGGCACGCTGCTCGGCGATCCCGACAACCCGGTCATCTGCCGCCACATTCACTGCGTGGCCTACAACCCGGCCGAAAACGCGTTCTACGCCTGCACGGGCGACCGCGAGAGACCGGAGGGGCACGAGTGCCACTGGCTGAGAGGCACCTATGACGCCAAGAAGGACGAGTGGCAATGGAAGGTCGTCGTGTCGGATGCCTCCAACACGCGCTACAAGTCGGGCGGCATCAACTTCGTCGACGGGCAGCTTTACTGGGTCGCCGACGCGAACGGCCCCTTGCCGCACGACCGAGGTATCTTCCGGTGCGACCCGGCCGACATCGCCAATCCCGACGCGCACACGCGGCTCTTCAACCCCGAATACGAATCGGCCAACATGATCATCGAGGACGGCGTGATGCTCGCCTCGCACTATGCGCCCGCATCGCCCTACGCCACGGGCTTCATCGTTTCGTTGGACATGGGTCGGACGTGGGCGCAATACGATCTCGAAGGGTTCGGCCGGCGATCGCCGCTCCGTTTCAACAGGAAGAACAGCGATGGGTGGTTCCGCGTCGACTTGAGATCGGGATGGATTGGGCGTGCCGAGGTGTTGTTCATCAAGCCGAAGGAAGCGTCGAAGGTCGCAACGCAATGACCCGCGTCGGCCGGATCGGGGCAGAAAGCCGCCTCGCGGCTCCTCCGCTTCGCACGAGCCAAGCCGTTGGCGGAAACCACGTACCCGTTCGGAGATCAACATGCGACACATCCACCGAATCGTCATCGTCGGGCTGTTGTGCGGAGGCGGGACCTTCACCTGCGCGGCACGCGGCGACTGGACCACGATCTATGGCGCGGCTCGCGAGGAGGCACGCCAGGTGTCGAGCTCCTCGTTGGCCGTACCGCTCTCGCAAGCTCAGTGGGACGCGACCGTGGCGCGGCGAAGGGAGATGTGGCGCGAGATGCTCGGGCTGTCGCCCCTGCCGCCGCGCACGCCATTGGCCGCCACGGTCACCGGCGTGCTCGAGCGTGGGGACTACGTGGTCGAGAAGGTTCACTTCCAGTGTATCCCCGGGGCTTACGTGATCGGAAATCTCTATCGTCCGGCCAAGCCCGAGGGGCGGCTGCCGGCCGTGCTGTACCTGTGCGGCCACTCGAAAGGGAAGGTGAACGCGCCGTACCAGGCCAACCCGCGCTGGTTCGGGCAGCATGGATACGTCGCGCTGGTGCTCGACCCGATCCAGTTGGGCGAGTCGCAGGGATTTCACCACGGGACGTACCGGGAAGAGCGCTGGGACTGGCCCAGCCGGGGCTACACGCCCGCGGGAACGGAAGTGTGGAACGCCATGCGAGCCCTGGACTATCTCCAGACGCGACCCGACGTCGACGCCGAGCGGATGGGCGTCACGGGGCTCAGCGGAGGCGGCGTTATCTCCTGGTGCCTGGGAGCCGCGGATGAGCGCGTCAAGGTGGTCGTCCCGGTGTGCCAGTCGGGCAGCATCGAGCACGTCGTCACCGATCGAGCCACCGACGGCCACTGCGACTGCGCATTCTGGATCAACTACTACCGCTGGTGCTGGCCCGACCTCGGCGCCTTGATCGCTCCCCGAGCGTTTTTGATGGCCTCCGGCTCGGAAGATATCTTGTGGCGTCCCTACGGATACCGCGACGTGGCTCACCGTATCCGGCACCAGTACGCCGAGTTGGGCGCGAGCAGCCACTTCGACCTCGTCGAAGACCTGACGCCTCATGGTTATACGCCCAAGCTCCGCCGCGCGATCTTCACCTGGTTCAATACGCATCTGAAGAACGATCCGACGCCCGTTGAGGACGACGTGACCGACTTCGTGGAACCGGAGGAAAACCTGCTCGTGTTCGGCGGCAAGCTGCCGGAGCAGGATGAGATGCGCCGGATCGACCAACTGCTCGTCAAGCGGGCGGACCTGCCGACGATCGGCGACGAGGCCGCGTGGCGAGCGCACCAGGAGACCGCGCTCGGGCGACTGCGCGAGATCACTTTTCGCTACACCTCGGCCGATCGCGCGCCGCGCAGGCGCGATTTCCGGTCGGACGGCGGCGACAAGAACGGCAGCACGTTCGGCACCTACGTGTTCGACAGCTTCGACGGGATGACCATCAGCGTCAAGACGAAGCGGCCGCAAGAGGCCGAATGGCCCATCCCCACGCTGGCTTTCGCCGTGCAACCGGACGCGCGCAGCACCTTCGCGGGCGGTGGCTCTTCGCGGCCCCGCATCGGCGGCGACGTGGCGACCGCCGCCGTCGAGGTGCGCAACACGGGAGCGACGTCGCTCGGCCCCGGCTATCTCTGGACCGCGCGGCGAACCTATCCGCTTCTGGGCGAAACACTCCCCGAGCGACAGGTCAGCGATCTCGTCGCCGCCGTCGCGCTTCTCAGGCAGGAGGCCGTGACGGGACCGGTGGCCGTGTACGGTCAGGGCTACACGGCGCCGCTGGCCGTTTATGCCGCGCTCGTCGACCCTCAGATCACCGAAATCGTGCTCGCCGATCCCCCCACCAGCCACGAGGACCCGGAAACGCCCGAGTTTCTCGGGGTGCTGCGCGTCGGCGACCTGCCCCACAACCTGGCGCTCGCGTATCCGCGCAGGATTACGTTTGTCGGGAAGGTGCCGGAAGCGTACACGTGGACGCGGCAACTCTACGAAAAGCTGGGCGCCGGCGATCGGATTCAGGTCATTGGCGGCATGCGGGATTGGCGTCCCCGTTAGAGTCTTAGTCTGTAGGATGCGCGCGCCGTGCGCGCATCTTGTACAGTGGTTTGTTCAGTAACCCTTTTTGGTTATGGCCGGAGGCCGCGTTAAGACCGACCGGAAAACGACTTCCCGACTTTCGTAGCAGGCACACGCCGTGTGCCGTCCGCCGGTTGCCGCACACGGCGTGCGCCTGCGACTAGGCAAGCAACTCGGCAACGTGGCCGGCTAGAGCGGATCATCGTAGCGGTCCAGCGGCAGGTTCCATTGCTCGACCAGTTGGCGATTGCCCGGCCGGGTCAGTTCGCCGTCTGGCTGCGCGGGGATTCAGTCGGGCCGCGGTTCAGGGTCTCCGCAGCACGTTTTGCAGGGCTCTTCGCAGGAAGAACGGCTTCCGGGGAGCTTGCCGCGGTTTGGCCGGCGGCGGAGCGGACGTGCCGTACCGGGCAATCGCCGCGTCCAGGAGCGAGTTGGCCAGCGCGTGCAGCTCTCGATCGAGCGAATTCAGGTCTTCGAGGTAAGCGAGGAACTCCGAATCGACGGCCTCCCGCCGAAGCCTGCCCCGGCCCACGTTGTCGCGAAAGTGGGCCAGATCGGGCCAGCCGTACGCTTGGTGCAAGACCCGCACGGTCTCGTCGAATCGCTCCATCGTGCCCACGACCCGGAAGTGCTTGCGGAGATGCTCTTTGGCCCGCTCCAGGTTTTCCGGGCGAGCATGGCTATCGAAGTCCACGCCGCAGAGGAATCGAGTCTGGTGATTGTCGGTCGCGTTCCGTTTCGTCTTGCAGAATTTCTCGAAGGAGGAAAAGCCCTCGCCGCCCGGGAGTTCGTTGTTCTCGATCATCCGGCGATACTGGCCGAAATGCGAGAGCAGGCGCTCCACGGGGTCTCGGAGCACCGTCACGTACGCGCAAGGCCCGGGCACGTGCGCGTGGAACCCGAAGTGCATGTGGCCGAGAATCAACCGGTAACGGCGCCGCCGGGCTTCGGGAAAACGCCGGAAATCGTCGATCGTCCCGTGGTCCTTGCTGAAGACGGGGGCCCGCTCGTGGGCGGGGCTCCTCACGTGGTAGACCTCGTCTTCGGAGAACTGCCGGATGATCGTTCTCGAGATGCTCACTCCCGCCGTCTTCGGCACGTGCAGGAAGATGAGCGTCTCGTCCCTTGGCACCGTCATCCCTTCCATGGTGTCTTCCAACATGCTTGTCACCTTGCGAACCTGTTGTCCCGGCATCGTTCGCGATCGGGGGGAGCCCCTCCCGCCGCTGACGCCCCCACGTGTTTCCGAGTCACGTGCAACCAAGGCGGCCGTCTCGGTCTGTGCCGATCCATCCGTGGCGCGTGGGACTGGGCTGAATCGCTACGCCGCCGACGGGGACGTCGCACGGAAACCGTTTCCGGTTCATGCTTGATCGTCCTCCAGAGCGTCCGGCGACCGAGTCGAGAGGCCAGCTCGCTATGCAGCCGCACGCTTCCCTCCCAACCCGGCTGTCTCGGTCCTCCGTCCGGCGGAATCGGAATCGCCACCGCCAAGGCTCACGCTGGACGCCTTGGCGGAGCGGGCCTGAATGGACCGCTCGTAGCAGGCGAGCGTCTCCTCAGCGGTCTTCTTCCAACGGAAATCGAGCGAGCGGAGCACGGCTCGGCGAGCGAGCCCGCGCCGCAACTCCGCGTCCTCGAGCAACCGGCGCAGCCGGTGCTTGATCTCGTAAACGTCCTCCGGCGCGGCCGGCAGCCCGGCTTCGCCCGCAATCTCAGGCATCGAAGCCACGTTGCCGTAAACCGTGGGAACTCCGCAGGCCATCGCCTCCAACAGGGGAAGCCCGAAACCCTCGTAGTGCGATACGTAGCCGAAGACCGCCGCGGCGGAGTAGAGCGCGGGCAAGTCGTCGTCTTCCACGTAGCCGATGGCCCGAACGCGAGGGCACGCGCGAACCGCCCGCTTCAACTCGCTGGCGTCGCCCCAGCCGAACGAGCCGGCGACGATCAGATTCGCCCCCAGGTCGGGGGCCTCGTTGGCAAGCAGGCTGAAAGCGCGTACCACGTTGATGACGTTCTTTCGCGGCTCCAACGTGCCGACCGAGAGAACGTAGGGCCCTTCGGGGATCCCGTACTTGCGCCTCACGCGCGCCAGCTCCTCGGCCCGGCCCACCGGCTGAAAACGGCCGGAATCGCAGGCCAAGTGCACCACCGCAACTCGCTTGGGATCAACCCCCAACAGCCGCACCATCTGCTCTTTGGTCGCGTGGGAGTCGGCAACGTAGTCGGCATCGGCGCGCTGGGCGAAGCGGAGCCCCGCAGCCAACGGGCGGTTGTTCGACGCGTTCTGGAACTCCGGACACATCTCGTGACACAGATCGTGCACGGTGACCAGAAGCGGCGCGTCAAGCTTGCTGTAAAAGGACCACGTGTTGGGAAGCGTCAGGTGAACCAGGTCGTAATCCGGCCGGCTCTCGGAAGACCGCCTCGGATTCCACCAACCCGAGAGCCGATCGCCAAGCCAATCCAACTTCCGGCGCCGCTTGTACAGACTTCTCAACGTCTTCAGATAGTTGTATCGAAGCGTTTCTCGAACACGTTCCCAACTCAGCCCTCCCTCCCATTCACGCAATCGCCGCCGGTACACGTTGATCGGGTTTTCGTCGTCCGGCCGAAACAGCGTCGGGATGTTCTCCAAGGGAGGCTGCCCCCGTTCGATGTCGTCGACGATGTCGAGAAGGCGAAAGGTGCCGCACGGCCCGAAATGGACGTGGACGTCCCAGCTACCTTGCCGCTCACGCACGACCGGCACCATCGCCCGCAACAGCTCTTGAATGTACCGCTTGATCCCGTCCATTCGCGGGTCCAGGAGTTTCGATCCGTCGATCAGCACGCGCCGCTTCCGGCGCTTCGCTTGGTGCCGACGTCGGACCGGGCGTTGGGGCACCTTCGGCCGGGCCGCCTGGAAGGACGATCTCGCCGGCGGCTCGACGTACCCCAGCCGAATCAGCTCGGCCCCGTGCAGGTGAAGGAACTCCAGGTGCAGCCGCTCCGGAAGCTCGTCTCTCCACGCTCCCGTCCGGTCCCGACGGAACTTCGCCGTCCGACAATGCTCCCGTGCCGCCCGGTCAAAACCGTGCTCGACGCCGCTGCCGTACTTGAAGTCCTTCGATTTCAAGTCCGAAAGACGCGGCAGCCGTTCCACCCGCGGCTCCGGAAGATCGAGCCACGGCCCCAACCGCTCGACGCACCCTATCGGATCGGCGATCAACTCCTCGAATCGGATGGTCAGCGAGGCCCGAGCCGACCACCGGCGAACGTGCTCGCTCCAACCGCCGAAGTGGCTCCCACCGGAAGCTTCGATCGCCTCCCGGAGGTTGACCTCGAAATCCGATTCCGGGGCGATCAGTTGCTTCCGATAGTGGGCAAGCGACACCACGCAGTCGCGACCGTCTCGAACCAGGTACACCGCCGGGATCGACGGGTCGGACGGAACCAGCTCGTCGGGCAGAAGGTGTGTCTTGACGACCGGATAGCCCGCGTAGTCTTCGTCAACTGGATAACTCTCCCCCCGATGGAACGTGCTCGACTCAATCCCATAGACTTCGTCCAGGACGATTCGCAAGAACGTGCTGCCCGATCGCGGAAAGGATGCCAACCAAATCATCAAGCTGCTCGCGCCGCGTCTGGAGTTGCGCTCCTCGGATTGTCACGTCGGGGCGGCCCGTGCAGGCCCCTCGGTGTGGCCGTTCAGGACGCCCCATGACTTTCCGGCGAGACGTGCCGGTTGCCAGGAGCACCAAGACGTGCTGCCCTGGGGGGGATCCGCCGGCGCCACGGATCGGCGCCTCCGGGAATCGCCTTGGACGTGTCCAAATGGCGGGCCCCCAGGAGACGCTCCGGCTTTGCCTGATTTGTCCAACTTGCCAAAACACATATCCTTTGACCGGAAGACTCCATCCGCACAGTCGGTATTATCGTTAAAACCGCTGCCTTTTCTTACTCTTTCCGGCCCACACCGCGGAAGTTTGCGCGAAATGCCACCCAGGAGTAGGAGAATCACACGCCTTTCCCCATCGCTGGGGATATGCGCCATGCCATCGAGCCGGGCCCTCAAATCCGGCGCAACTCTCACAATCCCTCAGGTTTGCCCAACGTCCGTCCGATGTAACAGAGGCCAACCGGCCCTTTTGGCGCGGGCTGGCACACCACCGAACGCGGCCTCGCCGCGCCCGACAATAGGCCGCCCCGAGGGAAGGCACGGCAATATGACGAGTCTGGCGGCGTTCCCCGAATCCCGATTCCCGACCGCTTCCAATCGGCGGGAAGAATACCGGGATCGGGTCCGCCGCGGCCGCTCGGCGATGCGGGACCGGCGCGTGGTGATCTGCGGTCTGGCCCGCGACCTGGCCGAGATGCTCCCCACGACCATCGCCCGCATCGAACGCCTCGGCCGCATGTTCGCCGACTACCGAGTCGTCGTCTACGAGAACGACTCCGCCGACGCGACCCCCCGGATCCTTGCCGACTGGCGGGAGGCGAACCGCCGCGTCAGCGTCCTCTCCGAGCGCCGCCGCGACCCCGTGAACCCCATGGCCGGCTGCCTCCGGCGCGCCGCCCGCATGGCCTACTATCGCAATCAGTGCCGAGAGCTCATCCGATCGGAGTTCTCCGACTTCGACGACACCATCGTCGTCGACATGGACCTCGACGGGGGCTGGAGCTACGAGGGTGTCGCCAATACGTTCGGCCACGAGGGCTGGGATTTCGTCGGCGCCTACGGCCTCATCGAGAGAAGCTTCCTCACCCAGACCCTCCTCCTCCAGTACGACGCTTGGGCCTTCCGGGCCAAGGGAAGCTACGCCCGCATCTCCACCAAAATCGCCAACCACATGCACTTCTCGCGTGGCGATCCGATGCTCGAAGTCAACTCCTGCTTCGGTGGGCTGGGCGTCTACCGCATGAAGGCCATGCTCACCTGCCGGTACGGCGGCTCCGATTGCGAGCACGTCTGCCTGCATCGCGCCATGCGCGAGGCCGGGCTCGACCGCCTCTACCTCAACCCCAGCCAGATCACCTTCTACGGCAACAAACCCAACAACCTCGTCCGCGCCTACCGCCGCTTCACCGGCACCCACCTCCGCCGCGCGGCCTAATCTGCGACGAACGTCACCACACCGAAGTTGTCGGGGAGCCAATGCGGGTGGAGGCCGTCGCCCCAGTTGATTTGGGCGGCGGGGCCTTGGGCGTCGTTGTCGTTGAGCTGGAGGGAGAGGCCGAGCTTGGTGCCCACGGTGCCGTCGATTCCCAGCTCGACGAGCGGGATTCGCAGCTCGTACACGCAGGTGCCTTCGCCCGGCGCCACCGCCAGGTCGTAGATCGACGAGTCGCGGAACAGGTGGCCGGCGGGGCGACCGCCGCTGTGCTCGGTCGGGCGGAAGAGCGTGTAGCGGCCGCTGCCGCCGCCGGGCGTTGCGGAGGAGAGGTAGTAGGCCAGCGACCTGGACGCGGCGTCGCGACCGCGCCGGGTCGGGTCGACGGCGAGGATCAGGCTGTCGCCTTGGAGAATCTCGCGGCCGGCCGACGTCCCCGAGCCGGTCGCGTGGTGTGCGTCGTCGCGCACGGCGAAGGCGACGTACAGGTTGGCCTCGTCCCACGCCAGGTAGCCGATCGCCGAGAGGTTGTCGGGCGTCCACGCGTAGCCGTCGGCCCGGGCGGTGATCTGGTTGGGGCCGATCAGGGGGATGGGGCAGCGCTTGGCCCAGTCGTCGAGGTTGCCGTCGATCGTCGGGGGCGTTTCGACCCGGTGGGCCTCGGCGGCGTAGTCGGTGCCCTCGAAGAGGGTGACGCGGACGTTGTCGAACGTCGCCCAGCCGGGGCCGCTACCGACCGGCGTGAAGCTCGCCCGCTCGGCCCCGGCGGGCATCTGCTTGCGGCAGGTGAAGACCTGCCAGTGGGCGTTGTTGTCGCCGCAGTTGATCACCTGGGTGGTGTAGAGCCGGACCTCTCGGCCGCCGGCCAGGTGCTGGGTCATGTTCGAGCCGCAGCCCATGTCCTGGTTTCGCACCCAGGCCGTGTAGAGGTAGGTCTGCCCGCCGCGCACGGGGATCGTGCGGCTCGAATAGAGCCATTCAGACGAGCCCTCGAACCTGAGCACGCGCTCGCCCAGTCCGTCGCCAAGGCCCTCGGCGGGCGCCCACTTGATGGTCGTGCCATTGACGCGCCAGCCTTCGGGCCCGGTGCCCTTGGCGTCGGGCGTCTCGAAGTTTTCGTAGGGTGCGTGAAACGCACCACATCAAGGCGTGGTACTGAATTGGTGCGT
>CAZDHR010000236.1:0-11170 GCA_964505295.1 uncultured Planctomycetaceae bacterium
ACGATTCGCGGGCCCCCTCGTCGGCGCTGGCGGTGGTCGCCAAGCGTTCCGACCTGAGGTTCGTTCGCTACTTGCTGCGAAAGATCGGTCACGAGCCGTCCACCGCGGTGAGGCAGAACCTGAAACGGATCGAAACGGTGGCCTGGCTGGAAGAAGGGCCCGCGGTTCTCGACCAGCTCGACGATGCCTCGCAGCACGCGGCAATAAGGCTGGCCATGATCTCGGGCATCCCCCGCACGGAGGCCTTCTCCGTGGTGAAACACCTTTTGCTTGCAGGGAGACCCGCGGGCCGGAGGGCGGCGGCCAACGCCCTCAACGAGTTCAATGGTGCCGAAGCCAATGCGTTGGCGCTGAAGGCGTTGGAGGACCGGGACCCGCACGTCCTGGCCGGCGTGCTCGTGCAACTGCGGCGCCGCGGGATCTTGGGGGCACTGCCGCGGCTGGTGGAGATGGTCGACAGCGAGCATGCCGTCGTGCGCCGAGCCGCCCGGACGAGCCTCGACGAGTTCACGTTTGAGCGCTTCCTGGCGGCCTTCGACGTGTTGGACGAGGAAGTCCGCCGGAGCACCGGGACGCTGGTCAAGAAGGTCGATGCGCAGACGATTCCTCAGTTAAAGAGAGAGTTGGAGTCGCACATGCGCACCCGGCGTCTGCGGGGTCTGATGATCGCCCAGGTGATCGGCGCGGTCGAGCCACTGGAGGAGACGATCGCAGGGCTGATTGGCGATAAGGACCACATGGTTCGGGCGGAGGCGGCCAAGGCGCTCGGCGCAGGCCGGTTGCCCGCCAGTCGCCACGCGCTCGAAGAGGCCCTCAGCGACTCGAGCGCGACGGTGCAGGAGGCGGCCCGAGCGAGTCTCCGCCAGCGAGCCGGGCGCTCGGATTTGCCCGGGCCGTCGTTCGATCCGGGAGCGTGGTGACAGGGGAAGGGTCGAGGCGATGAATCACGTTCTGCTCCACTGCGTCCTGCTCGCCCAACAGAGCCCCCTGGACAACTTCGCCCGGGAGTTCCAGGGCCGCCAGACGAGGATAAACTCGGGGTATCTCACCACGGGGCTCGTGATCCTGGTGGGGATGGTGCTGGCCGTTTGGCTGTTGTCGCTGGTCTTGGATCGCTACGGAGGGCGGCGGCCGGTGGACAGCTCGCTTGCGTTGTTCCTGGCGCTTTGCAGGGCGCACCGGCTTCGGTGGTCGGAGTGGTGGCTTCTGTGGCGGGTGGCCAGAGATCAGCAACTGAAAGATCCGGCCCGGCTTTTTCTGGAGCCAAAGCGGCTCGATCCGGCCAATCTGGGCCCGGTCCTGCGGCTCCGATCGGAGCAGTTGGAAGCGATCCGGGGGCGGCTGTTTGCGGGCGCGACGGGCGACGGCTCGCAGAGTCCGGAGCCGACGGACCGCGATGCAGAAAAAGCGTCGCCGCCTCCACGAGCCGAGGATCGAAGTTGGTCGCCACTTCCGGGAGTGCCGGGGGCGGCCTCGAAAGCCTCAGGTTGGCCCCCGTCGACGGCGCCGGGCGATCTGCCGCCGGCGACTTCGAGGTAAGAGAGGCATCTTGCCCGGGTTCTCGGCGGCACTGCCTGCAAGCGAGCCGTAGCACACAATCTTCTGGTCGGGAGTCAGTACGCGCTGCCACTCGAACCGCGTGGCGGCTGGCGGGGCTGGAACAGGGGCGAGACGGTGCCGGTCGACTCCCTCGGACCGCCCTCCGGTGGTTGAGCGCGGAAGTCGTTCGGATTGGCGCCCCGTCCGAAGCGGACCACGGGCGCTTGGTTCTTCCAGCCCATCTTGTTGAGCAAGTCCTTCAACTTGATCTCGGTAATCGCCCTCCCCCGGGCATCGGTCAGGAAGTCGTTGCGTGCCTTGAGACGCTCGTCGCTCGAGGTCTCGTCGGGAGCGTCGCCCAAGACGAGATACCGGGTCTGGTTGGTGAACTTGCCGTGCAGCTCGCCCTCGTCGGTGATGTAGGTATCAACCACGCCGCCATTGAGGGTGATGATGCGGAGGACCGTTTCGAGGTCGCTCTTGCCGTCGCCGTCGAGATCCATGCCGTCGGTCAGGGCAAAGTGCTCTCGTTCGCCCGGGGCCCAAACCGGCGTGTGGATCACGTCGCCCGGCATGATCGGATTGCTTGGCTCGTCCTCGACGATCCTCGCTTCGGCGAGGTGATCCTCGAGGACCTGGGTGACCTCGATGCTGCCTTTCTTGCCGACCTTCGTCACGTCGTTCGTGTCGGCCGGGTAGACGCTGAAGCTGGTCAGCTTCTGCAACGCGTCGGCACTGCCGAGGCTGATCCACACCGTCTGGTTCCGCTGATTGACCCAGCGGATCTTGCCGTCGGCCTGTTCGAACGTGGGATCGAGTATGTCCTCGATCTTCACGTTCGCCGTATCGAGCTGTCCCCGGAGCTCTTCGATGCGCGTCTGATGCTGGGCGATCTCGGCCTGGAGGGCGGAGCGTTGCTGGTCCTGCTCACCGATCCGTTGCGTAAACGTTTCGAGTTGCTTCTTTCCCTGGGCGCTCAGAGCGGTTCGGGCGTCGTTGTACTCCTTCGTCGCTTTGGCAAGCTGTGCGGCGGCGTTGTCGGCACGCTGCTTCTCCTGGGCGACCAGGGGCGCCTTGCTCTGTTCGAGCTGCTGAATCCTCTCCTGGAGGAGCTTACTGGCGTCTTCGGCGCTGGCCAGCGATTCGTTCTTCGCCTGGACCGTCGCGGCCAGGTCCTTTAGCGCCGCCTGGTAACTGCGCTGCGGCTCGGGGAGGTTGGCGGCGTACTGGTCCATGTCGGCGCGAAACTGCTCGCCGATCGCGTCGATCCCCTCGGTGGCGGCGGAACCAACGTAGCCCTTCAAGGTGTTGAAATCCTGCTGGATCTTGTCGGCGGTGTTCTTGGCTTCGGTGGCTTCCTGTTGCGCGTTGGCGGCCGCCGCGGTTTTCTCGGCAGCCTGGCGCTGGAAGAGGAACGTGGTCACGCCCAGGATGAGGGTGAGGAAGACAAAGATGATTAACGCGATCTGGAGTCCCTGATTTTCTCGCGCCATGGCTTAGGTGCTCCTATACGGGAGTGTGCCCCCGAGTTCGGGACACTCCTCTTTTGGGAAAAGGTAGCGTGCCTCTTCGTCGAGACCCCTTCCGGCGAGACCGGAGACGGGCGGTCGGTTGAACGGACAGGTAAGATTTTCTGAGCAAAAGACCTACGTCGATTCTAGACAGGCCCAAAAGCGGTGTCAACGAAAATACCCCTCGAAAGGGCGGTCCTCGCGACCAGCCATTATCGGGGTGGGCCACCGGAATGCGGCGCAACCTGTTACCCCACAACGCCTTGACAATCGTTCCACGGTCGTAGTACGATCGGGCGTCGGCCGGGCGTCGGCCCGATTTCCGGCTTCCCCTCGCGAACCCTCCTCTCCCACGGGTGATCGATGGACGAGCCTGCCCGTCAAATGTCTCTCCCCGGCCTGGAGGCGGCTGACGACGATCCCCGATCAACCGAGAAGGGCCCTTCGGAGGTGTCCGCGGCCGATGACGCAGTGTCGGGCGCGGGCAAAGTGTCGCGCGCGGACAGTGACTCGGGACAAGACACCGTCGAGGGCGCGGGCATCGTCTCAGGCGCGGACGCAGTCTTGGGCTCAGGCACCGTTTCCGAGGCGTCGCTTTCGCCGGATAGCCTGGAGGATCGGACGGTCTACGTCGTCGATACCCATGCCTTGATCTATCAGCTCTTCCATGCCCTCCCCGAGATGACCAGCCCGCAAGGCGAGCCGGTCGGTGCCGTCTATGGGTTTGCTCGCGACATGATCTATTTGCTGGGAGTCAAGAGGCCGGACTACCTGTTTTGCGCTTTCGACCTGCCGGGCAAGACGTTTCGGCACGCGCTTTACGACGGGTACAAGAAGGGCCGGCCCGAGATGCCCGACGACCTGGTGCCGCAGATCGAGTCGGTCCGTCGGCTGATCGACGCGTTGGAGATCCCGGCGCTTGAGTGCGAGTCGTTCGAGGCCGACGACGTCATGGCCACGCTGGCCCGGATCACCGAGGAGCTGGGCGGCCGCTGCTGCCTGGTGACCAGCGACAAGGACTGCCGGCAGCTTATCTCCGACCAGGTCACGTTGCTCAACATCCGGAAGAACCAGGTGTTCGACCGGGAGGCGTTGATGGACGACTGGGGGATTGCGCCCGAGCAGGTCGTCGATTTCCAGGCCCTGGTGGGCGACTCGGTCGACAACGTGCCGGGGGTGCCGCTCGTCGGGCCCAAGCTCGCCCGACAGCTTCTCGGCCAACACGGCACGTTGGAGGCGGTGCTGGACCACGCGCCGGAGGTCTCCGGCGCAAAGCGGAGACAGAACCTGATGGAAGGCCGCGAGCAAGCGTTGTTGAGCCGGGAGCTGGTACGGCTCGATCGGCACGTGCCCGTGGCCGTCGATTGGGGCGCCGGGCGCGTGGGATCGATTGACGGGGGTCGGGTGCGGGACCTGTTCCGGGAGTTCGGGTTCCAGAGCCTGGCGGAGAAGGTCGACGCACTCGAGGGCAAAACGGGCGCGCCGGCTGTGAAGAAGGCCGAGATTCGGGCGGAGTACCGGCTGGTCGACACGCCCGAAGCGCTGGAGGCATTTGTCGAGCAGCTCCGCCGGCAGAAGTGCATCTCGCTGGACACCGAGACCAAGAACATCTCCACTCGGTGGCACAACGAGGTGTGGCCGAGATGGGCCGAGATCGTAGGGCTTTCGTTTGCCTGGAAGGACGACGAAGCGTGGTATCTGCCGGTCCGTGCCCCGGCCGGCGAGCGATGCCTCGATCGAGCCGAGACGCTCGAGGCCCTGCGGCCCGTCCTGGAGGACCCGGCGATCGAGAAGGTCGGCCAGAACCTCAAGTACGACATGATCGTGCTCCGCGCGGCCGGGATCGAGCTGGCCGGCGTGGCCTTCGACAGCATGGTGGCCAGTTACCTGTTGGACGCGGGCCAGCGCAACCACAACCTCGACGAGCTGGCCCGGCGATATCTCGGACACACGACGATCAAGATCACCAAGCTGATCGGCACCGGGAAGACGCAGAAGCGGATGGACGAGGTGCCGGTCCGCCAGGTGACCGACTATGCGGGCGAGGACGCGCTGGTGCCGCTTCGGCTGCGCCCGATCCTGTGGGCGAAGCTCACCGAGGCGAGCTTGGACTCGCTCTGCGCCGACGTGGAGTTGCCGCTGATCGAGGTCTTGGCCGATTTGGAATACCACGGGATCCGGGTCGACGTCGATCGCCTCTTGGATCTCAGCCGGCGGCACGCGGCTCGATTGGAGTCGCTGGAAGGGGAGATCTACGCACTGGCCGGGCGGGAGTTCAACATCGCCTCGCCGAAACAGCTCCAGGAGGTGCTTTACCAGGAGCAGAAGCTGCCGGTCGTGAAGAAGACCAAGACGGGTGCGAGCACCGACGCCGAGGTGTTGGAGGAATTAGCCCGGGTGCACCCGCTGCCGGCAAAAATCATCGAGTATCGCCAGGTGGCGAAGCTCAAGGGGACGTATACCGACGCGCTTCCAGAGATGGTGCATCCGGAGACCGGCCGCGTGCACGCGTCGTTCAACCAAGTCGTGGCGGCGACGGGCCGGCTCAGCTCCAGCGACCCGAACCTGCAAAACATCCCCGTCCGCACGGAGGCCGGGCGCGAAATCCGCTCGGCGTTTGTGCCCGGCGAGGAAGGCTGGGCCCTGTTGGCCGCCGACTATTCGCAGATCGAGCTGCGGGTGCTGGCGCATTTTTCCGAGGACGAACAGCTCTGCGGGGCCTTTGCGCGGGACGAGGATATCCACGCCCGGGTGGCCAGCCAGGTATACGGCGTTTCGCTGGAAGCGGTGACTGGGGAGATGCGTCGGAAGGCCAAGGCGGTCAATTTCGGCGTGATCTACGGGCAATCGCCGTTCGGCCTGGCCAAGCAGTTGGGGATCGACAAACGCGAGGCCGCGGAGTTCATTGATGCCTACTTTGGGGGGTATCCTCGGATCGAGGAGTTTCTGGTGAAGGTACTGGCGGAATGCCGGGAAAAGGGTTATGTTAAGACTATCCTCGGACGGCGGCGCGCGATCCGTGGCGTTCGAGCGCATGTCGGCCGCCAACGAAACCTCGCCGAGCGAACGGCAGTTAATACGGTGGTCCAGGGCTCGGCGGCGGACCTAATCAAGCAGGCGATGATCGCCATCCATCGGCGCCTGCGGCGGGAACGGTTGCCCGCCAAGATGTTGCTTCAGATTCATGATGAACTGATCTTCGAAGTCCCCTTCGAGAACCTCCACGAGTTGGCGCGCCTGGTGACCGAAGAGATGGTCGGCGCTGAGCGCCTGAGAGTCCCGCTGCAGGTTGACGTGAAGGCGGGACCGAACTGGGCCGACACCAGGCCGTTAGACGGTACAAGATGAAGGTGATCGGCATTCTGGGCGGCGTGGCCGGCGGCAAGAGCCTGGTCGCCTGCGAGCTTGGCCGGCTGGGTGCCGGCTTGCTCGACGCCGATCGCGCCGCGCACGAAGTCCTGCGAATGCCCGAGATCGAGACGGCCGTTCGCCAGCGTTGGGGCTCGGCGGTGTTCGGTGCCGACGGACGGATTGACCGGGCGCGGTTGGCGGGGATCGTGTTCGCGGGCCCTCCCCGTGGTCCGCGAGAGCGGAGACACCTGGAACAGTTGACCCACCCGGAAATCGGCCGCTTGCTGGCGCAGGAAGCCAAGCGGCTGGAGGCCACCGGCAGGGCGGCGGCGGTGCTCGATGCGCCGTTGCTTCTGGAGGCCGGTTGGGGTAAGTTATGTGATACGTTGGTGTTCGTCGACGCGCCTCGCGGGGTCCGGCTGGCCCGGGCTTCGGCACGCGGTTGGAGCCAGGCGGATTTTGCCGCCCGTGAGGACGCGCAACAATCGGTGAGTGCCAAACGCGAACGTGCCGATTTCGTCATCGATAACTCCGGATCTTTGGAACAGACGCGAAGTCAAATCGAGCGTCTCTGGCAGTCCCTGGTCGGCTGATTCCCTTCCACGGTCGCCAGCCCTTCCACGGCCGTCTCGAACGCCCACCCACGCGACGCCCGGTGAGCAAGGAGCGCCGGCCGGCGGTCAGAACTGAATCCTGAATCCTGAATCCTACTCCCGAACCCCTTCCTGCCCTTTTTCCCCATTCTCCCCGGGACTTTGAGAGGTAGCAGGTGTCCCCACCGCCGGCACCTTCCGCGTGCCGGCCCATCCAACCCCCTCAGGAGCACGTGACAATGGCAGACTCGAGAACGACCAAGACGAACGACAAGTCGCGGAGGACCAGCTCGCCGGCCAGGTCCCACCGGCCGGGCGCCCGACGCGCCAAATCGCCCGACGAGCCCCTCTCGCTCGCCGAGGAGCTGGCCGACGAAGCGGCCATGCTTTCGGACGACACCGACGATCGCTACGAGCAGATCAAGCAGTCGGGCGATACCCACATCGCCGAGCTCCAGCAGATGTCGATGGGCGAGCTGATCGAGGAGGCCCGCAAGGAGAACCTCACCGACTGCGCGGGCGTGAAGCGACAGGACTTGATCTTCCGGATTCTCAAGGAGCGGGTGAAGCTCAATGGGCTGATGTTCGGCGAAGGGACGTTGGAGGTGCTCCCCGACGGCTTCGGCTTCTTGCGCAGCCCCGACTACCACTACCTCTCCTGCCCGGACGACATCTACGTCTCCCCCAGCCAGATCCGGCGGTTCGGCCTCAAGACGGGGACGACGGTGTCGGGGCAAATCCGCCCCCCCAAGGAGAACGAGCGCTATTTCGCCCTGTTGCGGGTCGAAGCCATCAACTATGAAGACCCTAATGCGCTTTCGGAGAAGGTCGCCTTCGACGATCTGACTCCGCTGCATCCCGATACGCGGATCGTGATGGAGACGAAGCCGGCGGAGATCGAAACGCGGGTGGTCGACTTGATCGTTCCAGTGGGATTCGGGCAACGGGGCCTGATCGTCAGCCCGCCCCGGGCCGGCAAGACGATCCTCATGCAGAAGATGGCCAAGGCCGCCCTGACCAACTACCCCGAGCTGTACGTGTTCATGCTGCTCATCGACGAACGACCCGAGGAAGTGACCGACATGGAACGGCAGGTCAAGGGCGACAATTGCGAGGTGATCAGCTCCACCTTCGACGAGCCTTCCGCGCGACACATCCAGGTCTCGGAGATGGTGATCGAGAAGGCCAAGCGGATGGTGGAGTACGGCCACGACGTGATGATCTTCCTCGACTCGATTACCCGGCTGGCCCGGGCGTGGAACGCCGAGTGTCCCCACTCGGGTAAGATCCTCTCCGGCGGGGTCGACGCCAACGCCTTGCAGCGCCCCAAACGCTTCTTCGGCGCTGCCCGAAAGGTCGAGGAGGGTGGATCGCTGACCATCATCGCCACCGCCCTGATTGACACCGGCAGCAGAATGGACGAAGTGATCTTCGAGGAGTTCAAGGGCACGGGCAACCTGGAGATCTGCCTGGACCGCAGTCTGGTCGACAAGCGGATCTGGCCGGCGATCGACATCAATGGCAGCGGCACGCGAAAAGAGGAGATGCTCATGGACCCGGAGGAGCATCGCCGCGTCTGCGTGCTCCGCCGCGTGTTGAACGAGATGAATCCCCCGGAGGCCATGGATCTGCTCGTGACCCGGCTCGCCAAGACCGGAAGCAACGCGGAATTCCTCATGAGCATGAATATGAAGTAGCCGCTGCCTCCCACTTCACGCCGCAAGCGAGGGGTCTGGCGTGCCGCGGCAACACGTTCGACGTGTCGCGGTCTTGGAGCACGGCGAGGAAGGAACCATGAAGAACACGCTCTATTACGGAGATAATCTGAAGGTACTGCGCGAGCATGTCAAAGACGAGTCCGTCGATCTGGTGTACCTCGACCCTCCGTTCAAAAGTGACCAGAACTACAACGTCCTCTTCGCAGAACAGAATGGGACTGGATCCGCGGCACAGATCCGGGCCTTCGAGGACACCTGGCAGTGGGACCAAGCGGCCGCGTCGGCGTACGAAGGAGTAGTCGAAGGGGGCGGTCAAGTCTCGCTAACCATGCAGGGCTTCCGGCAGGCGCTGGGCCAGAACGACATGCTCGCGTATCTCGCCATGATGACGCCGCGTCTGGTAGAACTGCGCCGCGTGCTCAAGCCGACGGGTAGCATCTATCTCCATTGCGACCCAACGGCAAGCCACTACTTGAGGATGTTGCTGGACGCGGTTTTTGGCCTGACCAATTTCCGCAACGAGATCGTCTGGCAGAGAACGAGCGGCCGCAAAGGTGGCAAGCAGTTCGGCCGAGTGCACGACATCCTACTATTTTACTCGAAGTCGCGCAGCAGGACCTGGAATCCGCCCGTGGTTCCTCACGAACTGGAGAGTCTGCACGGTCACGACATCATGCGCGACCCCGACGGCACGCCATTCCGCGTGTCGGATCTCAGTGGGGCCGGAGCGGGACCGCCGCGGCGATTCGGCGATCGGGGAGAGATCCCGCCTCCGTCGGCACGCCACTGGATGTACGACCAGGCCGGGATCGATGCATTGCTTGCTGAGAGTCGCATTGTCTTTACGAAGACCGGGCTCCCACGGCTGAAAACCTATCTCCGCGATCTCCCCGGCATCGCGGTAACCGACGTGTGGAGGGATATTGAACCGATAAACGCCGCCGCGGCCGAACGCCTTGGCTACCCCACACAGAAGCCGGAGGCACTGCTCGAACGGATTGTTCGCGCGAGCAGCAACGAAGGCGACGTGGTCCTCGATCCGTTTTGCGGCTGCGGCACCGCCGTGGCGGTTGCGCACAGACTCAACCGCACCTGGATTGGCATCGACGTCACGCATCTGGCCATCTCTCTCATCAAGTACCGCCTGGACACTGCTTTCGGTGACGCCATCAAGGACACCTACGTAGTGATCGGCGAGCCCGTCGATCTCCACGGTGCGAGTGCCTTGGCCCAAGAAGATCCTTACCAGTTCCAGTGGTGGACGCTTGGATTGGTCGGTGCCCGGCCGGTTGAGCAGAAGAAGGGCGCCGATAAGGGGATCGACGGAAGGGTCTTTTTCCACGACGACGCAAAGTCGCAGCGCACGAAGCAGATCGTGCTGTCCGTAAAGGCGGGAGAGCTGCAAGTGGCTCACGTTCGGGATCTACGCGGCGTTGTGGAACGTGAGGAAGCTGCGATTGGCGTACTTCTCACGATGCGGAAGCCGACGCAGAGCATGCGCGGCGAGGCGGCGAGCGCCGGGTTCTACGATTCCCCCTGGGGTACGAAGCATCCGCGATTGCAGATACTAACGGTCCAGGAATTGCTTGAGGGCAAGAAGATCGATATGCCGCCCACGCGGGACCTCCGCACGTTCAAGAAAGCGCCCAAAGCGAAAGGAAACCCTGGAGACGGAGTAAGGAACCTGTTGCTCTTCTAAGGTTACTGGTGGGGAATGCCCAACGTCTATCAAGCCGACCAGACGACGCCCGAAGGCCGTTTCGCCGTGGTCGTCTCGCGATTCAACGAGTCGATCACCTCGAACCTGCTGGACGGCGCGGTACGAACGCTCACGAGCCGCGGCGTGGCGGATGAGAGGATCGATGTCGCCTGGGTCCCGGGCGCGTTCGAGATCCCTACAGTGGCGAACCGCCTGGCCGCAAGCGGACGCTACGCGGCGGTGCTCTGCCTGGGGGCGGTGATCCGCGGCGAGACGACTCACGATCAGCACATCAACCGGGCGGTGAGCGTGGCCTTGACCGAAATCGGGGCCCGCACCGGCGTGCCGGTCTTGTTCGGAATCCTCACCTGCAACACGCTCGAGCAGGCCGTCGCCCGGTCCGGCGGCCAAGCCGGCACGCGGGGAAAGGACCGCCCGGACAGCAAGGTCGGTAACAAGGGGGCCGAGTGCGCCGAGGCCGCCCTGGAGATGGTGAACCTGATGAGTAAGCTACCCCGCTGACGAACAAGCCCATGACGCGTCGCAGTCGAGCCCGCCAAGTCGCCTTCCAGGTCCTGTTCCAGGACGATCTGAACCCGAGGACCAATCCGGCCCACGCCGACGCGCTTCTCCGCCGTCGGCTCCGGATGCCCGAGATGGTCGAGTTCGCCCGGGAGCTTGTCGCCGGGGTCCGCCGCAACCGCCCCGAGCTGGACCGATTGATCGACCAGACGGCCGAACACTGGAGCCTCGAGCGAA
>CAZDHR010000237.1:0-11150 GCA_964505295.1 uncultured Planctomycetaceae bacterium
TCGTAATCGAACCACGGGGCGCAGAGGCTCCAGCGCGCATCGGCCAGGCCGGACTGCCGGGAGATATCCGTAAACGTGCCGTCGCCGTTGTTGCGGTAGAAGACGTTCGGCCCGTAGTTGAGCACGTAGAGATCGAGGTCGCCGTCGGCGTCGAAATCAGCGGCCGAGGCGCCCACTCCGAACGCCTTGTCGCCCACGCCCGCCGCTTGCGTGGCGTCGGAGAACGTGCCGTCGCCGTTGTTCCGGTAGAGGCTATTGGCCAGCTTCCCACGGAGTTGGCGGCCGCGGTTGTCGCTCACGTCTCGGAGCCAGCAACCGTTCAGGAAGTAGATGTCGAGCCAGCCGTCGCCGTCGTAGTCGAAGAACATGGCCCCGGCGCCGGTCCCTTCGACGATGTTGCTCAGCTCGAAGTCGCCGAAACTGTGCTTCACCCGGATCCCGGCCTGCTCGGTGACGTCGGTAAAGATCGGCAGTTCCGCCCCGCGGGCCGCGGAGACTTGAGCCACGATCGCAAGTGCCAGAATCGACGCAGACTTCACTTGGTTTCTCCCGCGGTCTTGCCCGGCTTGCCCGGGAGACGGTCCGGCCCAAGGATTCCGTCCCACGGCGCGCCTACGTCGATCCATTCCGCGATCGTTCGCTTCTCATGCTCCGTGAGCGGTTCCGCGTTCGCGGGCGGCATCCGCTTGACCGGGCCGCGTGCGGCGACGGCGTCCCACGGGCGGGAGGTGTCGCGCCCGAACAGGCGCCAGGTGAGCGGGCTCGTGCGCGATCGGCCCGGGTGCGCGTACTTCCCCCACGGAGGCTTCTCTTCGTTTACGTCGCCGGGCGCGAGGAGGTTTTCATAGTCCCGGCTGAATCGCGCGATTCCGTCCGGGCCCGGCGCCGGCGTAAGATCGCCATCCAGGAGAAGCGGCGTCTTGCCTTTATGACGGTGGCAGGGCGAGCACTTGGCGGCGAGGACCGGTGCCACGTCGCGGCGGAAGTCGACCGTCCGCCTCAGCTCGGGGGGCAGGGTCAACGGGACCGACGAGCGGCCGAGCGCGTCGACGAACAGGTTCTCGGGCACCAGCTCGCTGTCTTCATGGCAGCCGACGCATCCCTGCCGTGCGTAATCCTTCACCCAAATCCAGCCGCAGCTTCGCAGGGCCATGCCGTCGGCGTCGAGCACTTGAAGCTCGATTGGCCTATTGGCCGGGACCTCGATGTTGAAAGACCCGTCCTTCTCCAGGGGGATATCGCCGAGAATCCGCCGCCCCACGACCGGCGCAATCCCGTGGACCGACGAGCCCGGATACCGGGCGAAAGGGGAGGCCGCGCTCGCCGGCAAGTAGCCATCTGCTTTCTCGACGGCCACGGGGACCCCTTCCAACACGCGAAGCCGCGCGATCGATCCGGGGGGCAGCCAGGACCGCTCCAAATCCGACGTGTACACGTTGAGGCAGTAGAGCTTTCCCGAATAGGCCGACTTGTCGGGCTCTTCCGAAACCGCGGTCGAGCGGCCGTCCGGCTCGTCGCGCTCGGCGATCCGCTTGGCCTGGATCTCGTGGTATCGCGGATCGTCGAAGACCAGCTCGGCCTCGCCGGTGAGCGGATCGAGGCGCCAGACGCCGTGCGTGCCCGATCCGTCGCGGGGGCGCCTCGAGACAAGCACGCGCCCGTCCGGGAGCGGCGACGGCGAGTGGAACAGGCCGTCGGCTTCCTTGGTGATTCGGCGGTAGGAGTGCAGCGGGCGGCGAATGCACACCGAGGAGAGGCATCCGGCCCCGTCCCACGGGAGGCGGTCGGCCTCGACGAACACTACCAGGCCGCTCTCCGTGGCGCAGGGCATCTGCTTGATGCGCCGGCCTTCGTACCCGGCGTACAGGGCCAAGTCGGCGCCGTCCAGGTTCACCCCAAAAATCCCCACCCGGCCCAGCAGCCCGTGATCCAGCCTCGCCCGTTGCCAACTGGCAAACACGAGCCGGCCGTCGTCCATCAGGAAGGGGTCGGCGTCGCTGGAGAGGTTGAACGTCAGGCGGCGGACCGCCGAGCCGTCGAGCTTGCACGAGTAGAGATGGGTGGCTTCGGCCTCGCCATACTCGTTCATTGTGCCGGCGCCGGCCACAAACGTGATGTGATACTCGGGCTGAGAGGGGACGCCCAGCGGCTTGAGCGTGTAGAGCGACGACTGATAGCACGGGCTGCGGCAGTCCCCCAGGTCCTTGGTGATCTGCCGGACGCCGGAGCCGTCGACGGCCATCTCGTAGATGTTCCAGGGGTCGGAGGCGGTGGGCTTCGCCGCGAAGAGGATACGGGCCGCGTCGAACGAGACATCCGGATCGCAGGCGCTGTGGAAGCCGCGCGACAGCACCCGCGCCGAGCCGTCCGCCGCGACCAGCAGCAGGCGCGCGCCCAGCCCGTACGTCCCCCGCAGCATCCCGCCCGCCACCGGCGGCTGCTTCTCCAACTCCGATCCGGCGGGCAGTTGGGCGACCACGAAGGGCCCATCGAGCCGCGTTTGCGAGCGAATCGCCGCGTCCTCTGCCGCGCTTGGGGGCCCCGCTCCCATCCCGATCAACGCCACACCGGAAAACCAGGCCAAGTACCCCGGCAAGAGCCGTCGGCTCTGCCCAGAGTGTGTCAAGCCAAGGTCAGTCACTCGCCCCCCAAAAAATCTTCGCAAAACGGGCAATACCAATGGAATTAAGCAGATGAGAAAGAAGGCATCCCGGCACGATTTCCCACCACAGAGGGGCACGTGGCCGGGCACCCTCCCGGCAACGATCGCACACAATCGCCACCGGACCCTTTCGATTATCAACCGCCAAAAGGTTGCGGTCAAGAATTCTGGCAACCGTTCGCGGGGATTTGAAAACGGTATGGGTAGTCTTGCGTGCAGCCTCGATTCCACGTCATCATGCACGTGCCCAAGGACACACCCTAACCCCTTTTCAGGAAACACGTTAAGCGGGATGGCGAAGTGTTCGGGGACCGGGGTCGCGGGGGACCTCATCGTTCGTCCCGGGGGACGTCTTTCGTCCAGCGGCGCAGCCAGCCCTTCCGGGTTGTCCGAACCCCCCCGAGGCGATCGCCACCCGGAAGCGGACCGTGCCCGCGTCGCCTCACGGCTGCGCCCCCGTCTTCGCCTCGTCTTGGCCGAAGTAGCCGAGTTGCGTCAGGGCTTCGGCGACGTGCGGGTAGATCCGCATCGCGTTGCGGAAGTAGATCTTCTCCAGCACGTCCAACGGCAGCGACAAGCCGCGCAGCTTGTGCTCGTCCTCGATGCCGCAGGGCAGTTCCTTGTCCGTCTCCAGAAAATCGAAGTACCGCTGGTACTGCGGGACCTTGTCCCGGATCTTCGGGAACTTCTTGTCGAGGACCGGCACGCACCACACGCTGGCCATGTCGGTTCCGAACAGGATTCGATCGGCGTGCTCGATCATGAACGCGCGCAGATTGTCGCGTCCCACGCCGTGCAGGAAGTTGGGCGTCGTGGCCAGATCGACGTGCAAATTGGGATAGGTCGCGAGCATGTACCGCAGGTAGTCCAACTGCTCGTCGGAGAGGCACAGCCACAGCATGTGGGCGTTGACCACCACCAGCCGCGGGTGCTTCTTCAGCACGTTCTCCCAGGCATGCTGCTGCCGCCAGAACTCCACCGGTTCGGAAAACCACTGCGTGCGCCGGCCGAAGGTCCCGCAGGGGTCCGCCACGTGGGGCGACGCCGCCACCATGCCGATCTGTTCCATCTTGTCGAAGGTCGGGTCGTTCGCCGCCCGGTCGATCAACTCAAACGTCTCAAGAAGGGAGCTAGCGGACCACTTCTTCAAACATCGGGCCGTGGACGTTGAGCGCGGCGAGGGAGATCGGCGAGTCGGTCTTTCCCAGCGACATCTTCTCGTGCCGGCGGCCCTCGCCGACAATCCAGATTTCGCCTCCCGGCGCGGCCAAGCGGCTCGCGATTACCGGGTGAAGCACTTCGACCGCGATGTGCTCGCGGCGCGATTCCCGTGGTTGTTGTCGTGGCTGACGGAAACCGGGACGGTCGAGGCCCCGCAGGGAGAACCAGCAGAAGGCCGCGATCTTCCGCGTCGGAAAGCGGCCAAGTCGGGGGGCAGGCGAAGCACGCGCCGGATGACCGCGCGACGAAGCCTGCCTGCGTGCGGAAATCCACCCCGCCAAAGGTCCGAATCACCAGGAGTTTGCGCCAGAGCCGGGCGATCAGCGCGACGGCGGCTCCACGGGACTCGATCGCTGCCGCGCCGCAGTGCAGGGTGATCACGTCGGCAAAGCGTGCCGCCCAGAAGACCCGGGCCAACTCCGCGGGTATGCGGAAGAGGCTCGCCAGCGTTCGGTCGCGGACGGGAGGCGTGGGGACAAGCGTCAAGGCCGCGTCGGGCACCGCTTCTTGGGGAGAAAATCTCCTATTGTGCAAAGCCTTAGGAGCCATTATTATCACAGCCGAAGTTATGCCCCTACAGCGGGTAAGCCCACCACCCGAAAATGGCACAGCCGACAGCGGTACGCGAGCCGGCTCCGCACCGGTGAACTGGGCGTCCTTTCCAACCCTCAAGACGTTCCACGCTTACATGCTGCCCGCCAATCTGCGACCAGGAAGCAAGCTGTTTGGTGAGCTGAGGAGAATAGTATCCTTCGGCTTTTGGGAGGCTGCGGCAAGAGGCTGCAACTGGGCGACGATGGCGCTTCTTCCGCTCCTGCTCACCCTCGAAGAATATGGGCAGGTCGGGCTGATCGTTTCCATCCAAGCCCTGGTGGCAAGCGTGCTTCTTTTCGGCCAGGACCGGTCGATCCTTCGCTTCTATGGTTCCGAGGAAAATCGGCCGCGATTCCTGAACACCGTCGTTTGGCTGTGGGCCGGTTTCTCCGTGATCCTGCTGTTCTTCCTATGCCCTGTCGCGGTGTTCTCGGGCGGGAGGATCTTTGGAGTACCCGTCTTCCCTCACCTCGTGCTTCTCTACCTTGCACTGGTCTTCCTGAACCTCAATAGGTTTTGCATTTGCATTAGCCGCGTGAACGGGGCGTTGCATCATTTCGCCATGTTTCGCTGCGGGTTTGAAGTGCTCAAGTTGGTGGCGGTGTTGGCGATCACCGGCAGCATAGGAACTAGTCTCGGCTACGTCCTCGGGCTTGCGGCTGCGCTTCTCGTGACGACCTGTTTTGGAGTTCCGTTCCTTCACCACCGCGCTGGGGGTGCATTTGAACCGCCTACGGCCGCACGGCTTTGCCATTTTGGATGGCCGTTCGTTTTCCACCTCCTCAGCGGAAGCGTTCTCAGCTACTTCAGCCGTTTTACCTTGCACGTATTCAGCGACAGCAGGGCGGTCGGGCTCTACACGCTCGCCTGCACGATTGGCGCGGGCGTGTTTGTGTTTTACGCGGCCCTCGCGTCCTATTTCGAGCCGGCGATCTACCGGTTTGCGGAGGACCGGGAAAGGAGTGAGAGATGGCTGAGTGCTTTCGGTCTGGCCGCCGTCGGGTCCGCGTCGTTCTTGGGAATTGCGATTCTCGTGTTCCTGCCCTTCGTCGTGGAGCGGTTCTTGGGTCCTGCGTACCAGGAGATAAGCGGACTCGTGCCGATCATTCTGGCGTCCACCCTGGTTTGGCCCATCTATCTTCAGGGCCACTACCGCCTCATGGTCTATCGAAAAACGCCATGGCTCGCGCTGAGCACCTTTCTTGCGGCGGTTGTGAATATCCTCCTGAATCTTGCTCTCATCCCCCGGTTGGGTGTTCAGGGGGCGGCGCTGGCTCTCCTCTTTTCCAATTTGTTCCTTTGCTTGCTTCTGTACGCAGTCTCGGTCCGCTCCGGCCGATTGCCCTGGCACAGCATTCGTGGCCTTCCCGGGGTGGCTGTCGTCGTTGCGTGTTCTCTCGGGCTGGCCTTTGCTGAGTCCACGCCGATTTGCGTGCTCTTGCTGACCCTCGTAGTTGTCTTTTCAGTCGGTTCTCTGACCAGGGACGTACACGGAGCCTGGTCTCGTGTGAATGTGGCCGGACAAGACGCGTAGCGGGAACTGCCCGGAATTCCCCCGCCTGACTGACGATGATTTTCCTGAAATCGCTGAGATTGCCGTTTTTTCCACACCTGTTCCTGGTGGCGATATGGTTCCCGGTATGGATGCTGGGTGCCCGGGCTGCCGGCGTGATGCCGTGGCTGTGTCTGGTCTCGTTCTATTGGGCAATTCGCCACGCACTTTACGAAGCCAGGATCCCGAGTCATTTCACTTGGTTCATATGCACGTACTCCAGCCTCTTCCTTGTCTATCCGACTCTTGCGCCTCTGCTGGGAACGGAGATCCCCGTCAGCGGCGAGACCTTCGTCGACTACTGCTTCCTAACGGCATGCGGACTGCACCTATTCATTCTCGCCTATCATTACTCGTGGACCAAAGGAGGTAGACGTCCCTGGCCGACAACCTATCGGATGAACTGGGCGACGCTGCCCGTGGTGACCGGCTTGCTTCTGATCTTGAGTTTTCTTGCCATCGGGCTGGTGGTCGTGGAGGCGGGCTCCTTTTCGGCGATTCGCGAGGCGACCCGTGTGGAAAGGAAGTTCCAAGGAGGGAGCCTTGCCCTCCTCGCGGCATACATGCTTTCGTTCGGCTCCGTCTTCTTTCCGCTGATGGCAGTTCTCGCCAGGAGACAGCGTTTGAGGATGGCCGTCGTGGTGCCGGCCATCCTCGTCCTCGAGTACCTGGTGTTCTGGGCATTTCGCGCGAGGACTTCGTTCGTTTTGCATAGCCTCGCGTTTCTCGTGGGCTGGTACGTAATCTATCCCCGGGCAATTGCTGTCGAGCTGGCGCGTGACTGGAGCCTTTCTGTGACCAGGAAGATCACGCTGGCCGCCGCTGTGGTGACGATCGTGGCGGTCGCCCTGTTCATGAAAAGCTTTCGCGGCCAGATTGAATCGGTCCACTCGATCCGCGACGTGGAACTGAACGTGGCGGCGACTCTCGAACGGGCTTTTCACCAAGGCGACTTGGGATACTCGAAGGTGGTCTTCCCGATCCTGGAGTTGGTCCCCCGGACGTATGGGCATCTCTACGGCCAGTCGTATTACCGCCTCCTGTTTGTCCCCATCCCCCACTCCATTTGGCCCGACAAGCCAGCCAACACCCAAAGAATCGTGGCTCACTGGCTCGATCCTGGCGCGTCGTCCCAGCAAACGACGCCCGTGGGAATTATGGGAGATCTGTACGTCAACTTCGGTCATGTGGGCGTGTTGGGCATGTTGGTGTTCGGCTACGTCTTCGGAATGCTCGACCGCGGCACTCGTCTGAGCGACGTGCTATTGGTATCGGTCTCCTTTGCGATGATCTTGCACTTGGTGCGTGGCGGCTTCACCAATCCGATCCTGAACTTCATCGTCTACATGGTGGCGGCCAAACTGGTAACGTCCTACGTTGAACTACGGCCTTCAGACCAGGAGCATTCAGAGGGATCCTTGGTTCCAGAGTATCACTTCGGGGAAATGCCTGCAAAACGTGGTACCGAAACGCCATCCGTAGCACAACCTATGGTATCCGGACGTAGGGGGCAGTGCTTTGCGCCCAGGACCGGACTGCGGAGGGAACCATGATCGCAGAGACGACCCGGCTTGCCATCCTACAGCGGGTTTGCACCTCATATCGTGTGGGGCTCTTCCGGAGATTGTCGGAGAGAAAAGATCTCGAAGTCCGGCTCTTCGTCGGCGACGATATTCCCGGGAGCAAGGCGCGGAACGCCCCGGACCTCGCGGGGCTGGACGTGGTGAAGCTTCCCACGATGTTCCTGCGGGTGGGAAGCCGGGTACTCCCACTGCATCGGGGACTGCGGAAGGCCCTCAACCGGTTCCGACCCGACGTCATCCTTTGCGAAGGGGAAAGCCACCTGCTGGGCTGCCTGGCGGCCATCCGCTACCGCCGACAGGACCGTCGGGTGCGACTGATCCATTGGTCTTTGGGGGGGCTACCCGGCGTGCCCGTCTGCCCCGGTAGCCTACGATCCCGCCTGAAGTACGCCCTTCAGAAACGGTTCGACGCGATGGTGAGCTACTCGAGCTTCGGCCGGGACTGCCTCATGCGGTTGGGACACTCGCCGGAGAAGATCTTCGTGGCGACCAACGTATCTTCCACCGAGACACATCTGACGGTGGCCGACGGCATGTCGGCATCGCGCGCCCAAGCCCGTGCGAGACTGGGATTACCCGACCGGTTCACCGCGATCTACGCCGGCGCCATGGACCGCAACAAGCGTTTGGACGTTCTGTTGCAGGCGGCTGCCGGGCCGGACGCCGGTTCGTGCAACTTCGTGCTGCTGGGGCGGGGGAGCATCCTCAACGAGTTGAAGGCGTTCGCCGCGAAGCGGAAGTTGACGAACGTCTATTTTCTCGGCCGGGTCGTCGACGAATTGCCATGGTACTACCGGGCCAGCGACGTGCTGGTCTTGCCCGGCCGCGGTGGGATGGTCATCTCCGAAGCCATGGCCCACGGCCTGCCGGTCATCGTCTTCCAAGCCGACGGTACGGAGTATGACCTGGTGCGGCACGGCGAGACGGGCATCGTCCTACGGCGTGGCGACGCGGAAGAGATCCGGGAAGCGATCGAGTTTCTCCGAACGAATCCCGGCGAGTCAAGCGTGTGGGGGGCGAAGGGGCAAAGCTTGGTGAGGGATCAATTCAATCTGCGGAGCATGACCGGGCAAATCGTCGAGGCGATTGATGCCGCCCACGCCAATCGGGCCGCCCTGCGAACATCGGACCGGCAGTAGGATAATCGCAGCGAAAAGGAGCACAGAGTGACTTTGCGCATCGCCGTTATCGCGCACAGCTTGAGGACTGGGGGAGGACTTTCCGTGGGTCGCAACCTAGTGGCCGCCCTGGGAAGAGTTGCCCCGCAGCATGATTATCTCCTCGTAATCCCGTCCGGCACGGGATACGACGAAGTCTGCGCCGAGATTCCGAATCACCGAAGGATTGAATACGCGACGCGAGGCGGGCCGTGGAGGCGATGGTGGTTTGATACGTTTCGGTTACCGTCGATTGTCCGGCGGTTTCAGCCGAGCGTCGTCCTCTGCCTCGCCAACAGGGGCATGGACGCCCCACCATGCCCCCAGGCCCTTCTCTGCCATGACCCCCATTTGTTCTATTCAGCCAGGCACTTCTCCAAAGAGCTACTGAGAAGGAAGCTGGTCAAGAGCTATCAGAAGCGGAGACTCAGACGGGATCTCCGGCGGACGAGTCTGCTGCTCTGCCAGACCAAGGTGGCTGAAAAGCGACTGAGAGAGACCTTCGCTTACGACGGGTGCACCGCCATCTGTCCCAACGCCGTATCCAGGTGGGCGATGGCAGACGAAGGCGCCGTCCCTATGCCGGAACCGCTCGCTCCCTTGGCCGACCGATGGAAGCTCCTGTGCTTGACCGGGTACACCGCACACAAGAACCTGGACGCCATCGTCCGGGTGTTTGAACGCTTTCGCGAGCATCTCCGTGACACGGTCGTGCTCTTGACGATTGCCGAAGATCAGCATCCGCGTGTCAGAGGAATGCTCCGCGCGATTCGGCGAAAAGGACTGCAGGACAACATCCGGAACGTCGGCCCCTTGCAGCAGGCTGAACTGGCGGGATACTACCGCCATTGCGACGCGTTGTTCTTACCCACCCTGCTGGAGTCGTTCAGCGGGACCTACGTCGAAGCGATGAACTTCGGCTGTCCCATTCTGACCAGCGACCTAGATTTTGCGAGAGGTGTCTGCGGCGATGCCGCGATCTATTTCGACCCGTGGAGTCCGGAGAGCATCAAGAATGCGATCGTGAAGCTGAAGGAGAGTGATGAAGTCAAGCGTGAATTGCGCGCGCACGCACGGCGGCAACTGAAGAAGATCTCCAAGACATGGGATGAAATCGCGGTTGATTTGGAACGTGAACTGGTGGCGGTGGTCGAGGAACACCGCGACAACGAGTTGGCGATCCGATTGGAGCAACGCACAAACAGAACTGCCGCTTGAAACAGATCGTGGGCGTTGTGGTGTACCGGCCGGCAACGTCCCGTACTTCACTTCCGGAACGTCAGGTGTCAGCGCGCGGTTTGTACAGAGAGGAGTCTGTCGAAGAGTCGGTTTGAGCCTCTTTCGTTGGGCGGTATCGGGCGCGTCTGGCCCGTGTATCGGACCTGGTTCGTTGTTGCGAAGCGCGCAGCTTGAAGGTAAACGGCCAATGCACGTTGCAGTCATCATTCTCACTTTCAACGAGGAAGCCAACCTGCCGGCGGCCTTGGACTCCGTCCGAGGCTGGGCTTCCGAGGTGTTCGTCGTCGACTCCTTCAGTACGGACAGGACGGTTGACATCGCACTCGCACGCGCCGGCGACGGGGTGCACGTGGTTCAGCACGCCTTCGAAGACTACTCGAAGCAATGGAACTGGGCCCTTGCCAAGTTGCCCATCCGATCCGCGTGGACGTTGAAGCTCGATGCCGACGAACGCGCCACCGACGCGTTCAGGAAGGAGGTCGACAGGATCACCGCCGACGCGCCTCCCGATCTGGAAGGTGTCTATTTCCGCCGCCTTTTTCATTTCATGGGAACGCCTCTCTATTGGGGAGGAGTATCCAGCGCCTACGTGATGCACTTGTGGCGAACGGGTAAGGCCGTCTTCGAGGACCGTGCGGTCAACGAGCACGCCCTGGTGCAGGGCAAGACACAGAAGATCGGCAGCTTCATTGAGCACCACGACTTCAAGTCGCTTGCCGATTGGATCGACAAGCACAACCGATACTCATCAATCGAGGCCCGCTGCTTCATTGAAGGAAACGTGACGGGAGAAGTACCGCCGAGGATCTTCGGCACCGCCGACGAGCGCCGCATGTGGTGGCGCCGCGCGTTCTGGGCCATGCCCTGTCGGACCCTGCTCTATTTCCTCTACCGGTATCTTGGGCGTCTGGGTTGCCTCGACGGCACGGCCGGCCTCCGCTACTGCTATCTCCACGCTGCGTATCGGTACTGGACCACTCTGAAGGTCGCCGAGCACCACCTGCGCGGTGTGATGCCTGAGGTCGAATGGCCCGCCCGGGGCCAACCCCATCCCGACGTGGTCCGGTCGTCGTTGCAGCAGGTCGTTGACTACTGCTGTCAACATGTTGATATTGCGTAACTCCTTGCTATTTGGCATCTTC
>CAZDHR010000238.1:0-11146 GCA_964505295.1 uncultured Planctomycetaceae bacterium
GGCGGACGTGAAGCAGGCGGCCGAGACGTTGACGTCGAGCACGTCGCAGTTGGTAAAGCTGCTGAAAAAGGAGCCGCGAGCGATGACGCTGGTCAACCGGTGGCGCGACGAGCGGGGCCTTGGCCGATTGCTGTGAGCGCGCCGTGAGCGCAACAGAAGGTTGCATCTCGGACCGCTTGGGTTATCCTCGACGGTCAGAGAGTCGTAGGGTCGTAGTCGTAGGGTGCGTGAAACGCACCACTTCAGTTTGCGAAGTATCCAGAATGGTGCGTTTCACTTCAACGCTAGCTGTGACAAAGGATGCAAAATGCACAAGCGCTCGGGTTAGTGTGTCACCTCAGCCTTTACGCCGATCAGTTGAAGAACCGTTTGATGCCAGGTCTTTTCCTCCGTTGCTCTGCCGGATGCTGTTCGTGCTTTTGTTCGCGGTGAGTCTATCCATCTCCGCCCAAGAGCACGGCACGCCGTTGCTTTACCGGAAGATCGCGGTCCCTTCTGCGCTCCTGTCCGAGGGGGATAAGCCGTTCGGCGGCGACGTGCGCATCGGGGACCTGACGGGCGACGGTCAATGCGACTTTCTCGTCTTCCGCAACGCGCTGGGCGGCACCAAGCCCTGTTTCCTCGGGGCCTTCACGATCGACGGGGAGGTGCTCTGGCAGGTCGGCTCGGGCGGCGAGGTGCCCATGCGGCCCGGGCCGGTCGCCATCCACGACCTCGACGGCGACGGCCGGACCGAGGTCGTCTGTTTCCTGGTCGATCCCGCGACCAAGGAACCGCACGACATGCGGGACCTCTCGATCCAGATACGCGACGGGCGCAGCGGCAAGCTGGAGCGCCAGGCAACTCCGCAAGCCCTCACCCGCTGTCGCCCGGGCAAGAACATGGCCGACTGGTGTCACCAGCGCCTCCTGGTGGCCAATCTCCGGGGAACCGAGACGCCTCGCGACTTCGTGGTCAAAGTGGGCGACCGCGTCTTCGCCTTCGACCAGAACCTCGACCTGCTCTGGTCCTACACGGTCCGGTGGACAGTGTACGGTCGCCACACGGCCTACATCCCGGCGGTCGGCGATATCGACGGGGACGGCCGCGACGAGGTGACCGGCGGCTGCTACCTGCTCGACGACGACGGCAAGCCCCTGTGGGAACGCCTCCTCGGCCCCCACATGGACTCCGTGGCGATCACCGAATGGGACGACGGGCGCGTGCGTGCCGTCTGCTCGGGCGCCGGACACGTGATGGACGAGCACGGCCGCGCGATCCTCAGCCTCGGCCCCCAAGTCGTGCCGCACGGGCAGGAAGTCCGCGTGGCCGATTTCGTCGCCGAGCTGGCCGGCCCGGAAATGGTCCTTCGCTACAACGGCCACACGCCGGACGTGATGCTCGTGGCGGCAAGCGGGGAGATCATCCAACGGTTCAAGCTCAACGACTTCCCGCCCAAGAACATCGGCATGGCGCCCGTCTATTGGCACGGCCCCCAGCGTCCGGCGCTTCTCTACAACGGCGGCCAGCTCTGGCACGCCACGGGCGAGCCGTTCGCCGATCTGCCCGAGTTCCCCGGCGTCAGCTTCTGGAGCTTCGCCATTCCCGCCGACCTCTGCGGCGACGATCGCGAGGAGCTGGTCACCTACAACCCGGCCGATCGGTTCATCTACGTCTACACGCCGTTTCCGCTCGACGAGGCCGACTACCAAGCGTACCGGCCGGGCCCCCGGCAGTATAATGCACGGTTGATGGATTAGTGCGACGGCGCCCGATCGACGCGACCCGACCTACTCGGCCCGTTCGGAGAGCCGGATGTAGACGCCGTCCTCATAGATGCCGCACTTGTCTTGCCGGTCGGAGTCGAGGTCGAGCCGGACCCAGTCACTCACGTGCGTCAGCGCCCGGTTCAGGCCGGCGAAGCGGATCAGCTCTTCGGCCACCACGTCGTCGGAAAGAAACATCTGGCCCCCGACGGCGCCGGTCGAGAGTTCGACCCCGCCGGAAGGCGTCTCGAACTCGAACCGGACCTCCGCGTCGTCGATCCCGAGACTCTCGAGCCACGCCGCGAGGTAGGATTCCACCACGGGTCTGCCCACGAACACGTGACGCCGGGACACGGAAACGTAGGCTTCCGAGGACGGGGGCGACGGAGCCGAGGCATGGAGCGATCGCGTGGTCGGTTCGAAGTAGACCCGCATCGGCTCCGGTGGGTCGGCCGCCCGATTCCAAAACCACTTGGCGTCGTCCTGCGGCAGACGTATCCTCGACGTCTCGATCCGGGGACAGGCGAATCGGATCGTCTCGAGCACGTGGTCTCGCGGGCGCAGGAGGAACTCCTCCAATCGGCCATCGCCGCAGTAGGTCAGCCTGAGCGGCTCTTGGCCATCGGAGTTCTCCGACTGCTCCTTGAAGCTGAACGGCCGAAGACAAAGGTGCGAGAGATACCTGGGCAGCACCAACGTCGCCGCGTAGGCCTCGACGTCGGCCTCGCCCAATAGCGCCCACAAGGAGATCATGGCCGGCCCTCCGCAATCGCTTGCCCTGAACCGGTATGCCGGGGCTGACGTGCGACCGGTTTGCCGACTCCCCCCAGTCGACCCGGTCTGCGCGGCGCCCCGGCCTGTCCCGGCCGCCACCGGATTCTACCAGTTTCCGCGTGAGGGCGAAAGGCTCGGTGGCAATCGAAGTTCCGTCGAAGTCGGCCGGAGCGGCCGGCAAACCGTGCCTACTCGGAGCGGCGAGCGGGTGCGAGCGCCCAGCTCTTTGGCTCGGCGCTTTCGAGCAGCTTTCGCCCATTGTAGCGAGAAAACGTGGCGTCAGCCGCGACTGCCCCGACGACTTGCCCGTCGGCGTCCAGCTCGATCGCGGCCGCCTCGCCGTCGCTCTCCAGCCCGCGGCATCGAATCACGCCCGAGGCGCCACGTTTTCGGAACACGACCAAGTGAGCCCGGTCACCGCATCGGAGCTCGAGGCCGTGGGCGTTGTCGGCTTCGACGGGCTCAATTCGGGCCTCCGGATCACTCGGCGACGCGAGGCGCCGGATCTGCATCGCCGCGAGGAACTCGGCCTGCGCGACCGACTTCTTCGGCCTCGCGTGGAGAGTCCACTCGGGGAAGTATTTGTCGGGCGGCACGGGATCGGTGCTGTAGCGATTCACCGGCTCGACGGGAAACCCGGTCTTCACCCCCATGCCCAACTCCGCCGGGAGGAGGAATCGACCCCGAAGTGCCGCCTTTTCACACCGGATGGTGAACGCCGCGTTCTCTTCGTCCGTCTCGATCGGCACGACGGCGTGAAGCAGCCAGTCGAGGTCGGCCTCGCCCTCGGCCGACGCGACCAGATCGTGGATCACGACGAAGCCCGGCTTGATGAACAGGATCCGGCGGTCGAACTCGGCGAGCCGACCGCCGTAGACCTCCGGGTCGGCGGCGTCGCCCACGGCGTAGCCGTAGCCGGGCGAGTCGAAGTAGGTGACCACGCGGCCGTCGGCCCCGGGAGTGCAGGCGGCCTGGCCCTCGCCGTCGACCAGCAGCGTGTTGTGGGCGAGCGTGGTCATCGAGTAGGCTTTGAAGTGAGGGCTGCCGTACCAGTCGTAGTAGCCGCCGTCGATGGCCAGCTTCTCGCCGTAGGCGTTGACGACGAAGCTGTTCTGGTCCGGGTGCTGATGCCCGGCGAAGTAGCGCCCGCTGTGCATCGCCACGGTCACTCCCTCGTTGCCGTCCACGAGCGACGTGTTGAAGATCGCCACGCCGATATGGCGATAATGGATCGACGGGGGCAAATCAACGGGCGGGCGCGGTGTGATCCCGTCGACCGGCTCCCGCTGGCCGCTGTACCAGAGCGCGTAGGGATCGCGCGTACGGAGCGCCAAATCGCGGACGCGCGACGTCTGGGCCGGGCCGCGGATCCCGTGGTTGGGCATCCCCGAGTCGCCGAACGAGACCGCCCACGCGTTCGGCGGGGCGCAGTACATGGGGAATCGGGCCGTCTGGCTGAGCCAGGGATGCCGGTAGAGGTCGATTCCGCACACGGCCCGCATCAGGTCGGCATAGTCGACGATGAACATCAGGCCGTAGCCCCAGTAGGAGAGGCCCTCGTTGTTGTCGCCGTCGTATCCGAGACAGCAGAGGAACCGGCCGACGTAGAGCTGCCGGACAAACTCCGCCCACTCGGCCGCCGGGTCGTGCTCGCCGAGGAGCACGATGCCCGACTCGGCCAGTCCCAGCGCCTTCAGCCAGGCGTGGTTGTTCGCCTCGCCTCGGCGAAAGGGGTTCAGCGCGTGGTAGAACTGGCCTGCTCGCTGGTCGATCACGTTGCGGAGGGTCTGCCGTTCGTCGGGCATCATGGCGTCGCAGCAGGCGTCGTAGCACCAGTTCAGCCCGCGCAAGAGATGATGTGCCCCGATGTCGCCGCGTCGCATCGCGCTTCCGCCTTCGGGGTCCCACTTGCAGGCTTCCAGGGCCAGCTCCTTGGTCCACTCGATCACCTGGGGATCGCCGGTGAGCATGGCGTAGCCCGCGATCCGCTGAAGACGGCGGCCGGTGCCGCCGGTGATTCGGCCGGCCACCTTCCCGTACCAGTCGATCCAGGTGGGCCAGCGGGGATCGTCCGGCACGTGCGGCCCGGGATGCTCGGGCACGCCCTGGTCGTAGACCTTGTTTGCGTTGCGCACGAGCTGCGCCTTGCGATCTTCGGTAAGGTTGGGCTCGCTGAGTCGGGCGAGTGGCAGAAGGCGGGGGCGCGCGGTGCCGGCGAGCTGATCGATCGGGACGGGCGGAGTGGTGAACCGATGCGCTTCCGCCGGGATCGTGATCCGCCCGACGTCGGACCATCCCTCCCACAGCTCGCCCTCGCTCCACACCCGCCAGTACCACGTGCCCGGCTCGAGCGGCTCCTCGGGTGTGTGGAAGTTCCACGGCACGTCAACGGTGGTCGAGGCATTCTCGGGAAAGTCTGGGCTCATCGAGTACTGAAGCCTCGTGCTACGCTCATCGTCCCGTTTCGGCCAGTGGAACAAGGGCGGATTGGAGTACGACTCGCGGACCTCGTCGGAAAGCCTTGAATCGGGTTGGCCCACGTAGAGGCGGACGTTGTCGAACCAGACGGTGATCCGGGCCTTGGTGGCGGTCCGCACGTCGGTCACCTCCTTCACCCTGCCGTAAAGCTGCACGCTGGAGAAGACCAGGCCCGGCCGGATTTCCTTCCCGCCGGAGCTTCCGAGCCTCGGGATCTCGACCCGGGCATGGCGCCACTCGCCGCAGAACTCATCGCTTGTCCAAAACCACTGCTCTTCGTCGACGAACCAGCTCATGCCGAGGTAGGCGCCCTCGTATCCCGCCTCGATCTCCGCCCGGTAGTCGAACTCCAGGACGAGGTTCTTGCGGACCTCGATCGGCCGCCTCAACCGCAACCCGCACGCCGTGGCCGGCTCGGGATTATGAAGCCGGAGGCAGTGGCCCGAGCCGTCCGGGCCGCCGGCGATGACTTGGGCCTCCGTCTTGCCGAAGTCGAGGCCCTCGTAGCCAGCGAGATCGTCGCCCTGCTCGAAGTCGATCTGAAAAAGGTCCTCGGCCGCCGTCGGCGCGCCGGCGAGCAGAATCGCGAGAGTCCCGAACAGGAAGAAACGGCAGATGCACATGGGCTGTCTCCTCGCGGCACGTCAAGTTCCATGGGTCACGATTTTGTCCCAACGCCCCCAAAACGCCTGCGCGCAAAGAAACGCGGGATGACCGCAAGGGTGCAGCCATCCCGCGGGTTTTGTTGCGACGGAATCGGGTCATGCGTAAGGATCGTAGCTCCCGGGCATGGGAATGGGATAGTCGCCGTTCTCGTCCTTCTGGACGGGGGGCGGAGCATCCCAGGCGAGGTTGTCGGGGAACTCGGTTCCGCCTTTCTCGACGACCTCGTCCCACTTGACCGCTTTGCCCGAGTAGTTCGCGATACGTCCGAACACGGCGGTCATGCTACTGGTGGCGCCGTAGTGGCCTTCGTTGTAGCGCTCGCCGGCACGCAGGGCGGCCAGCAGGTCGGTCTGTTCCTGCTGGTGGCCGGCGTCTTTCTTGGCGTCGAACTCCCAAATGCGCTCGCCTTCGGGCCCGAACAGCTTGAAGCCGCGCTGGGTATCGCCCATCGAGCCCTTGGTGCCGTGGGCGGCCTCCGAGACGCTGTTGAAGCACTTGGCCATGTGCCGGCACTGGCTGTACATCTTCGTCCCGTCTTCGTAGGTGAACTCGACGAAGTGGTGATCGAAGATCTGGCCGGTGCCCTTCAAATCGCCCAGGTACCGGGCCGTGCATCCGCCCATGCCGTTGGCCTCGACCGGGTGCTTGCCGCCCACGATCCAGTTGCCGATGTCGAGGTTGTGGATGTGCTGCTCGCAGATGTTGTCGCCGCTGACCCAGCAGAAGTGGTACCAGTTCCACACCTGGTACTCCATCTCGGTGGGCTTTCGCTTGAGTTGCTCCGCAAGCTGGGCCCGCGATCGGTTCCAAATGCCGCTGCCGTTCCAGTAGACCCGGGTGAACATCACCTTGCCGATGGCGCCGTCGTGGATCCTCGCGATCGTCTCCTTGTACTGCGACTCATGGTGGCGCTGGAGGCCGACGCCGACCATCAGCCCCTTGTCATCCGCCAGCTTGTTGGCTTCGAGGAGGATCCGATAGCCGGGCGCGTCGACGCAGCACGGTTTCTCCATGAAGATCTGCTTGCCCGCCTCGACCGCCGCCCGGTATTGGAGGGGACGGAACCCGGGCGGGGTGGCCAGCACGACCAACTCTGCCTCCGTGGCCAGGGCCTGCTTGTACGCGGTCAGGCCGGAGAAGACGCGGTCGGGCGCCACGTCCACGTTCTCGGGGTGTAGCTTCTTGATCTTCTTCACCGCGAGGGCCGCGTTCGCCTCGAACGCGTCGGCCACGGCGATCAGTCGCACGCCCTTGTCGGCGTTCATCTGCTGCACGACCGCCCCCGTGCCGCGACCACCGCAACCGATCAGGGCCACCTTGATCACGCCGCTGCCCTGGGCGTGCGCGGTCCGCCCCACGTTCAGGCCACCGGCCAGAGCCGCCGAGGCCACGGCCGCCGTAGAACCCTTCAGGAAATCCCGGCGTGACGGTTTTCTCGTGTCGCTCATTCGCTGCATCTCCTTGTCCAGGAATCATCAAAAAATCGTAAGTGCATATCGGTGACCGCAGAATCGGCGGTGCGTCCCAACGCCCTCCACGCGTGGATACTACTCCTTGCCGCCTTGCGCCTCCTTGTACTCCTTCATGATCTCGGGATCCGGCTCGTACAGCTCGGCAAACCGCTTCACTTCCTCCGGATCGTCCCACGACGGCTCATCGAGGGGCCGAACCACGCGGAAGCCCACGAAATCGGCGTCGGTCAGGTACCAGATGCTCTGCGGGATCTGCGGGTCCTGCATCTTCCAATCCTTTTCCGAGCCACGGCGGGCGGCGCTTCGAAGCATCTCGGGGTCGTCGTCCCAGGAGCCCCCGCGAACACAACGGGGGAAAAGCGTGGTCGGTATTTTGTACGGGTTCTTGAGCGTCTTCCCGGCGTACTCCTTGTAGCCGTCCGGGGTGTACTGGTCGAGCACCCATTCGCTCACGTTCCCGTGCATGTCGTGCAGGCCCCATGGGTTGGGCTTCTTCTGGCCGACCTTCTGATACTGGTCGTCCGAGTTGTCGAAGTACCAGGCGTAGTCGTCCAGGTCGTCAGGGCTGTCGCCCATGGAATAGGCGGTCTTCGTGCCCGCCCGGCACGCATATTCCCACTCCGCTTCGGTCGGCAGGCGGTAGTAGCGGCCCGTGCTCGCCGTGAGCCACTTGCAGTACATCTTGGCGGCGTACTGGGTCATGCAGATGGCCGGGTAGCCGTCGTGGCCCATGCCGAAGGTCATGTCGCTATAGGCGTTGGTGGGTCGGGCCATGGCGTCGACCAACATGTCCCAGTTGGTCACTTCCTTGCTTTCGGCGTCGCGCTTGAGCTTGCGTCGCTGGACGTCGAGCTTCAACGACCATGCGTCGTACGCGTCCCAGGTGACCTCGCACTTGCCCATCCAGAACGGGTCGATCTCCACCTCGACCTGCGGTCCTTCGTCCTCGTTGCGGTCCGCTTCCTCCTCGGGGCTTCCCATCACGAATTTGCCGGCGGGAATCGGGACCATGTCGAACTGGAGATCCGCGCCGGGGATGGTCTCGGTGTACGGCTTCATGCTCGCCCCGTCCTTCGCTTCCGCGTCGGCGTTCGCATGAGCCGGGCTTCGCGCCGCCAACGGCATCCACGAGGCGGCCCCCCATTCGTTCGGATCGAAGTACTCCGATTTTCCGCCCTCTTCGCCGGCCAACAGGGCCGACGCGGCGAACATCCCGATCAACAGGCCCAATATCCAGAAAGACGACGGCCGAAACGCTCGGCAACTAGGAAGTGTGCGAGTCATAAAGAACCCTCTGCAAACAATAGGAAGACAGACAGACCCAGAAGCAACGCCTCCCAACTTAAGAGGGAGTAGGCTTCCCAACGCAGGAAGCCTACCGGACCTAACCGGCATTGGCGTGGATTCGTATCGGGGGTGTAGTCCCGGCAAGCACGCCGAGTGCCCCGGGACCTCGCATGCTCCAACTTGCCCAGGCGGAGATCTTTGCGCCGGGCAGCCTGTTATTTTACGGTAAGCCCTTTGCGCCTGCAAAGGGGCGGTGACATTGAATCGAGATCCCCCTCGGGAGGACGGGGCACCCACGCTCCGGCTGGTGACGGCGAAAGGCCGGCAAATGTGTCTCCCGGTACGCGTGCCGGCTGCGGGCCCGATTGCACGGAGGCCGGCCTACAGTCTAAGCTGGAGGAGAAGCCTCGTCTTCACGAACGCTCGAGATACGAATGCGCACAAACACGGAAAGACCGCAAAGACCGCGCGGACGACGGCGCCGCTGCCGGGCGACCACATTACGCGTAGCAATCTTGACCCTCCCGGTTTCGTTCATCGCGACTTCGCTCATCACGCCGGTTTCCGCGGGGGCGGCCGACCCACCCGCGCCCGAGCGCTTCGCGTTCTCCGGCGTCGAGATGGCCGTGCCCATCAAAATTGTGCTTTACGCGTCGGACAAGGCGACCGCCGAAACCGCCGCCGAGGCCGCCTTCCGGCGGATGCGCGAATTGAACGGCATTCTGAGCGATTACGACCCGGCCAGCGAGCTGAGGCGCCTGGGCGACACTTCCAAAATCGGCAAGGCAATGGCCGTCAGCGACGAATTGTGGCGCGTGTTGAGTCACGCCCAAGCGCTCTCGGAGCGGTCGGAAGGGGCGTTTGACGTCACCGTCGGGCCCGTGGTCCGCCTGTGGCGTCGTGCCCGACGCAGGCAGCAGATGCCCTCCCCTGAACGGCTGGAATCCGCCCGGCAACGCGTTGGGTATCAGCTCGTCCGGCTCCATCCCGAGGCCCAGGCTGTCGAGCTGTTGAGACCGGGAATGCGTCTCGACCTGGGTGGGATCGCCAAGGGGTACGCCATCGACGAAGCCATCGACACCCTCCGCAAGAACGGCGCCCCTCGGGCCCTGGTCGATGCCGGGGGCGATATACGGTTGGGAGCCCCGCCGCCGGACTGCCCGGGGTGGCTCATCGGAGTAGCCGCCCTGGAGGCCGATGCCCCGCCGAGTCGATACCTATGGCTCGCGGATCGGGCGATCGCCACCTCCGGCGACACGTGGCAACACGTGGAGATCGAAGGAAACCGCTACTCCCATCTGGTCGATCCGCGAACCGGCCTGGGCCTGACGGATCATAGTAGTGTGACGGTCATCGCTCCCGACGGTATCACGGCCGACGCGCTGGCCTCGGCGGTCAGCGTCTTGGGACCCGAGAAGGGCCTGAAGTTGATCGAGAACACCCCGGACACCGCCACGCTCATCGTGCGTGCCCCGAGCGGCCATGTCGAGGTGTGCGAGTCGTCGCGATGGAAGCACCTCCCGGTTGCCCAGCCCAAGGCCAAGGGCGCGGCTCGTTCACCAAGCCCTTAGCGCTCGCTTCCCGCCTGCAAAGTCGCGTCTCGCGTTTCACCCGCGTCAGCATTGCCGAACCTGATTGACCAGCACGCCTCGGGCATCTCCATGAAGCCGCCCCGCTCGTCCCGCGAATCCGCAACCGCCGGCAAGCTCACCGGCCGGCTTTGGGTCCTGGCCGCCGCGCTGATGTGGAGCACCGGCGGCCTCTTCGCCAAGCTGCCCATCTGGGACGATTGGCCCCTGGAGGCGCGGGGACCGATGTTCGCGTTCTGGCGGGCGCTGTTCGCCGCGCTGGTGCTGGCGCCCACGATTCGCCGGCCGCGGTTCAGCGTCTATCTTTTGCCGCTCGCCCTGGCGTTCACCTTCATGAACATCACCTACCTGCTCGCCCTGACGCGGACCACGGCGGCCAATGCGATTTGGCTCCAGTCCACGTCCCCCTGGTGGGTGTTTCTGATCTCCGTCTTCCTGCTTCGCAAACCGGTCGTGCGCCACGACCTCATCCCGCTCGTGTTCGGCGGATTGGGCGTAAGCATGATCCTCCTCTGCGAGGTGCGAGGGCAGGCACAGTTCGGCGTTGCCTGTGGTCTTCTGTCCGGAGTGGGCTACGCCCTGGTGCTGATGCTGATGCGCAAGCTGCGGAGCCAGAATTCGGCTTGGTTGGTGGCGCTGAATCACGCGGTGGCCGCCCTCGCCTTGCTCCCCTGGATGATCTACGTGGGCCGGTGGCCGTCGCCGGGCCAACTGGTGGTCCTGGCCGGATTCGGAGCTGTGCAGATGGGGATTCCGTACACGTTCTTGCTCCGCGGGCTCCGTTCGATCAGCAGCCAGGAGGCGGTTGCCATCGCCCTGATCGAGCCGGTGCTGAACCCGCTCTGGGTCTTCCTCGTGGGGTTGGAGACGCCGGCTTGGTGGAGCGTCGTCGGCGCGCTGCTGATCCTCATCGGGCTGGTGCTCCGCTACGTCGTGTGGGAACTGCTGGCCGGCAGTGCCGGCAATGGCCCGCAGACCCCCTCGATCCCGCCCGGCTGACCCCACAGGCCGAACTCCGATTCTGAGCGTCACCCCTACTCTGCGGGCCGAAAAGAACTTTTCGCGACTCGGCCTCGTCTAAGTGCTAAGTCTCGAATTCTGCGAGACGGAGAGCGGGTGCGGGGCTTGAAGTGAG
>CAZDHR010000239.1:0-11091 GCA_964505295.1 uncultured Planctomycetaceae bacterium
GAAGGCCCACATCCCGCACTACATTCTCCCCGAATGGGCCTGCCAAGCGATGGCGGACGTCCAGCGGATCCGCCTCGGGCGCAAACAGGGGCGCGACCAGCCCCGGCGGCTGGTTGACGACGGCCGGCCCGCCGCCGGTCTCCTCGCCAAGGCCGAAGCGGGATACCTGCCGGAAGACCAAGCCCTGGACGTGCTGGCCGCCTACGGGCTGCCGGTGCCGCCCCATCGGCTGTGCTTTGAGGCCAAGGAGGCGATGGCGTTTGCCGACGAGGTCGGCTACCCCGTCGTGCTCCGCGTGGTCAGTCCCCAGATCGTGCACAAATCGGAGGCGCAGGCCCTGGCGCTGAACCTGGCCGACGCCCCGGCTGTCCTGAAGGCATACGATCGGCTGATCGCCCAAGCCACGGCCGCCGTGCCCGAGGCCGAGATCCAGGGCGTGCTCGTGCGCCCGATGATTCCCGCCGGGCACGAGGTCATCCTGGGGGCCAAACGCGACCCGGCCTTCGGGCCGGTGCTGATGTTCGGCCTGGGAGGGATCTACGTCGAGCTGTTTGAAGACGTCACCTTCGCCCTGGCCCCGATCGGGCGTCTGGGGGCCGGCAGAATGATCCGCCGCGTGAAGGCCCACCGGTTGCTCGAGGGCTTGCGCGGCAGCGAGCCGGCGGACGTCGAGGGCGTCGAGGAATGCCTGATGCGGGTAGGAGAACTGATCGCGGACTTCGATCGTATCGTGGAATTGGACGTCAACCCCTTGATTGTCGGCCCGGCCGAGGTGGGTTGCGCCGTGGCCGACGTACGAATCCGGCTAGGAACGAGCGATGAACAGGAATGAGGTGGAGAATCGTGTGCGGCGTGTGGTTTGCCGCGTGCTGGAGGTGAGCGACGACATGGTCGAGCCCGACAGCCACTTCGTCTTCGACCTGGGCGCCGAAAGCACTCAATCGGTCGAGCTGGTGGCCGCGTTCGAGGGCGAGTTCGACATCGAAATGGACGAGGACTCGGCCTTGTCCGTCGAGACCGTCGGCGACGCCGTCGATTTCATCGCCGGGTACGTCAAGTAGCCCTCCGCGGCGCCGCTTGATTGCTGGTTTCCCCGGGCGGCCCGGGGGCAACGTGGGAGTCCCGTCACCGCTTGGCCAAGCACTCCCAGGGGGATCGCCGTTTTTCTAGGCGGCGCGCCGTGGCCCACTGTGTAATCTCCCGGAGCCGTGGCCTCTCCTTGCCACCGTTCGCTGATGGCGACCCTCTCTTCCCCTTGCTAAGATGGGCGATCGGGCCCGTGGCGTATCACGCGGTCGAACCATCCGCTTTGTCCGGGAGGGAAAGGAGTCTATGCGATGAGATCTGCCAGTCTCCTGTTCGTTGCCGCGGTGCTGTTGGTGGGAATGGGTGCGTGGGTCGGCTTGCAAGCCGCCGAGGGCCCCCCGCACGTCCTGCCGGGCACCGAGCCGCTCGTGATGGAGGGCGACATCGCCTCGCACCTGGTCGACGGGGTCGACCGCTTTCTCCTCGGCGAGGTCGCCAAGTCGGTCGAGCGGCGTGCCGGGCATTGGAAACGCGACCTCTCGTCGCCCGAAGCCTACGAGAAATCGATCGAGCCCAATCGCCAGCGCCTGGCCCACGTCCTGGGCGTGCGCGACCGGCGCGTGCCGTTCGACGGGCTGGAGCTGATCGGCAGCACGTCCCAGCCCCCATTGGTGGCAGAAGGGGCCGGCTACCAGGTCTTCGCGGTGCGCTGGCCCGCCTTTGGCGACGTGCACGGCGAGGGGCTGCTCTTGGTGCCGGAAGGCAAGGTCAAGGTCGCCGACCTCGTCGCCATCCCCGACGCCGACCAGACGCCCGAGATGCTCGCCGGCCTCGCCGAAGGCGTCCCGCCCGAGTCGCAGTTCGCCCGGCGCCTGGCCGAAAGCGGCTGCCGCGTGCTCGTGCCGATGCTCATCAACCGAGACGAGGTCAAGCCGGCCGAGATCGACCCGAAGCTCCCGCCCCAGCACCGCCTACAACTGTCAAACCGCGAGTTCCTGTACCGCTCTGCCTTCGAGCTGGGGCGTCACCTGATCGGTTACGAGCTCCAGAAAGTGCTGGCCGGCGTCGACTTCTTCGCCGGCGAGGGCGGCGAGGCCAACGCCACCATCGGCGTGATCGGCTGGGGCGAGGGGGGCATGCTGGCCCTCTACGCCGGCGCGCTGGACCCCCGCATCGACGCCGTCTGCACGAGCGCCTACTTCGAGCCGCGCGAAAACGTCTGGCAGGAGCCGATCTACCGGAACGTGTTCGGGCTGTTGGAGCAGTTCGGCGACGCCGAGCTGGCCGCGGCAGTCGCCCCCCGGGCGCTGATCGTCGAGGCGGCCAAGGGCCCCGAGGTGGTCGTCGCCGAGCAGGCCACGCGCGGAGGCCCTGGGCGGCTAACCACGCCCCGGCTCGACGACGTCCGCCGCGAGGTGGAGCGTGCCGCGAAGCTCGTCGAAGGGCTCCCCACGGCCGTGCCCGTCAAGCTGATCCCCAGCGGCGACGGGGCTGGCCCGTTCGGCACGCCGGACGCCCTCCAATCGCTTCTCGACGCCCTCTCGCCCGGGGCGAAGCTGGCCGCGCCGGGCCCGGCTCCCCGCGACTTGCGCAAGGACTTCGACCCCGGCGCACGCCACCGCCGGCAGATGCACGAACTCGCCCGGCACAGCCAGTGGCTGTTGGCCGAAAGCCCGTACGTGCGCAAAGACTTCTTCAAGGAGCTAGACGCCGACTCGTTGAGGAAGATCGAGGAGCCGGCGAAGAGGATCGAGGAGTACAACAAGCGGATCGAGCGGTATCGGGCGATCTTCCGCGACGAGGTGGTCGGCCGGTTCGACGAGGAGCCGCTCGCGCCGAACGTGCGAAGCCGCAAGTCCTACGACGAGCCGAAATGGACCGGCTACGAGGTCGTGATGGACGTCTGGCCCGACGTGATCGCCTACGGCATCCTGCTCGTGCCCAAGGACGTCAAGCCGGACGAGCGGCGGCCGGTGGTGGTCTGTCAGCACGGGCTGGAGGGCCGTCCGCAGGACGTGGTCCGCGCCGAGGGCCGGAAGAAGAGCGCGTACGAGGATTTCGCGGCAGCGCTGGCCGAGCGGGGCTTCGTCACCTTCGCCCCGCAGAACCTCTACCTCTTCAAGGACCGCTTCCGCACGCTCCAGCGCAAGGCCAACCCGCTCGGCAAGACGCTCTTCTCCGTCATCGTCCCGCAGCACCAGCAGATCGTCGACTGGCTCCAGACGCTGCCCTACGTCGACCCGGACCGGATCGCCTTCTACGGGCTGTCGTACGGCGGCAAGTCGGCGATGCGGATTCCGCCGTTGGTGCCCGACTACTGCCTCTCGATCTGCTCGGCCGACTTCAACGAATGGGTATGGAAGAACGCGGCCACGAACACGAAGGGCCGGTACAGCTACGTCTTCACCAGCGAGTACGAGATCTTCGAGTTCGACCTGGGGAGCACGTTCAACTACGCCGAGATGGCCGCCCTGATCGCGCCCCGCCCGTTCATGGTCGAGCGGGGCCATTTCGACGGCGTCGCCCCGGACGAGACGGTCGCCTACGAGTTCGCCAAGGTTCGGCACCTCTACGCCGCCCAGCTCGGCCTCGGCGACCGCGCAGAGATCGAATGGTTCGTCGGCCCGCACAAGATCAACGGGGTGGGGACGTTTGAGTTTTTGCACAAGCATCTGAGGTGGCCGAAGCCGGAGGGGGGAAACTGAGCATCGCCGATTGGAAATCGACCATCTGCAATTGCCAGGCTGGTGACCGTTCAGCCATCTGAAGGAAGGTGTAAGAAGAGGAAAGACGGAAAGAGGGGAAAAGGGAAACGAGTAATCTCAAAGGTGGAGGAGGCCCGAATGACATCAAGCTGCCTTTTCCATTTCTCCCTTTTCCCGTTTTCCCCTACTACACACGGAGTCACTCCGTTCCCATGAAACGCGTCGCCTGGCTGACGGACGTCCACCTGAACTTCCTGGAGCACGTCGACCGGCGGCAGTTCGTCGAGTCGATTGCCGCCCAGTCGCCCGACGCGGTGCTCCTCGGCGGCGACATTGGCGAGAGCCCCGACGTGGTCGAGCATTTGGGGGAGATGGTCGACGTCGTGCGCCGGCCGATCTACTTCGTGTTGGGGAACCACGATTTCTATCGGGGTTCCATCGCCGAGACGCGAGAAAGAGTGAGCGGACTGGCGGCCGGCTCGGATTATCTGGTCTACTTGTCGGGCGCCGACGTGGTCGAGCTTTCGCCCTCGACCGCGCTGGTCGGCCACGACGGCTGGGGCGACGCCCGGCTTGGCGACTTCGCCGGCTCCGAGGTGCTGCTGAACGACTTCTTCCTGATCGACGAACTCAAGCAGTGGCGGCTCGGCCCCTGGGAGCTGGATCGGGAGATGCTCAGGCAGACGCTCGAGGCCCTCGGTGACGAGGCGGCCGAGCACTTTGCCCGGGTGCTGCCGCCGGCGATGGAGTCGCACCGCCGGGTGATCGCCCTGACGCACGTGCCCCCGTTTCGCGAAGCGGCCTGGTACGACGGGAAGCCGTCGCGCGACGACTGGCTCCCCTTCTTCGCCTGCCAGGCCGTCGGCGACTGCTTCCTGCAAATGATGCGCGACCGGCCCGATCGCGAGCTTACGGTCCTCTGCGGCCATACCCACGGAAGCGGCGAGACCCAGATGCTCGAAAACCTCCGCGTGCTGACCGGCGGGGCCAGGTACCGCGAACCGGCGATACAACGGGTCTTCGAGTTCGAGTAGTCGGCTTGTAGTGAGACACGCGCACAGCGCGCGTCACGGCGAACGGAGGGCTACTCTCCTTTGACCAGCGGATCGCCGACCTCCTTCTGCCACGCCTCCAGCTTGCTCCGCAGCTCGGCGAACACGGTCGCTCGGCACGGGCCCGTGGCCAGGTTCTCTCGTTCGTCGGGGTCGCTGGCGAGGTCGAAGAGCTGGTACTTGTCGATCTGCGGATAGTGAACCAGCTTCCACCGCTCGGTGCGGATCATGCGCTGGGCGTTGGAGAAATGGCCGAACACGCAAGGGTAGAGCGAGTCGACCTCGCCGCGGAGCACCGGCACCAGGCTACGGCCCTGCACAGTCTTGGGGACCTCGATTCCCGCCATCTCGCAGACGGTGGGATACAGGTCGCGGAGATAGCACTGGGCGTCGCGGCGCTCGCCCTTCGGGATGCCGGGCCCGCGCATCACCAACGGCGTGCCCACGGTGTGGTCATACATGTTCTGCTTGCCGCGGAGTCCGTGGCTGCCGACGGCCAGGCCCTGGTCGCTGGTGAAGATGACGACCGTCCGGTCGGCCTGGCCGGTCGCCTCGAGCGCTTCGAGGATGCGGCCCACCTGCTCGTCCATGTAGGAGATGACCGCGTAGTAGACGGCCAGGTCGGCGCGGACCAGCTCGGGCGTGCGTGGCCAGGGCAGCAGCTTCTCGTCGCGCCCCTCGAAGTTGCCGTGATCGAACGGGTGGCGCGGCAGGAAGTTCGCCGGGAGCGGGATCTTCTCGGGGTCGTACTTGCCCTCGTAGCCGGGCGGAAAGAACAGCGGATCGTGCGGCGCGGTGAAGTTGACGTGCAGGAAGAACGGCTTCTCGGGCTTGCGCCGGATGAACCGGATCGTCGCGTCGGCGAACTCCTTGTCGATATCCGGGCGAAGCCCCACGCCCTTCTCGGGGAACTTGTTTCCTTGGTCGTCTTGAAAGATCCAGCCGCGATAGCCGGTGACCGCCAAACCGCGGTAGTCGACCTGCGGCTTGTACCACTTCGCCCCGCCCGAGGCAAAAAGGCCGTCGCTCGCTTCGTAACCCCGGTTGATCGGCCGCCCGTCGTTCATCCATTTGCCCACGTACCAGGCATGATAGCCCCGGGCGCGCATGCAGTCGGCCCACCGCACCAGCTCGGGGTTCATCTTGTTGCTCGATACGCCCACGTGGTTCGTGAACCCGTTGCAGCCGGTCATGATCTCCGCCCGGCTGGGCACGCAGATCGGGTTCGGGGCGATCGCGCGGGTGAACGTCGTGCCGTCGCGCACGAGCGAATCGAGCGCGGGCGTCTGGATGACCGGGTTGCCCAGGGCGTGGATCGTATCGGGGCGTTGGTCGTCGGTCACGATCAAGAGGACATTGGGGCGCGGGCGTGCCGGCTGCTCGGCCGCCAGCGCCGGGCAATGGCCCATGCCGAGCAGGATCGCGATCGCCGATGCCGCAGTCAAAGCCCCTACAACAACTGTCACGGGTCTGTTCATGGTTCTCCGCCCGAATTCCCGGGGAAAGGTGAGGTGTTTCAGCCCGTAGTATGCCCGGGCTGCACGCGTGCTACTCGACCGCGCGCGCCTCATGATACTTCAGACCAGAGTGCTCTGCAAACCGCCGAGCCCGGCGGCCAATCCTGTTCGCATCCGGCGGAATTGGGTATACTGATCGGACGCGCGACCGTCGTGCTGCGCGCATGGGCGACGGCGGGCGACCGCGATCCGAAGACGATCGACGGGGTGACGGATCTCGGCGGCGTCGAGTGCCTGACCGTCGGATTCGAGAAGCGCGAAGAGATCGACGAGGTCCCGGCCGACGTTCGGCACGGGCCAGCCGCCTCGGCGTAGGACCACTGGACGAGAGGGATAGGGCACCCGGAGTGAAACCCCCTCAAGAAGCGATGCCGAGGCGGAGCGGGCGGTTCGGCGTTGACACCGGACTGTTCTTCCTGCTCTTCTATCTCTACGTCCGGCTCATCATCGATCCCCGCCTGATTCACCATAGCCTCGGTGTTCTCACGCCCTATCACGCTTTCTCCTTCTCGACGGGGTGGCCGTTCTTCCGCGAGCACCTGGCCCGGCCGGGAGGCCTGGCGGAGTACGCCGCGCGATTTTTGTCGCAGCTCTACGGCGTCGGCTGGGCGGGCGCCCTGATCGTCACCGCCGCCGCCCTCTTCATGTGCCTCGGCACCGACGTCCTGACCCGTCTTGCAGGCCGGCCTCGCGGCATGATGGTGCGCTACGTGCCGGCCGTTCTTCTGCTTGTCCTGCACGGCGGCTACGCGCATCCGTTGAACACCATGCTGTCGCTTCTGGGAGCCCTGTCGTGCTTTCTGCTCTATCTCCGTTTGGCGCCGCCGGGCACCATGAAACGACTGGTGCTCGTGGCGGCCGCGTGTGCCGGTCTCTACTACGTCCTGGGCGCCGGGAGCCTGCTCTTCCCGGTGCTGGTGGCGATCTACGAGCTTCTCGTCGTGCGCCGCGTGCTCGTCGCCCTGGCGGCGGTGCCGTGCGGTCTGGGCGTGGCCTGGATTGCGGGCGAAACGCTCTACGCCCTCGGCGTCGATGAAGATTACGGCGGCTTCCTGCTCTTTGGCTCGGGCGTCTGGTGTCGATTCGGCTGGGCGATCGCTCTCTGCGCGTTCTTTCCGGTCGTGCTGGCAGGCGCCGCCGCGTGGCGCGGCCTGCTTGCCCGCTGGACCTCTCGCGCTGCCGACCGCCCGGTGCCCGAAGCCGACTCATCGCGCGTCGCGGCGGCCTTCCGGCTGCTGGGCCGCGGCAGGCCGAAGCGGGCCATCCAGATGGCCGTCGTTTTCCTGGGCGCCGGCGCAACGGCGTGGTATTCGTTCGACGCCCCCGCGAGGACGGCACTTCAGGTCGACTACCATTCGGTTGGTGAGAATTGGACAGAGGTCCTCCGCGCAGCCGACCGAATGCCCTACGGGAAACGTACCGTCCGGAGCAACCGGAACATCGTGCTGGCGCTTTATCACACCGGGCGGCTGGGCGACGAGATGTTCCGCTATCCGCAGACCCCGGGCGTCGATCTGATCGCCACGCCGGCGAGCGACTGGGACGCGGGGTCCTACTTCCAGGAAAGCCGGCTTCTCCTCGAACTGGGGCACGTGAATCTGGCCGAGAAATGGGCCTACGAGGCCCTCGAGACCACGGGCCCGCTGCCGGAGCTCCTCAAACACCTGGCGACGATCAACGTTGTCAAGGATCGGCCGGAGACGGCGAGAATCCTCCTCAACGCCCTCGGCAGGAACCCCCTGCATCGCAGGACCGCTAGGGAGATGCTCCGCCGGCTCGACGAGGATCCCCACCTGGCAGACGACCCGCGAATAACCGGCATGCGTCGATCCATGCTCACGCGAGACACCTTCGTCTCTCCGCGGACGCCCGTCGAGGACATCTTTCTGGTGCTCCTGGAAAGAAACCCGCGCAACCGGATGGCGTTCGAGGTCCTGATGTCTTTCTATCTGTGCAATAACCGCCTCGACCGGGCCGTTGCGAATCTTCGGCGTCTCGAAGACCTGGAATACCGGGAGATTCCCCGCCACTATCAGGAGGCGATCGTCATCTACTCGAGCGATGCCGGACGGGAGGCCCTGCCTTCCGGGTATCGGCTGGACCCCGAGGTCGTTCAAAGAGGCCGGCAGTTCACCGAGATCATGGCCGCTTCGACGAGCCTGGAACAACTCGGCAACGAAGCCCTGGCGGCCGGTTTCGGGGATACGTATTTCTTCTACTACCTCTTCGCCGTATCGGGTTTGTGACCGAATGAAGCGGAAACTCCGACGTCTGATCCCGGTCGCGCTGGCCGTTTCCGTCGTGGCCGGCGCGTGGGTGGCGTGGCGGCGCGAACGGCCGGAAGTGGACGACGCCGCGGCCGTCGCCCGGCCTCCGCGGATCAGGCCCGACTACTCCGGGTCGGTCATCCCGCCGAACGTCGCCCCTCTGAACTTCGCCGTGCGCGAGCCCGGCACGCGGTTCTTCGTCAGCATCCGCTCCGAGGCGGGCGATGCGATTGAAATCCTCAGCCGCTCGCCGAAGATCACCATCCCCCTACGCCGCTGGCGGGCCCTGGTCGAAGCCAACCGCGGAAAGGACCTCCGATTCGACGTCTGCGCCGAGATGGACGGGCGCTGGCGGCGGTACCAAACCATCGTCAATCGGATCGCGCGGGAAGCGATCGACGGGCACCTGGTCTATCGTCTGGTGGGGCCGGTTCACACCATGGGGCGTAAGATCGGGATCTATCAGCGCGACTTGACGACCTACGGAGAATCGGTCGTGCTCGACGGAATGTCGCTGGAGCACGCCTGCGTCAACTGCCACAGCTTCGCCAACCACGACCCCAAGCGCATGTTCGTGGGCGTCCGAAGCCGCGAGCTCGGCGCCGTCACCCTTCTCGTCGACGGCGGCGACGTGAAGAAGATCGAGGAAAGATTCGGCTACACGGCGTGGCATCCCAGCGGCCGGGTCGCGGCCTATTCGGTCAACATGGCCGATCAGTTCTTCCACGCCGCCGGCGCCGAAGTCCGCGACGTCGTCGACCTCGACGCGGCGTTGGCCTACTACGCCGTCGAGGCCCGCAACGTGAAGATTGTGCCCCGCGCCTCGGACAAGCAGCGTTTGGAGACTTATCCCACGTGGTCGCCGGACGGGAGGTACCTTTACTACAGTAGCGCGCCGCTGCTGTGGACGGACCGCAACGTCGTCCCCCCCGCCCGCTACGCGGAGGTGAAGTACGATCTGATGCGCATCCCCTACGACGTCGACGCGGACGCGTGGGGCGAGCCCGAGATGGTGCTCTCGGCCGAGGAGACGGGTCTCAGCATCCTGATGCCGCGCATCTCGCCGGACGGCAGGTTTCTCGTGTTCTGCATGTGCCGCTACGGGTGCTTTCCGGTGTACCAGCCCAACAGCGATCTGTACATGATGGACCTGACCACCGCCGAGTACGCGAAGCTACCGATCAACAGCGAATTCTCCGAGTCGTGGCACTGCTGGTCGAGCAACTCCCGATGGATCGCCTTCAGCAGCAGGCGGCGCGGAGGGACGTTCACCCGATGCTACCTCAGCTTCGTCGACGAGACCGGCAAGGCCCACAAACCGTTCATTCTCCCGCAGAGCGATCCGGAGTTCTACGACTCGTTCCTCAAGACGTTCAGCGTTCCCGAGCTGATCACGGGCCCCGTGCCGATTCGCGGCAGAAGCCTGGCGCGCGCGGCGCGGTCGGAAAGCATCATCCAAGTAGATGCCGTTACCCGCCCCACGCAGCCGGGCGACTTCGGACCCTGGCAACAGGCGGAGCCGTACCAGACGGTTCCGGCCCGTTGAGCGGGTGGGATTGCCCGCGCGGCCTCGGAGGAAGGCGGAGCGTACGTCCGCATTCGCCAGCGCGTGCAAGCACGCGTGCTGCGGCACTCACTTCCCGCGGCCGCGCTCGATCCGTTGCTCCAGGTCGCGGATCTCCTGCTCGACGTTCCCGAACCGCGGCGGCCAACCTCGGGCCTTGAGCTTCTTGACGGTGCGGGACGCCTCGTCCCACCGGCGCTCGTGGATTTGGGCGGCGCCCAGCTTCACCAGCCCGGTCGGCTCCAGCGAGCGAACCTCGGCGACTCGCTGCCAGTGGAGGATGGCGTCGGGCCAGCGGCCCTGCTCCTGGCGGACCTCGGCCAGAAGCGTGTGGCTTTCCGCTTCGTGGGGCAGGACCTCGACGAGGGACGTATACGCCCGCTCCGCTTCGCCGGGCTCGTCGAGGGCATCGAGTCGTTGGCCGAGGTCCCGATAGGGCTCGACGTCGCGGCGCGCGAGCTGGAGCGACCGGAGGATCTGCCGGACCGCCCCCGGCTTGTCGCCCTTTCGGCCGTAGCATTCGATCAGGGCCTGGTGCGTCTCGGCGTCGTTCGGCTCCAGCCCGCAGGCGAGCCGGAGCTGGGCGATCGCCTTGTCGGGCTCTCCCTTTTCCAGGTAGACCTGCCCGACGGCCTTGCGCACGACCGGCTTGTCCTGCCCGGTCCGGTCACTCTCCTTGTCCAATTGGGCGAGGTACGCGTCCAGGTCCGGGGCCTGGCGGATCACCTGCTTGAGGGCGTCGACGGCCTCCTTGCGCCGCTGGTGGCTTTGCCCCCAACGTAGCCGTTCATTGCGCCAAGAAGCTCGGGAAAGGAGGATGTCTATGAGTAGGGTGCGTGAAACGCACCATTTGGCGGATGGGACGTGGAATCTACTACATGGTGCGTTTCACGCACCCTACTTGACTCGGGCTCTCGCTGAGCCCCGCGAAGACGCGCGTGACCACCTTTCGGGGAGGCT
>CAZDHR010000240.1:0-11067 GCA_964505295.1 uncultured Planctomycetaceae bacterium
CGCAGATCCACGGGCCTCTTCCCCGTCCGTTTTAGCAGCCCACACGCCGTGTGCCGTAGCCAGCCAGACGGCACGCGGCGTTTGCTTGCTACGGACGAGAGGTTGACGGCGAGGGGGGCGTGGTTGAGAATCTTCGGGTGTGGGGCCGCGGGTGCGGCGTTGCTACCGGGAAACACGGGAGGAAGACGATGGTTACGCCGCAGGCGAGGACCTTTTGGCTGATCGGTATCGTTGGTGCGATTTGGAGTGCCGGAGTCTGGCCGGCCTGCGGCGTCGAGACGACCGGGCTCGAGCGGGCGAAGGAGGACGGCAAGACCGGCTCGCGGCTGGTGGGCGTTTCGTGCATCTGCTATCCGGCCAGGGCGAGCACGACGGAGATGGAAGCGCGGATCGACACAGCCGCCCTCGACAAGCCGGACATCATCCTCCTGACCGAAGGCTGCATGCACAACACGCCCCGGTCGGCCGGCCGGGAAGAGCAGGACGCCAAGTCGGAGCCCCTCCCCAAGTTCGGTCCGATCACCAGCCTCCTCGCCCGAAAGGCCAACGAGCACCACACGTACATCATCGGCAGCTACTGGCGCAAGGACGAAAAGGGCCGCGGGCGATACAATAGCGCCGTGTTGATCGACCGGGAGGGCAAGCTCGCGGGGTACTACGACAAGATGTTTCCCACCATCCCGGAGATGGAGGGCGGGGTGTTGCCGGGCCGCGGCGCGGTGGTTTTCGACACCGACTTCGGCCGGATCGGCGCCCTCATCTGCTTCGACTTGAACTTTGAAGAGCTGCTCGCCGAGTACAAGCGACAAGGCGCCGAATTGCTCTGCTTCCTCTCCGCGTTTCGTGGCGGGGCGATGGTGCCGTCGATCGCCATGCGAAACCAGTGCTTCATCGCCAGCGCCGTGCCGAGCGAGAACGGGGTGATCGTCGACCCGCTGGGACGCCTGCTGGCCGAATCGAGCCATTACGGGAGAATCATCTTCGCCCGAATCAACCTCGATAGCCAGATCGTCCACATCGACTACAACGCCGATCGCGTTCGCCGCCTCAAGGAGACGTACGGCCCGCACGTCAAAGTCGAAACCGCCAGCCCCGAGGCCGTCTATTTCCTCTCGTCGCTCCATCCCGACCGATCGATCGAGGAGATGATCGACGAGTTCGAGATCGAGACCCTGGACGAGTATCTCGATCGCTCGCGAGAGGTGCGCAAGCAGAACCTGCCCGAAGCAGACTGACTGCTGGAGTGGTCAGTGCTGAAGTGGTCAGAGCTTGAATAGTGAATAGAGGGCCAACGGCCACTGCAAGCTTCTCTGTATTGCCGCCGATTCTGCGTATGAACGAAAGGACTATTCACTGTTCAAGCTCTGACCCCATTACACTTTCATCACATTCCCTATCATCCATCAGCGGAGGTACGTCGTGTCTACCAAGAGACGCATCACGAGGCGACGAATGCTCAACATCGCGATGGCCGGCGCATCGGGCGTCGTTGCGGGGACCATCCCGCGGAGACGCGCGCACGGCTCCGGCCTGCTCGCCGACTCGGGCGCCCCGGACCCGAGGATCCAAGGACCGTTCTTGATCCTGTCGACGCCCTTCACGGCATCGGGCGCCGTGGACTTCGACGCGCTGGCCAGGGAGGCGCGCTACGTCGACTGGTGCGGCTGCCCGGGTATGATCTGGCCGCAGTCGGGCGACAGCGTCGATCTGTTGACCACCGACGAGAAGCTCCGGGGCATGGAGGTGCTGGCCAAGACGGCTGGCGGCCTGCGCACGGCGCTGTGTCTGGGCGTGCAGGGCAAGGACACGGCCGAAATGCTCATGTACGCCAAGCATGCCGAGAAGCTGGCGCCGGCGGCGATCATCTCGCGCCCGCTCGACTCGGGCAAGACGGAAGACGACCTGCGCGAGTACTGGCGTGCCCTGGCCTCCGTCGCCAAGCGGCCCGTGTTTTTCCAGACGACCGGCGGCGTCGCGTACCGGGGCCCGATCCCCTCCGTGCCGCTGATGGTCGAGTTGGCCACGGAGTCCCCCTACTTCGGCTACATCAAGGAGGAGGCGGGGGACGTCATCGCCCGTATGCGCGCCCTAGTCGCGGCGAAACCGCCCATCCGACGCGTATTCGGCGCCCGCGGAGGCTACGGTTGGCTCTACGAGTTGCGGCTTGGCTCGGAAGGCCTGATCACCGAGCGCGCCATCTACGCCGACGTCCTCACCCGGGTTTGGGAACTGCACCGAAGCGGCTCGGACCCCGCGGCCCTGCGCGATGCGTACAGCAAGTTCCTCCTCATGATCAACCTTAGCAAGACCCATCCCGGTGATTTGCGCGGCTACCAGTTGTACCTCTGGAAGAAACGCGGCGTGTTCAAGACGATGGTCTCGCGTCACTACGGGCCCGGCCGAAGCATGCCCGCGTCGCCCATCTACTCGGAGCTGGAGCTAAGCGAAGAGGAAATCGCCGAGATCGAATTCCGATTCGGGGCATTGAAGCCGTACCAGAAGCCGGGATCGCCCGACCTTGGTCCGAGGTGAGTCCGCCGTTCAAGCTCTGACACGAATCCCTGCGCTCGACCCACGGCAATCCACGAGAAGCCGGACATGGAAGGGAGTTGGAAGTGACAAACCAGGGCGCAGCGACGCCGCTTGCCAAGCGCTGGCCGATACACGGCTGGGTGGGGCTGGCTCTCGTCGCCGTCTTCTGGAAGCTGAACTGGTCCCTGGAGGGCTTGCGCTCGCATTGGGGGTTCTTCCCGCTCTGGCTGGGGTACTGCCTGACGGTCGACGCGCTGGTGGTGCGGCGCAAGGGCACCTCGATGCTCACGCGCAGCCCGGCGGCGTACGTCGCGTTGTTCGTCGTCTCCTCGCCGGGCTGGTGGCTGTTCGAGCTGATCAACCTGCGCACGCAGAACTGGTTCTACGAGGGGCGGGAGCATTTCACCCATCTCGGGTACTTCCTCATGTGCTCGGTGAGCTTCTCGACCGTGATGCCCGCCGTGTTCGGCACGGCCGAGCTGGCAAGTACGTTCGGCTGGATCCGGCGCATGCGCCGAGGCCCGGTGCTTCGGCCAACGCGGGGCGTGCTCGTCGGCCTCTTCCTGGCCGGCTGGCTGATGCTGGGACTGCTTCTCGCGTGGCCGCTCTACTGGTTCCCGATGGTCTGGGGGTCGGTCTACCTCATCCTCGACCCGGTGAACGTGTGGCTGGGCAACCCCTCCCTGCTCCGCCACACGGCCACCGGCGACTGGCGCCCGGTCATCGCCCTGCCGGTCGGATGCCTGATCTGCGGGTTCTTCTGGGAGATGTGGAACTTCTACTCCTATCCCAAGTGGGTCTACGAGGTCCCGTTCGTCGGCTTCCTCCACGTCTTCGAGATGCCGGCGCTGGGCTACCTCGGCTATATCCCGTTCTCCTGGGAGCTGTTCGCCCTGTATCACCTGGTGGTCCGGTGCATGGGGCGAAAAGAGACGACCCGCTTCGTGCAGGTGTGCCCGGACGATCCGGTCCCTGCATAGCGAAGATAACACACAACAGCCGCCTGGCGGTCGCGACGATCGCCTTCTTCTTCGAACCCGTATTGGCCCGCAGTCGCTCCCACTGCCGACGCCACCGCCTTCTGCGAGCGAAACCGCCGCCAGTTTCCTCTTCCCAAACTTGCGCAAACGGCAGTCCGCCTGGCCCAATTGACCCGCGAACAATCCCAACTGTTCCTTCAAGGCCGTGATCGCAAAGCGACCGGCTGCACTCACCGCTACATCAGTTCGGAAGGCACGGCCCGAAAGCTGCGTCTGGGCGACTCTCTCGGCAGGCACGCGCCCGACGACTGATCGACGCGCACATCACGGCATTCTTCACGTGCGTCTCTTCGCGGTCAATCCTCCTGCTTCGCCGCGACGCAATCGCGGGGCCCCTGCGGCTTCACGGCAGCGTTGCCGCCAGTTGCAGCATCGTTGATTCCGGCGTCCCCCTGCATGGTCTTGCCCGGCCCAACGACGGGCCCCACGATCCATTCCTTGGGGAACGAGAAATCGCCCACGCCGCCGAACGGGAAGTCCTTGGTGTTGATCTTGGCGTAGTGGACCATCGTCTCCGGATCGCCGGCGAAGGCGTGAATCCGCACCCCGTACTGGAGGTTGGGAAGGAACTCGGGGTCGACCAGCCGTTTGCCTTTCCACACGCCTCGGGTCGCGATGAGGAGTCCGAACCGGGCGAGGTCTTCCGGACTCATCACGATCCACCCGGGGCCGCCGCGGACCACGTGCCCGTTCACCTCGTACGGCGGCCCGACGTACTCGCCGTAGTTGGGAACGTCGGGATAGAAGTCGGGCGTGTCGTGGACGACCTTGCCGGGGAGCCAGTCCCAGCGATCGGCCGGAATCCCGAGGTGCCGGAACACCCGCTCGTCGATCACCTCTTTGAGATCCCGGTCCAAGAGCGCGGTCAGCGCCTGGCTCAGGCGCCAAAAGGCCCCGCTGGAGTAGCGCCGCACGCTTCCGGGCGCGTTGTGGGCGTAGTTGTCGTAGAGCGGGTCGCCGGTCCACTTCACGCCGGGCGGAATCGTCTTGTGGAACACGGTCTTCGTGCGCCAGTGATACCCGCTCTCCAGCACGAAGCCGCTGCGGTGCTCCAGCACGTTCCGCCAGGTGAGCGCGCGGTGATGGCCCTCCGTCAGGTGCTTGTGCGCGTGCGAAAGCTGCCCTTCGCCGGTCCACGTTTTCCAGATCGGGTCGTTCCCGTCGATCAGGCCGTCGTCCACCGCAAGGCCGACCAGGACCCACGTGACGTTTTTCCCCAGCGAGGCCGATTGGCACTTGTACTTGGGATTACCCCAGGCGTGGACCAGGTAGCCCCCGCGACAGAGCACGGCGCCCCACTCGTCCGGGCCCACTTCGATGCCGCCCCAGCCGCCGCCGTGAGCGTTCGACTGGGCCAGGATCTCGTCGAATTTGTCGACGTCCAGCCCCGCCTGTCGGGGCGTGATGCGAACCCACTCCTTTTCCGGGTAGACGACCCAGGCCGGCAGGTCACCTGTCGACGGATCCCCCGCCGTCGCTCCGCAGGGACTCAGCACGACGAGTAACGAGCCGACCAGGGCGATCGCAGCTTGACGGTGCGCGGTCATGGTTCGATCCTAAGAGCGCGACGGTGGCCGAGACGACACACAGTCTACCACGCTCGCCGGCGAGTCGAAAGCATGATGGTAGCAGGCACACGCCGTGTGCCGCCTGCGGATGTCATGTTCAGGTCAGAGCAACGACGCGTCCAAGCGACTCTGCGGCGTGCTGGTCGCCCCGCGGACGGCACACGCCGTGTGCCTGCGACTTTCAGCGAACGCCGTGAACGGTTGCCAGACGCGAATGGGCACCCTTGACCTCCTCGCCGCGATAGGCAATATTTGACACGGGCATCCAGCCGCTTCTTGCGCAGAACTGGAACGCGCGTCATGCATGGGGACTCGGAAACGGATCGTCTTCATCAAGACGGCTCGCCGTCCGGACTCTCCGTCGACCCGCCCCGGGGACTGCCGTTCGGCCATCTCAATCTCCGTCGCAATCCCTTCGGCGAGCTGGAACTGGCGTCGTGGGCCGGGCTGGCCGTGGTCGACGTGGACCGCCTCGTGACCCGTCTCGAGCGGCCAGGCTATGCCGTGCAGCTCATGGGCGACAAGGGGCGAGGCAAGACGACGCACATGCTGGCCATTCAGCGACGTTTCCCCCACGCGCCCTACGTCCACGTCGGCGAGGACTTCCTGGTGAGGAGGCCGCGGATCCCGCACGGCCACCCGCTCCTTGTCGACGAGATCCAGCGACTGTCGCCCCGCAGGCGGCGTCGCGTTTTCCGCCGGCGCGTGTCGCTGGTCGTCGGGACGCACGAGGACTTCCGCACGGAGCTACGGCGGGCGGGCTTCGACGTGGAGACGGTGCACGTGGGCGGCGCGCTCGATGCACCCCGCTTGCGCGAAATCCTCAACCGGCGCATCGAGGCGGCCCGGCGCGGCCCCGGGCGCCTGCCCCAAGTCACGATCCGGACCGCGCACGCGATGATCGATCGCTTCGGCGACGACGTCCGCGCGATCCAATGGCACATGTACGACCTCTTCCAGACCCTGCGGGGAGTCCAAGATGTCTAAATGCGATCTGGGGATCGTCTTCGACCGGACCGAGCGGCAGTACCGCGCCGGCGAGGAAGTGACCGGGACCGTCCACGTGCAAGTGAACCAGGACGTCGAGTGCAACGGCATCATCGTGGAGCACTTCTGGCAGACGCACGGGCGGGGGAACACGGCGACCGGACCCAAGCAGACGAGCGTCCTCTATAAGGGTCGCCTCCAGGCCGGCCAGTCGCTGAGCTACCCGTTCCGCTTCACCGCCCCGAACGGCCCGCCCACCTACCACGGCCGATACCTGAACGTCGACCACTACGTGCATCTCCGCGTCGACATCCCCTGGGCGATCGATCCGAGGGCCAAGGAGGAATACGTCCTCTTGCCTGGCAGCGCCCGCTACGGCAACCTCCCCGGACTCACCGGCGGGCGCGCCGGCGCCAAGCAGGTGGTGTCCGGGTGCGGCGTGCCGGTCGGCGCGGCGATGGTGCTTGGCGGCTTCTTCTTTCTGCCTTTCGGCATCGTGCTGATTCCCCTCGGGTTAGTGGTCCTTTTCTTCGCCCTGCGCAAGGTCATCGCCGAGAAGAGAATCGGGAAGGTCAAGCTCTCGTATGGTTCGCCAACCGTTACGCCGGGCGGCCGCTTGCCGGTCCGGCTTGCGTTCACGCCCAACCAGTCGTCGCGTCTGAATCGCATCGTTGCCGAGCTGGTGGGTAGTGAGCGGTGCGTTTCGGGAAGCGGCACGAATCGAACGACGCACACGCACAAGTTCCACGAGCGGACCTTCATGCTGGTTTCCGAATGCGAGGTGACCGCGGGTCGCCCGATCCAAGTCGAGGGGGCCGTCCCCATCCCGGAGACCACCGCGTACAGCTTCCATGCCCGCGACAACGACGTGATTTGGGAGCTGGAGGTCCGCGTCGACATCCCGTTCTGGCCCGACTGGATCGAGAAGCGGCCGGTCTTGGTCCGTCCGTCGACCGAGGACGAAGTGGTGGAGGTGACCGTCGTCGAAGAGCCTTCGGCGCGTGCTCCAATCCCGGTCCCGGTCTTCCCCGGCGTCGAAGAGGCGCCTCCCGTGTTCCAGCCGCCGCAAGCGGAGCAAGCGCCGCCGGCTCGGCCCACGGATCAGCCGGAGCCCTCGCCGCCGGAACGGCCTGAACCGCTCGCCGCGCCGGAGCCCGTCGAGGAGCGGCCCGCCAGCGAACCGACGCCGGAAGAAACGCCCCCGCTGGAGGCTCCGGTCGAAGAGCAGCCTGCGCCCGTCGCGGAGGCGACGGACCCCGCGCTGGTTGGGATCGTCGAGCAGATCACCGCCGCCGACCGATACAGCCGCGACCGGGAGCGGATCATCGACGAGAACACGGAGAATCCGTTCGATTGCGAGATCGAGATCACCAAGAAGGAACGCACGTATAGCTACACCCCCGACCACCGGTTTCGCAAAGGACGAACCGTCACCGGGAAACTCCGCGGCACCGACTGCGAGGTCGCCGTGCAGTTGATCGCGTCGCGGAACGACGAGATCGACGCGCTCCAACCCGGCAGCCTGCTCCACGCCACGTGCAAGCCCCTGAAGTGGAACACCATCTACGATCGCCTCGAGATGCGGGAAGCCTAGTGGTTTGTCCATCTCGACTTCGCAGGTCGGGTGCCACGGTTGGCTTGCCCAGCAGTGCCGGAAGCACGGTTGGACAATCCAACCGTGCGACCCGTAAACTCAACCTGGACAGACCATTGGGGCACTGAGCTTCCGACGTTTGAGGCCGAATTGCTGGCTCTTTTGGTCTCCGGTCCCAGCAAAGCCCACCCTTTCGAGGGGCGGCTGTGCTCTGGCCGCGGGACGCATGTTGCCGCCTGCGCGCCGCGCCCTCGGCAAGTCGACCGCCCCCCGTCAGCCCACAGCCATCGGGTATAATGGTGTGGGGCCCGTTCACCGACGCATTTCGGACATGAGCAGCAGGCACGAGGGGGGGGAATCTGCAAGATGAAATGGTCGTGGAAGCTGGGCCAGGTGGCCGGGATCGGGATCTTCGTCCACTGGACCTTCGTCCTGTTGATCGCCTGGCTCGTCTACGTTTTCGTTTCCCAGGGGAGCGATCTTCGAGGGGTCCTCGACGGCGTCGCGTTCGTGCTGGCCATCTTCGGGTGCATCGTGCTGCATGAATTGGGGCACGCCCTGATGGCCCGGCGATTCGGCGTCCAGACCCGCGACATCACGCTTTTGCCCATCGGCGGCGTCGCCCGGCTGGAACGGATGCCGGAGAATCCCTGGCAGGAGTTTTGGGTGGCGCTGGCCGGCCCGGCGGTCAACGTGCTCATCGCCTTCGTGTTGTTCGGGGTGATTGTTGCGTGGATTGGGATCTCTCAGCTTTGGGATCTCGCGATGGGCGTGCGCACGCTCTTGCAACACGGCAGCTTTTTGTTCTGGCTGCTGGCGGCCAACGTCGCGCTGGTCGTCTTCAATCTCGTGCCCGCGTTCCCCATGGACGGCGGCCGTGTGCTGCGGGCCTTGCTCGCCACGAGGCTCGATTACGTCCAGGCCACCCAAATCGCCGCCAGCATCGGCCAGACCTTGGCGATCCTTTTTGGGATCCTCGGGCTGTTCGTGATGCAGCCATGGTGGCTCTTCATCGCCCTGTTCGTCTACCTGGGAGCCGACGCGGAAGCCCACATGGTCCGCGTTCGTTCGGTGATGCGGGGCGTGCCGACCCGCGCGGCCATGGTCACCCGCTTTCGCACGTTCTTCCCGCACGAGCCGCTCTCCTCGGCCATCCGCGAACTCCTGGCGGGTCAGCAGCAGGACTTCCCGGTGGTTGAAGACGACCGGATCGTCGGGATGCTCACGCGCAGCGACCTGCTGGCCGCCATCGCCGGAGGGAACCAGGACGTCGCGATCGCCGAGGTGATGCGCAGCGACGTACGCACGGTCGACGAGGCCGAAATGCTCGACAGCACGTTCCAGCGGATGCGTGAGAGCGGGCGCTCCACGCTGCCCGTGCTGCGCGAGGGGAGGCTGGTGGGCATCGTGACGCTGGAGAACGTGGGGGAGTGGATGATGATCCAGTCGGCGCTCCGCAAGGGCAAAGCCCGGGGCGACGTGGACGACATCTACGGCGTCGAGCCGGCCGGCGCCGGCGCGCCGCCTCGTCTGCCCCTGCCGCCCGGCCAGCCGCCCGATCCCACACTGCCCCAAGAGCCTCGACCCTGAGCCATGCCGAAGACGATCGACGGCGTCGTGTGCGGCTCCTGCGTGGCCGATATCCTCGTCCGGCCCGTCCGGCTCGACGTGGCACCGGGTGAAGGCACGCTCACCCAGGTCGACCCCATCGAGCTGGCCACCGGCGGGATCGTGTGCAACTCAGGCATCGCCATGGCCCGGCTCGGCATGAACGTGGCGGCCCTCGGCTGCGTCGGGAACGACCATTGGGCCTCGATGATCCGCTCGCGCCTGACCGACGAGCGAATCGACGCACGCCGCCTCGTCACCCATCCGACCGCCGCCACCACGACGGCCGTCGTGCTGATCGACTCGGCCGGCCAGCGAAGCTTCGCCTTCTGCCCCGGGGCCACCGAGCAGTTGTCGCCAGCCCTGTTCTGGGAGAACCTCGATCTGTTTGCCCGAAGCCGCATGGCCCTGATCGGGTACTACTCACTCCTTCCCAACCTGGAGCACGACCTGCCGGAAGTCCTCGCCGCGATCCGCGAGCGCGGCTGCCGCACCGCCTTGGACTCGGCTGGCAGCGGCGGGCGCATGGAACCCCTCGACCGAATCTTCCCGCACCTGGACGTCTACGTGCCCAGCCACGCCGAAGCGGCCGATCAGACGGGCGAGACCGATCCCCGGGCGATCCTCGAAGTCTATCGCCAGTGCGGTGCGACGGGCCTGCTCGGCGTGAAGCTCGGCGCCGACGGGGCGCTGCTAAGTCCCGCCGCCGGTGCGTACGTCAAGACCGAACCCGTCCCGCCGCCTGGCCCCGTCGTCGACACCACCGGCGCCGGCGACTGCTTCTACGCCGGCCTGCTCGTGGGGCTTTTGAAGGGCATGGACATCAAGGATGCGGGACGCCTGGGGGCGGCCTGCGCTGCCCTCTCGATCACCGGCAAAGGCGCCACGACCGCCGCGGGCGACTACGCCGCAACCGCCCGACTCGCCGGCCTCCCTGGGGTGAGGTAAACACACACTGGAGGCGCAACACACCGCAGCCGCAACACACCGGCGCCGCAACAACCTCGTGACGAGGCTACCTTCCAGACATATGTCCGACCGGTTACGTTCGGTTGGGGATTGTGTTGTCTGGAAGGAGGCTCGTTATGGGGATTCATAACCACTCGAAAGAGGCACTAAACCGACTCGCGGCCAAGAGCCTCGACACTCGGTTTCGCCACGAGATCCAACATGGGCTGAGCTGCTTCCCCTTCGAAGCCGAGGCCGTGCTGCAGGTCGTCAAGGAGGTCTACTTTCCCTTCCTGGATGCCGAGTTGCCGATGGGCCCGCCGGGGAAGATTACGCTGATCGCCGTCTCTGCCGACGAGCCTGCCGGCAAGCCCGTCGCAGAGTGTCAGAAGGCGACGGTTTGCCTCACGCTGCACCGCGGTAGCGCGGACGATCGGCTGTTGCACCAGCACGGCGCAGTGGCCTTCCGCCGGGCGCGGATCCCCGACCTTTGCCAAGAGGCGCTCAGTCAGGGCGGTCTGCTGACGGCCGAGGATCTGGCCTACCGGGTGTTTTTTGGTTCATCCGACTGAAGCGTACCTGGGGTTGCAAAGAGGCGGACATGCTGGTTCTTTCTGGAGTTTTCGGATTCCACTTCAGAAGGAGAAGCCAGCATGTCCACGAGTTTACTTTACCACGCATTCGGGGTTCGAGGCTACCACTACCAGAGGACGGATTTTGCAGGCGGAGGCGTGACTTTTACGATCACGCAACCTCGGGAGAGCTATCGGTGTGCCGTATGCGGGTCGGC